>VAXB01000029.1 GCA_005883995.1 Actinomycetota bacterium
GTCGCACTTCCAGCCACAGGGCATCATGGGCGTCGACCTGACCACCGGGACGAGGTACGTCGCAACTGGGCTTACGCGCGACATCGTGGTGACGAGCCCTTCTGGCGGGTCCACTGAGACTTTCGTGAACCGGTTTCACATCCAGGCGACGAGTGGTGCAGAGAGCTTCATCGTCAGCGAGGTGTTTCACATCACCGTGAACGCCAACGGCGATGTCACCGCCTTCGTGGACAACTTCAGTTCGACCTGTTGAGTGTTGTTTTTCGGGCGGCGGCGCGGGCCGCCGCCCGGAACGCATATTTCCCGCGCAACCTTGCGGCTTCCCCGTAGCCTCGGGGCGTCGTTATGCGCCTGGCAGGAATCGAACCTGCGACCTTGCGCTCCGGAGGCGCACGCTCTATCCCCTGAGCTACAGGCGCCGGGATCAGGGCAGTCTAGCCTCGGTCGGCGCGGAAGCGTCCGCGGGCGGCGGAGATCTCCGTTGCGCGCCGTCGGTGCACGTCTAGGGTAGGAACCGGTGCAGGCGTCGGCCCGGATCGAGACCCTGAGGCTGGCGGAAACGTTCGTGATCGCGCGCGACGCGTCCGACACTGCCGACGTCGTCGCGGTCGAGATCCGGCACGAGCGGGCGACGGGCCACGGCGAGGCCGCGCCGATCGCGCGCTACGAGGAGTCCGCCGAGTCGGCGCTCGCGTACGTCGAGTCCCACGCGGATGCGCTCGGGGACGACCCCTGGGCACTCGACGAGATCGAAGGCCGCCTACCGCACGAGCAGTTCGCCGCGCGAGCCGCGATCGACGCGGCGCTGCACGACCTCCAGGGAAAGCTCGCCGGCGTGGCGGTGTGGCGGCTCCTCGGGCTCCGCCGCGACGGGCCACCGACGTCGTGGACGATCTGGCTCGGCGACCCCGACGACATGGCTCGGCGCGCCGAACGCGTGCGCGGCCGGTTCAAGCGGCTGAAGCTCAAGCTCGGCGCGCGCGACGGAGCCGACGTGGAGCGGGTGCGCGCGGTGCGGGCCGTCGCGGACGTGCCGCTGCAGGTCGACGTGAATGAATACTGGACGCTGGACGAAGCGCTCGACGCACTTCCGCAACTCGCGGCACTCGGCGTCGAGTACTGCGAGCAACCGCTTCCCGCGGGGGACGCCGACGGCCCGCAGCTGAAGCGCGAATCGCCGATCCCGATCTACGTCGACGAGGACTGCCACACGCTCGCCGACGTCGGAGCGTGTGCGGAGCGCGCGCACGGGATCAACATCAAGCTCGCGAAGTCGGGCGGCATCCGGGAGGCGGTGCGCATGGCCAGTGCCGCGCGCGCACTCGGCCTCCAGGTGATGCTCGGCTGCATGGTCGAGTCGGGCCTCGGGATCGCAGCTGCCGCGCAGGTCGCGAGCCTCTGCGACCACGTCGACCTCGACGGCAACCTGCTGCTCTCGGACGACCCCTGGCGCGGCGTCGAGCTCGTCGACGGGATCCAGCGGCCGGCCGACGAACCCGGTCTCGGCGTGACATCTGGTGCCTGACCCGTCACAGAAGCGCTACCTGATCCTTGCCGAGGAGTTCTCGCAGGATCCGCATTACGGAAAGACGCTGCGCGGCGTGCTGCGGTACCGGCGCGAGTCCGTGGTCGCGATCCTCGACACGTCGCACGCGGGCGAGGCGATGGACGGGGTCCCCGTCGTCGCGAGCGTCGACGAGGCGCTGCCGTTCGCGCCCGACACCGCCCTCGTCGGCGTCGTCACGCAGGGCGGACGCTTTCCCGCCGACTGGCGGGCGCTCCTGCGGGCGTGCGTCGAGCGCGACCTCGATCTCGAGAACGGCCTCCACGTCCGCCTGACCGACGATTGCGACCTGGTCGAGCTTGCGCGCGAGCGCGGCGTCGAGCTCCGCGACCTTCGCGAGCCGCCGGGGGATCTGAGCACCGCGACCGGCGCGAACCTCGACGTGGACGCGACGATCGTGCTGACCGTGGGTTCCGATTGCGCGATCGGGAAGATGACGGCGACCTGCGAGCTCGATCTCGAGGCGCGCCGACGCGGACTGCGCTCCGTGTTCGTCCCGACCGGGCAGACAGGGATCGCAATCGCGGGCTGGGGGATCTCGGTCGACGCCGTCGTCTCAGACTTCCTGGCCGGCGCGGCCGAGCGGCTGGTCGTCGAGGGCGGTGCCCGCGGCGACCTCCTCTGGGTCGAGGGACAGGGTGCGATCCTCCACCCGATCTACTCGGGCGTGACGCTGGGTCTGATCCACGGGAGCGCGCCGCACCTCTACGTCCTGTGTCACGAGGCGGGGCGAACCGAGGTCGAGGGTGACGCGACGCACTCGCCGATCCCCGGCCTCGCCGAGCTCGTCGAACTGCACGAGCGGCTGTCCCTCAGGCTGCGCCCGGCGAAGGTCGCCTGCGTCGCGCTCAACACATCGGCGCTGGACGAGAACGGCGCGCGCGCCGCGATCGATGACGCCGAGGCCGAGACCGGCCTTCCCGCCGACGACCCGGTGCGGTTCGGCGCCGGGAAGCTCCTCGAAGCGGTCCTCAACCACCGCGGCTGAGCTGCCGAAAAGAGCAGTGATGCGGGCGATTGCGGCGCTGCTGCCTCTATGCGCGATCCTGGTGATCGCCGGTTCGGCGTCGGCGACGACGTTCGGGATCACCGACGACGCCGGGAAGTACGCGAGCGACGGCGGTGCGGGGTTCTTCTCGACGCTCAACGATCTCGGGCTGAACGAGAATCGCGTGAGCGTGCAGTGGGATCCGTCGCGGCCGACGACGATCGTCGACCAGCCGTTCCTCGACCGTTCGGTTCCCCAGGCGATCGCGCACGGGGTGGACCTCGTGTTCTCGATCTACCCGGCGAAGGCGCGTGCGCTCGTGGACGCGCCGAACGGGATCCAGCTCTTCGCGCAGTTCGCGGCTCAGGTCGCGCGCCGTTACCCGTCGGTGACGAGGATCATCTGCCTGAACGAGGGCAATCAGACCCGGTTCCAACAGCCGCAGTACGACGCCGCGGACCGGGGCGTGGCGGGATCGGTACAGGAGGCGGCAATGGCGGCGTGCTACGACGCGCTCAAGGCCGTCAACCCGAGCATCGACGTGATCGGCTTCGGGTTCTCGCCGCGCGGCAACGACGACCCGGACGCGCCGAGCAACGTCTCGCACTCACCGCTGTCGTTCCTTGCCGAGATCGGCGCCGCCTATCGCGCGAGCGGCCGCAACCGGCCGATCGCCGACGACGTCTCGCTGCACTGCTACCCCCGCACGAACACCGATGGCCCCTTCGTCGGCTTCGTGTGGCCGAACGTCGGCTGCGCGAACCTCGACCGCTTCAAGCAGGCGTGGTGGGACGCGTTCCACGGGACGGCGCAGCCACTGTTCCAGGAGGCCGGCGGCGGGTCGGGGCCCGGCCCGTTCGTCCGCCTGTTCGTCGACGAGTCGGGGTGGCAGGCAGGGATCGCGCCGAACAAGGCCTCGTCGTACTACGGCAAGGAAACGGTGCCGGCGATCGCCGACACGACGCAAGGCGCCTTCTACTCGCAGCTGATGGCGCAGCTCGCGTGCGATCCCGACGTGGCGCTGTACAACATCTTCCATCTCGTGGACGAGTCGTCGCTCGCGGGGTGGCAGAGCGGGCTCGAGCTCGTCGACGGCTCGCACCGCGCCTCGTACGCTCTCGTGAAGGCGGCCGCGTCGGCGGACCGCAGCTGCCAGGCGGCGCCGCACGCGTGGCGCCACTCGACGGCGCTGGCCGGCGCGAAGGCGGACTTCCGACGGCTCGGGCGGTGGTTCACGATCTCCGCCGACGAGGGCTACTCGTGGAAGGTGACCCTCCTGCGCGGCAAGCGCGTCCTCAGCGCGGCGACGGGCGACGGCGGGAACGACACCACGATCCGGTTCAAGCTCCCGCATCTGGGCCGCGGCTCGTATCGCGTCCGGGTCGAGCTCCACGCCGAATGGAACGGCGGCCGCTCGGCGAGCTTCGCGCGCGCGTTCAAAACGCGATAGAACGGCGGCGCTGACGCGCCTCGCTGTCATTTCGGACACGCACCTTCCGCGCGGGGCCCGCGCGCTACCGGACAAGTGCCTCCGACTGTTGGGCGCGTCCGACCTGATCCTCCACGGCGGGGATTTCGTGACGGCGGAGTTCCTCCGGGAGCTCCGTGCGCTCGGGCCGCCGGTCGAGGGGGTCTACGGGAACATGGACGAGCCGTCCCTCAAGGAGTCGCTGCCACACGAACGGGTTGTCGAGGTGGGGGACGTGCGGATCGGGATGGTCCACATAGCGGGCCCCCGGGCCGGCCGCGAGGCGCGGCTCGCAGCGCGGTTTCCCGAGTGCGGGGTCGTCATCTACGGCCACACCCATGTGCCCCAGGTCGAGCGCTTCCAGCACCTCTGGGTGCTCAATCCCGGCTCGCCGACCGAGCGACGGTCGGCGCCGTCTCACGCGATGCTCATGCTGAACGTGCGGGGGACGAGAGTGACCCCGGAGCTCGTCACCCTTTCTTGACAAGGCGAACACGTGTTCGCTATCATGGCGAACACATGTTCCCCAAACTTGTGATGATCGTACTCGCCGCGGCGCTCGCCGTCGGGATCTACGCGCGGCCTTCCGGCGGCGCAGAACATCCCGGGGTATACGTGGTCAAGCCGGCCGACACGCTCTGGTCGATCGCGGCGTCGCACTACGCCGGCGATCCGCGTGACGGCATCTGGAAGCTGCAGCAGCGCAACCATCTCGACGGCACGACGCTCGTGCCGGGCGAGCGGCTCGTCCTGCCCTAGTACCTAGGTAACAGCAGCGCGCAACTCGGCGATCGGCAGGCCGGCCGTGTAGACCCTCTCACCCTGGAATTTCCGCCGCTCCCGGTCCCAGGGGAAGAAGATGGCGACCTTCCAGAGGAGCCGTTCCCCGCTCGGCGGCACGCCGAGCCAGGCAGCTCGGTGCGTCGCGCTGACGTCGGCCTCCTCCCACACGCCCTGCGGCCCGATCACGATGTCGGTCAGCTCGAATTTGACGTCCGGGAACGCCGTCAGCAGCTCGGTATAAAACCGCGCCGCGCCGTCGTGGCCCTCCCACCGGTGGCCCGTCTGGGCGAGCTCGTAGACGCAGTCCTCGGTGAGCGTCGAGATCAGCCCGGCGAGGTCGCGTTCGTCCTCGGCGATCGAGTGCTGTTTCCACAGCTCGCGGATCGCGTCGTACTCGCGCGTCTCGACGTCGCGGCGCAGAAGCTCACGGACGTCCGTCACGACGCCTCCTCCCAGAACGCGTGCAGCTCGTCGTTGAAGACGACGCCGCGTTGCGCGGCGTGCGACGTGCCCGGCACTGTCAGCGTCCTCGCCCGCGCGTGCTCCGCCAGCACGTCGCACACCGGGTGGAGCGCCGCTCGGCCGATCCGTCGAGCTGTCGGCGGCGCGACGTCCCACGCGCCGCGGACGACGAGCATCGGGAACGGCGCTTGCTCGAGCGTCGCCAGCGGCACTGCAGCCTCCCACGGCGGCCGCTCGCGCCACGAAGCCGTCGCGGCTCGAAGCGCCCGGCCGGCCGGCCGCCGCTCCGGCTCGTCGAACCCGAACGACGTGATGAACCGCCGTGCGTAATCGGCACCGTCGCTCGCCTCGCGGCGGGCGGCGTCGACCCGGCCGATGAACTCCTCGACGGCCTCGCGACCGCGGACGAGGCCGAGTGCCGGCGGCTCGACGACGGTCAGCGACCGCACGGACTCCGGCCGCAGTCCCGCAGCCAGCAGCGCGACGACGCCCCCGTACGAGTTGCCGACGAGGTGTGCTCCGCCGTCGAGCAACTCGGCGACGTCGCCGGCGTCGCGCTCGAAGTCGCCGTCGCCGTCGGGGCTGTCGCCGTAGCTGCGGCGGTCGAGGACGACGAGCTGGTGATCGTCGGCGAGCGGACGCTGGTCGTGCCACGTCTCGCGCCCGGCGGCCATGCTCCCGTGCACCAGGACGACCCGAGCTCCGTCGCCCCACTCGTCCACGTGGAGGTCGGTCACGGTGGCCAACCCTACAATCGGCGCGTGGATCTCGACATCGTGTTTCTCGGCACATCCGGGTCGATGCCGACGGCGACGCGCGCGCCGGCAGCGCTCCTGATCCGTCGCGGCGGAGAGCGGCTGTTGTTCGACTGCGCCGAGGGCACGCAGCGCCAGCTGCTGCGCTCGTCGGTCGGCCTCGTCGACCTGCAGGAGATCTTCCTGACGCATTTCCATGCGGATCACATGCTCGGGCTTCCCGGGATGCTGAAGACGTTCGCTTTGCGCGGACGCGAGCTGCCGCTGACGGTCTACGGACCGAGGGGCCTCGTCGATCTCGTGGGCTCGTTGCGCCGCGTGCTCGGGAAGCTGTCCTACGAGGTCGAGCTCGTCGAGCTCACTCCGGGTGACACGGTCGAACGCGACGGCTACCGGCTCGCAACGTTCGGCGTCCGCCACGGTGTGTCGGCGCTCGGCTGGTCGCTGATCGAGCGGCTCCGGCCCGGCCGGTTCGACGTGGAAGCCGCCGACGCGCGCGGGGTGCCGCCGACCCTGCGCGGCCGGCTGCAGCGCGGCGAGCAGATCTCGGTCGACGGGCGGACGGTCGCACCCGACGAGGTGCTCGGCGCGTCGCGCGCAGGCCGGAAGCTCGTCGTCACCGGCGACACCGCTCCGTCGGACGAGGTCGTCGAGGCGGCGTGGGAGGCGGACGTGCTCGTGACGGAGGCGACGTTCGCGGACGAGGATCGCGAGCGCGCGGCGGAGACGCTCCACCAAACCGCGACCCAGGCAGCGGAGGTTCCCCGCGAGCGTCGTTCCGAGGGACTTCGACGTGATCGAGGTGCCGTTCCCGGAGCGAGGCGGGCCGCAACTCGTCAAGGGTGGCGCGGCGCACCGCCGCGAGGCCGACCCCGTATCATCGGCCGCGCAATGAGCGAGATGGTGCATGCCGCAGTCGCCGCCGACGCGAGTGAGGCGGAGGAGATCCAGGAGATCCTCCGTGCCGTCGGCATCGCGTCGACGCTCGAGCCCGAGGTCGACGCGGACGCAGTGGCGATCCTCGTTCCGGAGTCGGCGCTCGAGGCGGCGAAGGACGCGATCGAGTCCGGAACCGAGCCCGACGACCTGGTTGCCGAGCCGTAGCACCGGCTCGCAGCGACCCTGGAAGGAGAGAGCGATGGCGGAGACGCTGACCCACGACGAGCTGCAGACGCTTCACAAGGGCGTGACGGGTGCCGGCCTGCTCGTCTCGCTGAGCGACCGCAGTTTCTTCGACACGTTCAAGGAGGCCGGCGCGCTCGCGCGCCACGTCTCGGGCGCGCGCAGCAGCAGCTCGAGCCCGGTCGTGCGGGAGGTCGCCGCGCTCGGCGGCGGCACCGGCTTCGGCGTCACATCGCACCCCGAGAAGATCGAGCAGGAGACGATCGCGGCGTTGCAGACGGCGGTCTCGTTGCTCGAGGCGAAGGCGCCCGAAGAGCTGGAGGCGTACCGCTCGTTCGTGCTCGAGGTCGCCCAGTCCGTTGCGGATGCGGCCGCGGGCGGGGAAGCGGCCGAGACCGAAGCCGTCGGCAAGGTCCGTTCGGCACTCGGCAGCTCCTGACCTCAGCGTCTACGCTTCCCGTCTCGATGACGATGACCACCGTCTTCTTCCGTGTCCGTGGGCGAGCGACGTTCGTCGCGGCCGCGGGCGCAGCACTTCCTCCGCAGTAGCGCCTTCGCAGCGGAGCTGGTTCGCGCAGCCGGGATACGCCCGGGCGAGCTCGTCCTCGACATCGGCGCCGGCCGCGGTCTGCTGACGGCCGCGCTCGTTCGAGCCGGCGCTCGAGTCCAGGCCATCGAGCTGGACCCACGGCTCGCCGCGGACCTGCGCCGGCGCTTCCCGGACGTCGTCCAGGCCGACGCGCTCCATGCGCCGTTGCCGCGCCAGCCGTTCCGCGTCGTCGCGAACCTCCCGTTCGCGTCCGGCACCGCGATCCTGCGGCGCCTGCTCGACCCGGCCGTGCCGCTGCAGTCCGCGGACCTGATCGTCGAGTGGGGGCTGGCGGCGAAGCGGACGTCGGTGTGGCCGAGCACGCAACTCGGCATTGACTGGTCGGTGTGGCACGAGCTCGCGCTTGTGCGCCGCGTCCCGCGCTGCTGCTTCGCGCCGCCGCCGTCCGTCGACGCCGCGGTGCTGCGGGCTGTTCGCCGCGAGCGGCCGTTCGTCGCGCCGGAGGCGGCGCGCGAGTTCCGGG
This sequence comes from Actinomycetota bacterium, assembly GCA_005883995.1. Classification (GTDB taxonomy): domain Bacteria; phylum Actinomycetota; class Thermoleophilia; order Gaiellales; family Gaiellaceae; genus 3-1-20CM-4-69-9. The sequence goes on from VAXB01000029.1 coordinate 8,216, forward strand.
GCTTTCTCGCGCGAGGGTTTCGCGACGGCCTCCGCGGCGTTCTGACGCCGAAGCAGCTGAAGCGCGCCGCGACCGAGCTCGGATTCGACGCGCGCGCGAACCCGCGCGACCTCGACGCGCGGCAGTGGACCGCGTTGTACGTCCGGCGCCGCGGTTACAGTCCCACGCGACACGAACCCCTTTAACCCGGTCCAGTGAGGCCGGAAAGGAGTCGAATGACGCTGCACGCCCTCATCCCCGTCGGCCCCTGCGCACCTTGAGCGTGGCCGAGGTCCCGGCGGGAACCGTCCTCCTCGACGACCAGGCCCTCCGGCGGACGCTCTCGCGGATCGCGCACGAGATCATCGAGGGGAATCCCGACCTCGGCCGGGTCGCGCTCGTCGGCATCCAGACGCGGGGCGTCCCGCTCGCGCACCGGCTGCGGCGCCTCGTCGCCGAACGCGCCCGCGAAGCGCCGGCGATCGGCGCGGTCGACATCACTTTCTACCGCGACGACGTCCACGTTCGCGGCGGCGGCGCGCCCCTTCACCCGCAACCCATCGTCAGGTCGACGTCCCTCGACTTCCCGCTCGAGGGGAAGACGGTGGTGCTGGTCGACGACGTGCTCTATACCGGCCGGACGATCCGGGCGGCGATCGAGGCGCTGTTCGACTACGGCCGACCCGAACGGATCCAGCTCGCCGTTCTCGTCGACCGTGGCCACCGCGAGCTGCCGATCCGCCCCGACTACGTGGGCAAGAACCTTCCGACCTCCCGCGATGAGCGGATCCAGGTGCAGCTCGTCGAGATCGACGAGGTCGACCAAGTCCTGCTCGTCCAAAACCCCGAGGAGTCGTCACATGGGTGACATCCACGTCATGCGGGAGGACCTCCGTCCGCCCGAGCCGCCCGCGCGGCGGCATTTCATCTCGATTCGCGACGTCGGTCGCGACGACCTCGAGCGGTTGCTCGCGACCGCGCGGACGTTCGAGCGCAGCCTCGAGCGGGAGGTCAAGAAGCTTCCGACGCTCAAGGGCCGGCTCGTGATCAACGTCTTCTACGAGTCGTCGACACGCACGTCCTCGTCGTTCGAGCTCGCGGCGAAGCGGCTGTCGGCCGACACGATGTCGATCAAGTCGAGCGGCTCGTCCGTCGACAAGGGCGAGTCGCTGAAGGACACGGCGCTCACGCTCGGTGCCTACGACCCCGACGTGATCGTGATCCGCCACCCGCAGATCGGCGCGCCGCAACTCGTCGCGCGCGTGACGGACGCGCACGTCGTCAACGCCGGCGACGGGAAGCACCAGCATCCGACGCAGGCGCTGCTCGACCTCTACGCGATCAAGCAGGAGCTCGGCCGCATCGACGGGCTGCACGTTGCGATCGTCGGAGACGTCCTGCATTCGCGCGTCGCGCGCTCCCTCGTCCAGGCACTTGCGCTGATGGGCGCGCACGTGACGCTCGTCGCGCCCCCCGCGCTCCTGCCGCGCGAGATCGAGGCGATGGGCTGCGAGACGACGACGGACATCTCTGCGATCGGGGGCGCGGACGTCGTCTACGTGCTGCGGATGCAACGTGAACGGATGCAGGAGGGCGCGAACTACGTGCCGTCGCTGCGCGAGTACACGGCGAAATGGGGCGTGACGCCGGAGCGGTTGCGACCGGGGCAGAAAGTGATGCATCCCGGCCCGATGAACCGCGGCGTCGAGATCGACCCGCGCGTCGCCGATCCCCTCGTCCAGGCACTTGCGCTGATGGGCGCGCACGTGACGCTCGTCGCGCCCCCCGCGCTCCTGCCGCGCGAGATCGAGGCGATGGGCTGCGAGACGACGACGGACATCTCCGCGATCGCGGGCGCGGATGTCGTCTACGTGCTGCGGATGCAACGTGAACGGATGCAGGAGGGCGCGAACTACGTGCCGTCGCTGCGCGAGTACACGGCGAAATGGGGCGTGACGCCGGAGCGGTTGCGACCGGGGCAGAAAGTGATGCATCCCGGCCCGATGAACCGCGGCGTCGAGATCGACCCGCGCGTCGCCGATCACGCGGACGCGCTGATCGAGACGCAGGTGCGGGCGGGGCTCGTGACCCGCATGGCGGTCCTGTACGACCTGCTCGTCGGCGCGCCCGCGCCGGTGCCGGTCGGCGACCCGGTCGAGGTGGCGTGATGGCGGCGATGCTGTTCGTCAAGGAAGGCGCGGGCGAGAACCTCGTCGTGCGCGGCGCGCGCGTGCTCGATCCCGCGCAGGGAATCGACGCGACGATCGACGTCCGCGTCGACAACGGCGTAATTACTGCGCTCGGGACCGACCTCGACACGAACTCGCACCGCGTGGTCGACGCGGACGGCCTCGTCGTCGCGCCGGCGTTCGTCGATCCGCATGTCCACCTCCGCACGCCCGGACGCGAAGACGAGGAGACGATCGCGAGCGGCACGGCCGCGGCGGCCGCCGGCGGCTACTGCGCGATTCTCGCGATGCCGAACACGGATCCCGTCGTCGACTCCGCGGCGTCGCTCCGCTCGCTCGTCGATACCGCACGACGCGACGCGGAGATTCCGGTCGGCTTCCTCGCGGCGATCACGAAGCAGCAGGGCGGCGCAGAGCTCACCGAGATGGGCGAGCTCGCCGACGCCGGCGCGGCCGGCTTCAGCGACGACGGCCTGCCGGTGACGTCGCCCGGGTTGATGCGCCGTGCGCTCCAGTACGGGTCGGTGATGCGACGGCGGATCGCGCTGCACTGCGAAGAGCCGACGCTCTCTCGCGGCGGCCAGATGCACGAAGGCGCCGTCTCGGCGGAGCTCGGCTTCACCGGCTACCCGTCGGTGGCGGAAAGCGTGATGGTCGAACGGGACCTCGCCCTGGCCGCGTACGAGGGGCAGCCGCTGCACCTGCTCCACCTCTCGGCGTGGGAGTCGGTTCAGGCGCTGCGGCGTGCGCGGCAGGCGGGGATCGAGGCGACCGGCGAGGTCACGCCGCACCACCTTTGCCTGACGGACGAGGCCGTCCGTTCGCTCGATCCCAACGTGAAGATGAATCCGCCCCTGCGCAGCGAGTCGGACCGAGCCGCCCTGATCGAGGCGCTGAAGGACGGCACGGTCACGTGCATCGCCACCGACCATGCACCGCACGCGCGCCACGAGAAGGACGTTCCGTTCGAGGCCGCGCCGTTCGGCGTCACCGGCCTCGAAACGGCGTTCGCCGCGCTGTACACGCACCTCGTGGAGCCGGGGATCGTGCCGCTCGCGACGGTGCTCGAGCGGATGTCGACGGGGCCGGCGCGCGCATACGGGCTCGACGAGCCACGGATCGCCGTCGGTGCGGCGGCGAGCCTCGTCGTGCTCGATCTGCAGGCGAGCTACCGCATCGACGAGCAGGCGTTCCGTTCCCGCTCGGTCAACTCGTGGCTGCTCGGGGCGACGGTGAAGGGCCGCGTGCGCGCGACCGTGGCCGCGGGCCGACTGGTGTACGCGGCATGACCGGGTTCCTCGCGCTCGAGGACGGAACGGTCTTCCGCGGGCAGTCGGTCGCGGCCGATGGGTTCGCGGTCGGAGAGGCGGTCTTCACGACCGCGATGACCGGCTACCAGGAGATCGTCACCGACCCCTCCTTCGCCGAGCAGCTGGTCTGCTTCACCGCGCCGATGGTCGGGAACTACGGCGTCGCGGAAGGCCGGAGCGAGTCGCGATCCGTGCATGCGCGCGCCGTCGTGATGCGCGAGGCTCGCGGCCCGGCGTGGACGGACTGGCTCCACGAGCGGGGCATCGTCGCGCTGACCGGGATCGACACGCGTTCGCTCGTGGTGAGGCTTCGCGAAGCCGGAGCGATGCGGGCCGTCGCCGTCACGGGTGCGTCGTCGTCCGAGCAGGCGGTCGCCGTCGCCCGCGGCCAGGAGCCCATGACCGGGCGGGCGCTCGCCGGCGACGTCTCGACGCGCGTCCCGTACATCTACTCCGACGTCGGCCGCACACGGATCGCGGTCGTCGATTACGGCTGCAAGCGGTCGATCCTTCGCCGCCTCGCCGGCGCCGGGGCGGAAGTGACGGTGTTTCCGCACGATGTCCATGCCGACGAGTTGCTGCGCTTCGACGGCGTGCTCCTCTCGAACGGACCTGGGGATCCCGGTCCGCTCGTCGACGAGGTTGCGACCGTGCAGGCGCTTCTCGGCCGTGTGCCGATTCTCGGCATCTGCCTCGGCCACCAACTGCTCGCGCTCGCCGCGGGACACGAGACGTACAAGCTCCCGTTCGGACACCGTGGCGCGAACCACCCGGTTCTCGACCGCGCGTCGAATCGCGTTCTCGTTACCGCCCAGAACCACGGCTTCGCCGTCGCCCCGACCGAAGCGCGCGAGGCGACGCATGTCTCGCTCTACGACGGCACGGTCGAGGGCCTGACCTTCGTCGCCGAGCGGGCGCAGTCGGTGCAGTTCCATCCAGAAGCAGGGCCTGGCCCGCACGACGCGTGGCCGCTACTCGAGCAGTGGATTGAGGGGGTGGCGTATGCCGAAGCGGCTTGATCTCGAATCGATCGTGCTGATCGGAAGCGGCCCGATCGTGATCGGGCAGGCGTGCGAGTTCGACTACGCCGGCTGCCAGGCGCTCAAGGTGCTGCGCGAGGACGGCTACCGCACGATCGTCGTCAACTCCAATCCGGCGACGATCATGACCGACCCGGGCTTCGCCGACCGCACGTATCTCGAGCCACTCGACGTCGCGGGTGTCGGCGACGTCCTCGCCCGCGAGCGGCCGGACGCGCTGCTCCCGACGATGGGCGGGCAGACGGCGCTGAACCTCGCGCGCGAGCTCGCCCAGTCGGGCATCCTCGCCGATCTCGAGATCGAGTTGATCGGCGCGCCGCTCGACGTGATCGCGCGCGCCGAGGACCGCGAGCTCTTCCGCGATGCGGTGCAGTCGGTCGGACTGCACGTGCCCGATTCGCGGATCGTCACCAACGTGGGCGAGCTCGGCGGCCTGCAGACCCCGGCGGTCGTGCGGCCGGCGTTTACGCTTGGCGGCCACGGCGGCGGGTTTGTCGAGACGACGGAGCAGCTCCGGCGTCAGGTCGAGCTCGGGCTTGCCGAGAGCCCGATCCACCAGGTGCTCGTCGAGGAGTCCGTCCGCGGCTGGGACGAGTTCGAGCTCGAAGTCGTCCGCGACCGCAACGACAACGTCGTCATCGTCTGCTCGATCGAGAACATCGATCCGATGGGTGTCCACACGGGCGACAGCGTGACCGTCGCGCCGCAGATGACATTGAGCGACTACGCGTACCAGGAGCTCCGCGACGCTGCCGCCGCGGTCGTGCGCGCGGTCGGTGTCGAGTGCGGCGGATCGAACATTCAGTTCGCGCGCAACCGCGACACGGGGGAGCTGCGCGTGATCGAGATGAACCCGCGCGTCTCGCGGTCGTCCGCGCTCGCGTCGAAGGCGACCGGCTACCCGATCGCAAAGGTCGCCGCGAAGCTCGCTGTCGGCTACACGCTCGACGAGATCCCGAACGACCTGACCGGGACGACGCCGGCGAGCTTCGAGCCGACGCTCGACTACGTCGTCGTCAAACGCACGTTTCTCGAGGCATTCCGGAAGGCGCACCGCTCGCGGGAGCTCGACTCGCGCGGGCAGTGGCAGTTGCCGGACGCAGCGCACCCGTGGTTCCACCGGGAGGTCGCTCGTACGGAGATCACGTGGTCATCGGCAGGGGACCTCGTCGCGGACGACTGGGTGAAGCTGAAGCGCTTCGGGCTCTCCGACGCCGAGATCGCGGAGTGGTGCGACACGTCGGAGGACGACATCCGCGCACGACGGCGCGCCTGCGGCGTTCGTCCCTCGTACCGCCGCGTCGACTCGTGCGCCGGAGAGGTGGAGGCGGCGTCGACCTACTACTACTCGACCTGGGGTGAGGCGGACGAGGCTCCGCCGGCGGTCGGCGCACCGCGAGTCGTCATTCTCGGGTCGGGGCCGAACCGTATCGGCCAGGGAATCGAGTTCGACTACTGCTGCGTGCACGCCGCGCAGTCGTTCCGCGCGCTCGGCTACGAGGCCGTGATGGTCAACTGCAACCCCGAAACGGTCTCGACCGACTACGACACATCCGACCGCCTCTACTTCGAGCCGCTCGACGTCGAGTCGGTGCTTGCGATCTGCGACCGCGAGCGGCCGGCCGGCGTCGCGATCCAGTTTGGCGGGCAGACGCCGCTGAAGCTCGCGCGGGCCCTCGAAGCCGCGGGAGTGCCGATCATGGGCACGCCGTTCGACTCCGTCGACCTCGCGGAAGATCGCGAGCGGTTCGGCGCGCTGCTTCACGCACTCGGAATCGCGTGCCCGGAGTGGGGGATCGCGTCGACGGCCGACGAGGCACGCACGGTCGCTCGGCGGATCGGCTACCCGGTGCTGATCCGGCCCTCCTACGTGCTCGGCGGCCGTGCGATGCGCATCTGCTACTCGCCCGGGGACATCGGCGAGATCGACCGGCCGGTCCTGATCGACCGCTTCGTCGAGCGCGCCGTCGAGATCGACGTTGACGCCGTCTCGGACGGCGAGTGGACCCACATCGGCGCGGTGATGCAGCACGTCGAAGAGGCGGGAGTCCACTCCGGCGACTCCGCGTGCGTCCTGCCGGCGCCGTCGTTGACGACGGCGGAAGATGCCGAGATCAGGGCGATCGTGAGTCGGCTCGCCCCGGCGCTCGGCGTCGTCGGTCTGCTCAACGTCCAGCTCGCGATCGCGGACGGCCGGATCTATGTGCTCGAGGCGAACCCGCGCGCGTCACGAACGGTGCCGTTTGCATCGAAGGCCACGGGCGTCAACCTCGTGGCGGCGGCCTGCCGCGTCGCAGCGGGCGCGAAGCTGTCGGAGCTCGGGCTTCCGGCGTCGACGAAGCTCCGCCACGTCGCAGTGAAGGCGGCGGTGCTGCCGTTCGCGCGGTTCCCGGGCGCAGACCCGGTCCTCGGTCCGGAGATGCGGTCGACGGGCGAGGTCATGGCGACGGCCGCGGATCTGCCGACCGCGTTCGCCAAGGCCGAACGTGCTGCCGGGAGGCCGCTGCCGAGCGAGGGCACCGTTTTCCTATCCGTGCACGACGCCGACAAGGATGCGGTCGTTCCGGTGGCGGCGGTGCTCGAGGAGCTCGGCTTCCGGCTGCTCGCGACTGCGGGAACCGCCGAGGCGCTGACTGCGGCGGGGCTGGACGTCGCGCGCGTTCGCAAAGTGACCGAGCCGGGAGGCGGGCCGAGCGTCGTCGACCTGATCAGGCGCGGGCGGTGCAACCTCGTGATCAACACGCCGTTCGGTTCCGGCGCGCGAACGGACGGCTACCTGATCCGTGAAGCCGCGCTCGTCGCGCGCGTGCCGTGCATCACGACGCTGGCGGGTGCCGCGGCCGCGGTCCACGCGATCGCCAACGCCAGGACCGAGGAGTCCCTCTCGCTCCAGGAGCGCATCGATGAGACGCGAGCGGCTTAGCGTCGTCGCGAGCGAGCGCGTCGGCCCGTACACGCTCTTGCGTGTCACGCGCGGCGGACTGGACCCGGGTATCCCTGGGCAGTTCTTCATGCTCGAGGCGCCGGGGCGCCTGCTTCCACGGCCGATGTCGGTCTGCCTCGCGCCGCCCGGTGAGCTCGCGTTCCTGATCGACCCGATCGGTCCCGGTACGCGCGCTCTCTGCGGGCTCGAGGGCGGCGACAGGCTCGCGATCCTCGGCCCGCTCGGGAACGGATTCCAGCTCGACGTCGAGCGTCCGTTGCTCGTCGGCGGAGGAATCGGCATCGCGCCGCTCCCGTACCTCTCGGAAGCCCTCGGGCGACCGCCCGCCGTCCTCGGCTTTCGAAGTGACTGGCATGCCGAGGCGGCCGGGCTCGTCCCTGACGCCGAGGTGTGTGTCGAGCCGCGGCTGGTGACCGAGCTGGTCGATCCCGACGCGGCGATCCTCGCGTGCGGCCCGGAGCCGATGCTGGAGGCCGTGCGCGCTCTCGCGCCGACGGCGCAGCTGGCGTGGGAGGCACCGATGGCATGCGGTTACGGCGCCTGCTACGGCTGTGCGGTCGAGCTCGACGGCGCGCTGAAACGCCTGTGCGTGGAGGGACCGGTCCTGTGCTCCTGAACGCGAGCGGATGCCTCGACGCGCTGACGGCGCCCGAGGTCGCGCGCTCACTCGACGCCTTCGTGACGAAGACGGTGACGCCGCTCCCGCGCGACGGGAACCCGCCCGTCCGCATCGCCGAGGCGGAGGTCGGGATGCTGAACTCGATCGGCCTCGCCAATCCCGGGATCGACCGTTTCCTGACGGGGAACCTACCGCGGCTCGCGAAGCTCGAGATCCCGATCTGGGTCTCAGTCGGCGGGTTCGCGGCGGAGGAATACGCCGAGATCTGCTCGCGACTCGACGACCACGCCGAGGTCGCTGCGATCGAGCTGAATGTCTCCTGTCCGAATGTCGAGTCGCCGTCCGAGTCGGCAGCGCGGATCGTCGCGAGCGCGCGCCTCGCGACGCGGAAGCCCCTATGGGCGAAGCTGTCGGCCGCTGTTCCCGACATCGGCGCCGTCGCGTGTGCCGCGTGCGAAGCAGGGGCCGACGGGTTGTCGCTGGTCAACACGCTGCGCGGGCTGACGCTCGACGCGCGCACGCTGCGGCCGTCGCTTGCACCAGCCGTCGGCGGTCTCTCCGGACCCGCACTGAAACCCGTAGCGCTCGCGGCGGTGTACGCGTGCTATCAGGCGACCTCGATGCCGATCGTCGGAATGGGCGGCGTGCAGACGGGGCGCGACGTGCTCGACTTCGTCGCTGCGGGCGCGCGACACGTCGCACTCGGAACCGCATTGTTCGCCGATCCCGACGCGCCGTCGCGCGTGCGCGCCGAGGTTGCCGTCGAGCTCGACGCGCGTGGGTATTCGGACCTCGATGATGTCTATGCAACCGCGCATCCAGAACTGTTGTCCATCGGGACAACTACGAATGGAAAATACCTGCTCAAATAGCGAAAAAGGTCGCGCTTGACCGGGTTTTGCGAGTTGTTAGACTCCGGCGCTCATGGTGTCGCCCAAGACCCAGGCCCAGGCACCGGTCCGGTCGCTCGATCAACGGATGGAAGCGTTGAAACGCGCGAACGACATCCGGGTTCGCCGGGCGCGTTTGAAGAAAGACCTCAAGGACGGACGCGTCTCGATCGAACAGATCCTCAGCAATCCGCCCGAGTACGTCTCCACGGCGAAGGTCTTCGACATGCTGATGGCGGTGCCGAAGTTCGGCCGCGTGAAGGCCGCGCGCTTTCTGAACACATGTCGGATCAGCCAGTCGAAGACGGTCGGTGGACTCTCCGATCGCCAGCGGACCGAGCTGATTGGCCTCTTCAACCGTTAACTCGCGAGAGCTTCCCGTCATCGTCGTGACCGGTACGTCAGGTGCCGGAAAGGGGACCCTCGAAGCTGCGTTGATGCCGCGCGTGCCGGAGCTGGCGTTCGCGGTGTCGGCGACGACGCGCGCACGACGCGAAGGCGAGGAGGAAGGCCGCGAGTACTACTTCGTGAGCGAGGAAGAGTTCCAACGCATGCTCGACGCCGGCGAGTTCCTCGAGCACGTCGACTTCGCGTGGGGACAGCGGGTCGGGACGCTGTGGTCGGAAATCGCGCGAATCCGCGGAGAGGGGCGAGCGCCGCTCCTCGATCTCGAGACAGACGGTGCGCTCGTCGTCAAGCGGCAGATCGACGACTGCGTGACGATCTTTGTGCGGGCGCCGAGCTTCGACGAGCTCGAGCGGCGGTTACGTGAGCGCGCCACCGAGAGCGGCGGCGAGATCGAGAAGCGCCTCGAGCGTGCGAAGCGGCAATTGGAGCAACAGGACGAGTTCGATTACGTGATCGTCAACGACGACCTGGCGCGCGCGGCCGACGAGCTTTTCGAGATCGTCCACCGGGAATTGAGTGCCGCAGGTACGATGGCCTCGTGATCCATCCACGCATTGATGAGCTGCTCGAAAACGTCGACTCGCGCTACGCGCTCGTGATCGTCGCCGCCAAGCGGGCTCGGCAGATCAACGATTACCACCACCAGCTCGGCGAAGGCATCGGCTTCGAGCAGGCGCCGCCGCCCCTCGTCGAGTCGCGCTCGAAGAACTACCTGACGATGGCCCTCGAGGAAATCTCAGAGGGCAAGCTGAACTACAAGTACTCCAGGTAGCGCCGCTCCCGCATCCGGCGGGCAACGGGCACAATCTTCCTTGTGGCGCGGGTGCTTTTCGGTGTGACCGGCGGAATCGCGGCGTACAAGGCCTGCGACCTCGTCCGGCTGCTCGTCAAGGGCGGGCACGATGTCGTCCCGCTCGTGACCCCCGGGGCTGACCGCTTCGTCCGGGCGCGGACCTTCGCGGCCCTGGCCCGCCGGTCTCCGGCCGAGGATCCCTACCCGCACCTGACCCGAGCCGACCTCTTCGTCGTCGCCCCCGCGACGGCGAATACGCTCGCGAAGCTCGCGCACGGTCTCGCCGACAACCTGGTGACCGAGGCGGCGCTCGCGCATCGCGGGCCGACGCTCGTCGCGCCGGCGATGAACCCGCGGATGTGGGCGAACCCCGCGACGCGCGCGAACCTCGAGATCCTCCGTGCACGCGGCACCGTGCTCGTGGGGCCTGACGAGGGCGAGGTCGCCGAAGGGGAGTGGGGCGTCGGCCGGATGGCCGAGCCCGAGGAGATCTACGCTCGTGCGCGGACGCTGCTGGGCGAGAGCGAGACGCTCCTCGGCAAGAGCGTCCTCGTCACCGCGGGCGGGACCCGGGAGCCGCTCGACGCGGTCAGGTTCGTCGGGAACCGGTCCTCCGGCCGGATGGGAGTCGCGCTCGCCGACACCGCCCGCAAGCGCGGAGCGAAGGTGACGTTGCTGGCGGCGAACCTTGCGGTCGAGCCACCCGCCGGTGTCGACGTCATCCCGACGACGACGGCCGAGGAGATGCTCGCCGCGGTGCGCGCCAACCGTGGCGCGGACCTCGTCTTGATGGCGGCAGCCGTCGCCGATTACCGGCCGACCGACCGCTCGGACGACAAGCGGCCGAAGGCCGACGCGCCGTGGCAGGTCACGCTCGAGCCGACCCCGGACATCTTGGCCGAGCTCGGCGCCCGGCGGGAGAACGGGCAGGTGCTCGTCGGGTTCGCCGCCGACCGCGGAGCGAACGGGCTCGAGCGCGCGCGGGAGAAGCTTGCACGCAAGGCGGTCGACCTGATCGTGTTCAACGACGTGGCCCGCGACGACATCGGCTTCGACGCGCCCGACAACGAGGTCGTGCTCGTATCCGCGAGCGGCGAGACGCACGTCGAGAAGGCGCCGAAAGACCGAATCGCGTCGGCGATCGTAGACAGAGCTGAGGAGCTGCTGCGTGAGCGAAGCTGAGCGACTGAGAACGTCGAACGCGCCGCGGACGATCGCCACGATCGTCGAGAATCTCGCGCGCGTCGTGCATGCGTCCGAGGAGACGCTGCAGCTCTGCGTTCTCTGTCTGGTCGCCGAGGGGCACCTGATCATCGAGGACTTCCCCGGCGTCGGAAAGACGATGCTGGCGAAGGCGCTCGCACGCTCGCTTGACGCGGCGTTCTCGCGGATCCAGTTCACGCCCGACCTGCTGCCGTCGGACGTCACCGGCGTCAACGTGTTCAACCAGGCGTCGAACGAGTTCGAGTTCCGCCCCGGGCCGGTCTTCGCGAACCTGCTTCTCGTCGACGAGATCAACCGCGCGTCACCGAAGACGCAAGCGGCGCTCCTCGAGTGCATGCAGGAACAGCAGGTCACGGTCGACGGCGTCTCGTACGAGCTGCCACCGCCGTTCATGGTGATGGCGACGCAGAACCCGATCGAGTACGAAGGGACCTATCCGCTGCCCGAGGCGCAGCTCGACCGGTTCACGATGCGGCTCGAGATCGGGTACCCGCCGCTCGCCGAGGAGGCAAGGATGTTGACGGAACAGACCGGCGAGCCTCCGCTCGACGATCTCCACTCGGTCGTCGCGGGGAGCGACGTCGTCGCGCTGGCCGACGACGCGAAGGCGATCTACGTCGAGGAGAGTGTGAACCGCTACGTCGTCGCGCTGCTGCGCTCGACGCGCGGCGACGCACGGTTGTACCTCGGCGCGAGCCCGCGCGCGGGTATCGCGCTTCTGCGCGTCGCGAAGGCGCGGGCGCTGGCGCACGGTCGCGAGTTCCTGTCGCCCGACGACGTGAGGGCGGTCGTCGTGCCCGTGCTTGCGCACCGGCTGATCGTCGCGCCGGAGGCGCGCGCGAGCGGCCTCACCGGCGCCGCGATCATCACGGACGCGCTCGAGAAGACCCCGGTCCCCGTCTGACCGACGTGACGACGCGCGGACGATCGGTGCTCGCGCTCGGCCTCGTCGTGTACGTCGCGGCATGGGCGTTCGGCTCGAAGCCGCTCTACCCGGTTGCGGCGGGCCTGCTGTTGGTCTCGGTGGTCGCGTGGGCCTGGGTTCACCTGTCGAACGGGGCGTTCACCGTCGAGCGCGGCTCGACCGGCAGCGATCTCGTCGAGGGCGAGGACGTGCCGGTGGCCGTCGCAGTGACGTCGACCGGGATGCTGCGACCCGCGGTCGCCGAGCTCGCGGAACGCGTCGGCCGGTTCGGCGAGCAGCGGCATCAGCTCAGGCGGAAGGGCCGCCGCCTCGCGATCACATACGCGCTTCGCGAGGTGCCGCGGGGGCGGTACCCCTTCGAGAACAGCCGGATCGAGCTCGGCGATCCGTTCGGCCTGCAGCGGATCACGGTTCCCCTCGCAGCCCCCGGTGCGCTGCTCGTCTACCCGCGGATCGTGCACGTCGACCGCCTGTTCTCCGAGAGCGGCGCACACGGGCTCGACGGACGTCGCCTGCTGCTCAGACGGCCCACCGGCTACGACCTGCACAGCGTGCGCGAATACGAGCACGGCGAATCGCTGCGCAAGGTCCACTGGCGCTCGACGGCGCACCGCGGACAGCTGATGGTGAAGGAGCTCGAGGACTCACCGCGCGATGAGATCGCGGTGTTGCTCGACGCGAACGCGGCCGCAGTCGCCGGCGCGAGCTTCGATGTCCAGGTTCGCGCGGCGGCGTCGATCATCGACGCGTACGCGGCGCGCGGTCGTAGGACGGTTCTCGTCGTCAACGCGGCGCGCCGCGAGGAACAGCGCGTCCATGCCGCGACCGAAGGACGGCGCCGCGCGCTGGAGTTGCTCGCCGCGGCCGAGCCGGATGGCCGCACCCCCCTCGAGGCGGTTCTCGCCGACGAAGGCAGCGCTGTCGCGCGGGCGCTCGAGCTGCTGGTGGTGACGGCGCGGCTCGAGCCGGCGGCAGTCGCCCGCCTGACACAGCGTGCGCTCGGTCACCGCCGGGTCGCGCTCGTGTACGTCGACACGCCGTCCTTCGCAGGCATGCCGTCGCGCCAGCTGCCGCTTCTGTTGCGCCTGCAATCCGTCGGTGTTCCGGTCGCGGTCGTCCGCGCGAGCGACGAGCTCGGCGCGGCGCTGGAGGGTGGCTCCGCCGCCGCCGGAGCGGCGCATGGTTAGAACGCTGGCGCTGTCACTCGTGGCCGCGGTCGTGATCTCGGCGAACTGGCTGCGGCTCGAGGATCCGCAACACGCATCGCGTCTGACCGCGCTCGTTGCACTGGCGATCGCGCCGGCGCTCATTCGGCCGCTGTGGGGACGCGTCGCCGGCGGGATCGCCGCCGCGTTCGGGGCATTGTGTGTCGTCTTTTCGCTGTCGCCCCTCGCGCTCTGGCCCGGCGGTGCGCGGTTCTTCTCACCGCTCGCAGATCGCTTCGGTGGCGGCTTCGCAGACTTCTACGAATTCCGGCTGCCGATCGATCCAGCGGCGCATCCGCGGATGCACATGCTCGTCTTGCTCGCCGTCTTCGTGTTCACATTGCTCGTCGCGCTCGCTGTTGCCGCGCGCCGGCCCGTGCTCGCCGTGGTGGCATTGCTGGTCGGTGCGGGTTGGCCGGCGACGCTCCTTGCGGGTGGTCACGAGCTCGGCCGCGGCGCGATCATCCTCGGCGGCGCGCTCGTTCTGCTCGCAGGGATCACGGCGCGCGCAATGCCGGCCGCGGTCCCGGCCGCCCTCGGGATCGTCCTCGCTGCTCTGACGCTCTCGGCTTCGCCGGCGGTTGCGAAGTCGGCGTTCCTCGACTGGCAGCACTGGAACCCGGTCGTACGTGCTGCGAAGCCGGTCAGCGTCGCGTACGTGTGGGACGCCAACTACAACGGCCTGAACTTCCCGCACAAGGTGACGACCGTGCTCACCGTACGCGCGCCCCAGACGCTCGGGACGTACTGGCGCGCGACCGTGCTCGACGCGTTCGTCGGTGACCGCTGGATCGAGGACCTCCGACGCGAGACGCCGCAGGAGAGCCATGAGCTCACCCCGGCAGCCGCGCGCGATCCACGGCGGGCCGTGCAGCAGGAGGTGACGGTCCAGGCGCTCGCCGACCGTCACCTGGTCGCCGCCAGCGTTCCGGTCGGCTTCAACGTCAGCGAGCCCGCGCAATGGCTCGGCCAAGACGTCGCGGTCGTGCCGCAGGGGCTGAAGCACGGCGAGCGCTACATCGCGTGGAGCTATATCCCGCAGCCGACAGCGAGCGCGCTCGTACGCTCGCCGGCGCGATATCCCGCTGCGTTGACGGCGCCCGGACGCGAGCTCGGCCTCGGGCGAGGCGTGACCTCGCCGCCCTTCGCCGAGCGGGGACGCGACGCCATGCTCCATCGCGAGCTTGTCGGCCCGCTCGCGCCGTACGCGCAACTCCTTGCCCGTGCGCGCGCGGTGGCGGGCGACACACACAGTCCGTACGCGGCGACCGTCTCGCTCGAACGCTGGCTCCGGACGACCGGAGGATTCACGTACTCGAACCAGCCGCCGCCGACCCCGGGATTCCCGCCGCTCGTCGGCTTCGTGCTCGAGTCGAAGACCGGGTACTGCCAGCATTTCGCGGGGGCGATGGCGCTGATGGCGCGGCTGCTCGGCATTCCTGCCCGGGTCGCCGTCGGGTTCGTGCGCGGTCAGTACGTCGACGGCCAATGGCAGGTGACGGACCACGACGCGCACGCGTGGGTCGAGGTCTGGTTCAAGGGGTACGGCTGGCTCCCGTTCGACCCGACGCCGGGCCGCGGGCGCCTCGCGGGCGCGTACAGCGCAGCGTCGTCGCTCTTCGATCCCGCTGCCGAGGCGAAGCTGCTGTCGAGCGTCGTCCGCGGCGGCGAGGTGTTCGGCTCACGCATCCCCGCGGCGGACGTGACCGACACGCGGCGGACGCCGCGCTCCGCGGCGGATGTCGGCGTCCAGGGGCTCGCGTCGGTGGAAACCGGATCGAACCGGCACAGCCTCGTGCTCTTCCTGCTCCTGCTCGCGCTCGGCGTCGTCGGCGCGATCGCGGTCGCGAAAACCGGACGTCGCAAGGTGCGGTACTTCACCCGCGACCCGCGACGGACTGCGACGGCATGCGCACGAGAGCTCGCCGAGTTCCTGAGTGACCAGCGCCTATCGGTCCCCGCCCGGGCGACGCTCGGCGAGCTGGAAGAAATCGTGCGCGAGGATCTCGCCGTCGACCCGGCGCCGTTCGTGGCGGCGGCTTCGGCGGCGCGGTTCGGTCCGCCGTCGGGAGCGGGCGAGGCGGCGCGACGGGCGAAAAGTGAGCTCCGGGTGCTGAAGCGAACCCTCCGTCGACAGCTGTTCGTGCTCGACCGGGCACGCGGTCTCGTATCGTTGCGGTCGCTCGGCTTCTCCTAATTGGACGCCGTCGTGATGGCAGCCGGGGAGGGCCGACGGCTCCGGCCGTTGACCGAGCGCTGGCCGAAGCCGGTGCTGCCGATCGACGGACGGCCCGTGCTTGCGACGCTGCTCCGCGAGCTTGCAGATGCCGGGGCCGTGCGCGTCTTCCTCGTCACCGGCTACCTGGCGGAACAGGTCGAGCGGCTCGCCGGCGACGGCAGCGCGTTCGGCCTCGAGGTCGCGGCCGTCCGGCAGCCGGCGGTGCTCGGTTCGGCGGACGCCGTTGCGCGCGCGATCGCGGGCGGGGCGCGGCCGCCGTTCCTCGTCAGTGCGGCGGACACCGTGTACCGGAGCGGGGACGTCGGCGCCTTCGCCGCAGCTGCCGCAGGCGCCGACGGAGCGATCGCGGTCCGGCGCGACCCGCCGCCCGGGCCAGGCCGTCGCGCAATCCAGGTCGAGGCGGGCCGCGTCGCCGCGATCGGTGGTTCCGGCAGTCTCTCGGGCGCGCCGCTCTGGCTCGTCGGCGAGGCTGTTGCGGCGCGGCTCTGTCTGGACAACGAGCCGTACGAGCTGGAGAACGCGTTCCTCGCCGCGATCGACGCAGGCGCGACGATCAGCGCGATCGAGATCGGGACGACGAGAGATCTGACGTATCCGGCCGATCTCGTTGGCGAGAACTTCCCCTACACGTCGGGGCTCGAGGCGGGCGGCTCGGCGGCGTAGGCGGTCAGCTCGACTCGGCCGACGGAGCATCGAGCCGGGCCAGCACCTCGCGGGCGCGGTCGAAATCGTTCCGGCTGACCCAGACCGCGACGGGGCCGCCTCCGGAGCCGGGCACTCCGAAAGACCCTGCGGCCATGTCCGTCAACTGCGAGTACGACTCGATTCCCTCCACCGAGAGCGCCGATCGCAACAGCTCCGCCGCCATCTGGTTGGGGAACACCGCCATTCGGGTCGCGTCCGCCACGGGACGAACGTTACGCCGCTCCGCGCCGAAACGGAAGCCTCGAAACCGGCGGTATCCTGGGATGGATGGAGGGTCTGAACGGGATCGAGGAGGGACGTTCCCGCCCGGGTCGATGAGCGAGACGTACGACCTCTTCCAGCAGGGTCGAGCGCATCTCCGCAAGGGCAGAGCGGCGCAGGCGACGGTCGCGCTCGAGAAGGCGAAACGGCGCGAGCCGGACAAAGCGTCGATCCGGGAGGCCCTCGGCATCGCGTACCTGAGGATCCAGCGCTACGAGGAGGCCGAGCAGGAGTTCCGCGCGATGCTCGAGCTGTCGCCGACGGACCACTACGCGCACTACGCGCTCGGGCGCGCCCTCGAGGGCCAGGGCCGCGCGACCGAGGCGAACGGGCAATACAAGCTCGCGAGCTCGCTCCGGCCGCAGAGCGCGCATTACGCGTCGCGGATTCGCGACCTGGATTGAGGGCGGTCGTCCAGCGCGTGCACTCAGCGCGCGTGACCGTGGACGCGGGCCTCAGCCGGAGCATCGGGCGCGGCCTGGTCGTGCTCGTCGGCGTCGCCGCGGAGGATCGTGAAGCCGACGCGGACCGGCTCGCGACGAAGATCGCGCGCCTGCGGATCTTCGCGGGCGAGACCGGGAAGTTCGACCGGAGCGTCCTCGACGTCGCCGGCTCCGCGCTCGTCGTCAGCCAGTTCACCCTGATCGCCGACAGTCGGAAAGGGACACGGCCCGACTTCTCCGGCGCGGCACCGCGCGACGTCGCTGAACCGCTGTACAGCCGGATCTGCGATGCGCTCCAGACCGCCGGCGTTCCGGTGCAACGCGGAGTGTTCGGCGCGTCGATGCAGGTCGAGCTCGTCAACGACGGGCCGGTGACGATCGTGCTCGACACGTGACTGCGCCCGCCGGCGGATGCATCCCCTACGGTGGTGGAATGAAGCGCATCCGAACGGCCGTGCTTATCGTCGCCGCTGTCGTTGTTGCAGCGGGACGACTCGAGAAGGCTCGGAAGGCGTATGTGGCCGAGGTGGCCGCGGGCTCGAAGCCGATCGAGGCTGTCGGGACTTCCATCGCAGCGTTCGTCGGGCTCGATCCCCCCTGAACGTTCTGTCGCTGTAAGCGCGAATTTCGGCAACGCGGAGCATTGAGATCGATGTCGTGAGACTGTTAGCTCCGGAAGTCGGCGCGACGCTCTCCCCAACGTGAACGCCGACGGTGGATCACGCGCAAAGCTCGCCGCCGATTCGTGCGGAGATCTGCCCGACCGGCCTGCGGCAGGCGAGCCCGCGGGCCGTCGCCCTCCCTGCACGATCGTGCTCGAATAGCAGGACGTTTGCTATCGTTGCCACACCACATTTCAGGCTGTTCGAAATGGGCGCGCGGCGCCCATTTTTTATGAGGTGAGAACGATGGCGACGAACGTCTACGAGAGGGAGCGAACGCTGACGCGCGAGATCACGAACCGGGTGGAGAGTGGGCTGCCCGGCGTCGAGGTCCTCGCGGTCGAACTGGTCGGATCCGACCGCTTCTGCGTCTACATCGACCACGCGCAGGGGGTCGACCACGCGCTCTGCGCGCGCGTCACCGACCAGCTTCGCGACTACCTCCGTGAGTACGCCGTCGACGTCTCGTCCCCGGGAATCGACCGGCCGCTTCGCCGGCCGGAGCACTTCCAGAGCGTCGTCGGCCGCCGCGTCGCGCTCAAGACCTCCGAGGGAATCCAGGGGCGGAAGAACTTCCGCGGCGCATTGAGGGACGCCGGCGAGCGATCGGTTCGGGTCGCGGTCGACGGCAGCGACATCGACATTCCGTACGAGGCAATCGTGCGGGCAAACCTGATCTCGGAAAGCAGGTAACGGAATGAGCCAGGAAATCATCGACGCCGTCCGCGACATCGAGCGCGAGAAGGGAATCGAGAGCGGGACGCTCGTCTCCGCGCTCGAGGACGCGCTGCTCGCCGCGTACAAGAAGATCCCCGGCTCGGCACGCCACGCGACGGTCGAGATCGACGAGCAGGGCGACTTCCGAGTCTTCTCGATCGAGCTGCCGCCCGACATCGAAGAGCGGCTGATCGAGGAGGCGCGTGAGCGGAAGTTCGAGGAGCTCGAGGCGCTCGAGGCCGAGACGGGCGAGCGGTCACATACGCTCGTCGCCGACGACGACCTCGACGTCGACTGGTCGGACGTGCCGGAGGATCAGATCAAGCGCGCCGACGTCACCCCGGAGAACTTCGGCCGCATCGCCGCCCAGACCGCGAAGCAGGTGATCCTGCAGCGGATCCGCGAGGCCGAGCGCGCGATGATGTACGACGAGTACGTCGATCGCGTCACCGAGGTCGTTACGGGAATCGTCCAGCAGGCCGGCGATCGCAACAACGTCCTCGTCGACCTCGGCAAGGTCGAGGCGCTCCTCCCGCGGTCCGAGCAGGTGGACGGCGAGCGGTACGAGCAGGGATCGCGGATCAAGGCCGTGATCACCGAGGTCCGGAGCGGGACGAAGGGCCCGCAGGTGATCCTCTCCCGCCGCGACCCGGAGCTGATCAAGACGCTGTTCGAGCTCGAGGTTCCGGAGATCGCCGACGGTCTCGTCGAGATCCGCGGCGTCGCCCGAGAGCCGGGGTACCGGTCGAAGATCGCGGTCGAGTCGCACGCCCAGGGCGTCGACCCGGTCGGTGCGTGTGTCGGGCCGCGCGGCTCCCGCGTCCGCATGGTCGTCTCGGAGCTGCGCGGGGAGAAGATCGACATCATCCCGTGGAACTCCGAGCCGGCGCGCTTCGTCGCGAAGGCACTGTCGCCGGCACGTGTCCGCGAGGTCTTCGTCGACGACGACTCGAAGGAAGCGACCGTCGTCGTCCCCGACGACCAGCTCGCGCTGGCGATCGGCAAGGAAGGGCTGAACGCCCGCCTCGCGGCTCGCCTGACCGGTTGGCGCGTCGACATCCAGTCCGACAGCGAGTTCGCCCAGGCCGAGGCAGCAGCCGCATACGGAGGCGGCGAGGGCGAGGAGTTCACGGGTCGCTGCTCCGCCGTCCTCTCGAACGGCAAGCGGTGCCCGAACGAGGCGCTCCCGGGCTCCCGCTACTGCGGGCTCCCGGCACACCAGGAGCTCGCGCTGCACGACACCGCCGACGTGGAGCCGATCGTCGCCGAAGCCGATCCCGCGCTCGAGGCTGCCTCCGACAACGCTGAGCCCGAGGCGGAGAGCATCGGGCCGGAAAGCGTGACGCCGGTCACGGCGAGCGAGGAGCTCGAGTCCGAGGCTCCCGCCGACGTCGCGGCGACGCACGGGCCCGACGCGACGGAGCTGGCGGCGAGCGAGGGCGACGTCGATCTCGAGACCGTCCACCCGCGCCACGCAGAGCCGGAGCGCGTGCCCGCCGGGATCCCCGTCGAGCCGAACGGCGACCAGGACGGCGCGGCGCACACGCCGGTCGACCTGGACATCGAAGGGCGCACGCTCGACGGTCCGAGCGAAGGCGAGCCCGCCGGCGCGCCGACGGGACCGGTCGTTCCCACGGACGAAGGAACGCCGACCGCTTGAGCGCGCCGATCAGGAGCTGTGTCGGCTGCGGCCGGAAGGCATCGCAGCGAGAGCTGCTCCGGTTCGTGGCCGACGGCGCGAGGCTCGTCCCGGCTGACGGTCGGGGCGGCCGCAGCGCCTACACGTGCCGCCGCCTTGCGTGCTTCGAGCGGGCGGCCACGCGGCGCGCGTTCAGCCGGACCCTGCGGCGAACCGTCCAGGTCGATCAGAGACTGTGCGCCCTCTACACTTGACGACGAACATGCCCAACGACTCAGGCCCAAACCGACCGAACCGCCCGATGCGTCCGCGCCAGGGTGCGGCCGGCGCTCGCCGCAAGCGGCGCGTCGTGATCGACACCTCGGCTGCTCGCCCTCGCGACGCGCGCCAGCAACGCGATCGCACCGACGTGCGCCCGAAGCAGCCACGCGAGGTCGTCGCTCCGACCGGGCCCGTGACCGTCGAGTCGGGCGTGACCGTCCGCGACTTCTCGCAGGCGCTCGGGATCCCGATGGGCGAGATCATCAAGATCCTGATGGCCCTCGGCCAGATGCGGACGGCGACGCAGTCGCTGGCCGACGACGAGGTCGAGCTCGTCGCCACCGAGCTGAAGCGCGAGATCACGATCAAGCACCTCGCCGACGAGGAGGACACCGAGCCGGAAACGTTCGAGGACGCAGAGGACCAGCTCGCGCCGCGGCCGCCGGTAGTCACGATCATGGGCCACGTCGACCACGGCAAGACCACCCTGCTCGACGCGATCCGGGAGACGTCGGTCGTGGAGACCGAAGCGGGCGGGATCACGCAGCACATCGGCGCGTACCAGGTCGAGCACAACGGCAGGCGGATCACCTTCCTCGACACGCCGGGCCACGAAGCATTCACCGCGATGCGTGCGCGCGGCGCGAAGGTCACCGACATCGCAGTGCTCGTCGTCGCTGCTGACGACGGCGTGATGCCGCAGACGCGCGAATCGATCTCGCACGCCCGAGCCGCCGACGTCCCGATCGTCGTCGCGATCAACAAGATCGACGTCGCCGAGTCCGACCCGAACCGCGTCCGCGGCGAGCTCGCCGCCGAGGGCCTGCAGCCGGAGGACTGGGGTGGGAACACGCAGTTCTCGGAGGTGTCGGCGAAGCAGGGAACGAACCTCGACGATCTGCTCGAGAAGGTCCTCCTCGTCGCCGACCTCGAGCTCGAGGGTCTGCGCGCGAACCCGAACACGGAGGCCTCGGGACCGATCATCGAGTCGCGGCTCGACGTCGGTCGCGGCCCGGTCGCGACGATGCTCATCCACCGCGGCACGCTCCACGTCGGCGACGCGATCGTCGCGGGCGACGGGTGGGGCAAGGTGCGGGCGCTCTACAACTATCGCGGCGAGAAGATCAAGGAAGCAAGGCCTGGCGATCCGGTCGAGATTCTCGGTTTCGACCGGCCGCCGCCCGCCGGCGAGCTCGGACGCGTGGTCGAGAACGAGCGGCGCGCGCGCGAGCTCGCGAACGTCCGCGGCGACCGCCTGCGGCGCGAGCAGCTCGCACAGCAGCGCCCCGGCGGTGTCTCCCTGGAGCGGCTGTTCGAGCAGATGCAGGCCGGGGCCGTCCAGGACCTGAACCTGGTCGTCAAGGGCGACGTCGACGGCTCCGTCGAGGCGGTCGTCAGCGAGCTTTCGAAGATCCAGCACCCGGAAGTGCGGGTCGCCGTCATCCACCAGGGCGTCGGCGGCATCACGGAGAACGACGTGATGCTCGCCTCCGCCTCGAACGCGATGATCGTCGGTTTCAACGTCCGCCCGAACGCAGAGGCGCGCACGCTCGCGGAGCGCGAGAGCGTCGAGATCCGCCCCTATCGCGTGATCTACGACCTCACGAACGACATCGAGCAGGCGCTCGTCGGCATGCTGCGCCCGGTCGAGCAGGAGGAGACGCTCGGCGAGGCGCAGGTGCGGGCGCTGTTCAAGGTCTCGCGGCTCGGCACGATCGCCGGCTGCATGGTCACCTCGGGCGTCATCCGGCGTGGTGCGCGGGTCCGGGTCGTCCGCGACGGGACGGTTATTCAGGAGTCGACCATCTCGCAGCTGAAGCGGTTCAAGGACGACGCGCGCGAGGTCAGCGAAGGATTCGAGTGCGGCATCCTGCTCGACGGCTTCAACGACGTGAAGGAAGGCGACGTCCTCGAGTGCTACGTGACGCGGCAGGTCGAGCGCACCGATCTGTCCGAGGTCGCGCCGACCCCCGCCGCCACCGCCTGAGAACCCGCGCGTGGGCGCGGGGTACGTCGGGATTCTCTCCGTCGAGTTGCACTTCCCGGAGGCCGCTTCGCTGAAGGGGAAGCGCAAGTTCGTCAAGTCGGCGAAAGCGCAGCTGCAGAACCGGTTCGGCGCGGCCGTGGCCGAGGTCGACCATCACGAGCTGTGGCAGCGGTCGCGGTTGACGATGTCGTGCGTCGCGCGCGAAGAGCGCGAGGTGATCCGGCTTCTCGATGAGGCCGAGCGGTACCTGCACGGGCAGGAGTACGAGCTCGTCCGCGCTGACCGCGACGTCGTCACGCTCGAGTAGCGCGATGGCGACGGGAATCCAACCGGTTGAATATGGCCCATGTCAGAACGAATGCGGCGCGTCAACGAATCGGTGCGGCAGGTCCTCTCGGAGGCTGTGGGACAGTTGAAGGATCCGCGCATCGGGTTCGTCACGATCACGGGTGTCAAGACGTCATCCGATCTGCGCCACGCGCGTGTGTACATCTCCGTGCTCGGCGCGGAGCGGAAGCGCGCGCGTGCCCTGGAGGGTCTTGAGGCCGCGCACGCGGTGCTGCAGACGCGCATCGCCCGCGAGTTGAGACTGAAGCGGACCCCGCAACTGGCGTTCGAGTACGATCCGTCGGTGGAACGGGGGGTCCGCATGACCAAGCTGATCGATGAGCTCGCCCCAGACGACAGCGAGTGATCTAACTGCGGTCGCGGACGCGATCCGCGGCGGCGAACGCTTTACCCTCACGACGCACGAGAATCCCGACGGCGATGCGCTGGGATCGTTGCTCGCTGCGAAGGTCGCATTCGACCAGCTCGGCAAGGACAGCGTCATGGTCCTGCACGGTGACGCGCCGCTGCCCGGCGAGTACCAGTTCATGCCGCTCGACGGCCTGCGCCGGCGGTGGCCCGACGATGTGTCGGAGCGCGTGCTGGTCGCACTCGACTGCGCGAACGAGAGCCGGATCGCGGACCCGGAAGTGCTCGGGCGCGTGCCGCTGACGATCGACGTCGATCACCACCACGACAACTCGCGGTTCGGTGACGTCAACCTGATCGTTCCGGACGCGTCGTCGACGGGTGAGGTGCTCCGCGACGTGCTGCGCGAGCTCGATGTCGATCTGACGCCGGGCATCGCCGAGCCGCTCTACATCGCGCTCGTCACCGACACGGGCCGCTTCCAGTACACCAACACGACGCCGAAGGCGCTCCGCCTTGCCGCCGAGCTCGTCGAGGCCGGCGCCGATGTGCATCGCGTGTTTCAGGGCGTGTACGAGTCGGTGCAATTCGCAAAGCTCAAGCTGCTCGCGCGCGCGCTCGAGCGGGCGCAGGTGTACGAAGGCGGTCGCATCGTCGTCTCGTACCTGTTGCGGACGGACTTCGCCGACGTCGGAGCCGCCGAGCCCTACTCGGAAGGGATCATCGACTACCTCCGAGCGGTCGAGGGCGCCGACATGGCGGTGCTGATCCGCGAGCCGCCACGCTCCGACGGGCCGACGCGCCGCGTGAGCCTCCGCGCGAGCGTCGACGAGCTCGACGTGTCGGCGATCGCGCGCAAATCGGGCGGCGGGGGGCACCGCCAGGCCGCCGGGTTCTCGAGCGAGCGGTCGATCGAGGAGATCACCGACTTCGTGAGGCGGGAGTTTGCCGCCGCGCGGTCGTAGCCCCTCGGGGGTGATCCTCGTCGACAAGCCGGCCGGGCCGTCGTCATTCGCGATCGTCGCCGACGTTCGCCGGCGCACGGGTGCGCGAACCGGCCACGCGGGAACGCTCGACCCCTTCGCGACCGGCTTGCTCCTGTTGTTGTCCGGAGAGGCAACTAAACTTGCGTCGTGCTTCGTCGGCCTGGACAAGCGATACGTCACGGACGTCGACCTCAGCGCCCGAACCTCCACCGGCGACCCGGAAGGCGAGGTGATCGGGCGCTCCGAGCCGCCGCCGCGCGATCGGCTCGACGCTCGGCTCGCGCCCCTCCGCGGTGAGATCGAGCTGCCGATCCCCGCCGCGTCTGCGGTCAAGATCGGTGGCGAGCGTCATCTCCTATACGGGCGGGCTCGTGCGTCTTGACCTGCGCGTGAGCTCCGGGACGTACGTCCGCTCGATCGCGGACACGCTCGGCGGCCATTGCCGCACGCTCCGGAGGCTTGAGATCGGCCCGTTCGCGGTCGACGAGGCCGATCCGCTTCGGATCGTCGCGCCGGAGGATGCCTTGGCGCGCCTGCAGTGAAGGTCGCACGCGACCCGGCGGAGCTCGGAGCCGCCGAGCGGGCCGTCGCGATCGGGAGCTTCGACGGCGTCCACCTCGGCCACCGCCGGATCCTCGACGCGGCACGGGCGGCCGGCCTGAGGTCGACCGTCGTCACGTTCTGGCCGCATCCGCGGACGGTGCTGGGCAACCGCGTCGAGCTCCTGTCGACGCTCGACCGGCGGCTCGAACTACTCGCCGAGGCTGCGGTCGAGGAGACGCTGGTCGTCGAGTTCACGCCTGCACTCGCACGCCTGGATGCCCGGGCGTTCGCGGACTCGCTGCTCCGGCGAATCGGCACGCGCGTGATCGCGGTGGGGAAGAACTTCCGCTTCGGCCGCGACGCCGCCGGCGACCCGCCGCTCCTGCAGGAGCTCGGGTTCGACGTCCGGATCGTCCCGGTCGTCGAGGGCGTCTCCTCGTCGCGGATCAGGCAGTGCCTCCGCGCCGGTGAGCCCGAATCGGCGGCACGGTTGCTTGGCCGGCCCGCGGAGATCGAAGGCCTCGTCGTCCTGGGCGACCAGCGCGGCGGGACGCTCGGCTATCCGACCGCGAACCTCGACGTCCCGGCGGATCTGCTCGTGCCCGCATACGGGATCTACGCAGGGGCGGCGCTCGGCCATCGCGCGGCGGTCTCGATCGGCGTCAACCCACACTACGGCGGGACCGAGCGGCGGATCGAGCCCTACCTGCTCGACTTCGACGGCGACCTCTACGGGCGGCGCCTCGTCGTCGAGCTGTGGCAGCGCCTCCGCGACGAGCGGGCGTTCGCAAGCGAGGAGGAGCTCGTCGCGCAGATCGCCCGCGACGTCGACCAGACGCGCGCAACCGTCCGGCCCGGCTGAATCTGACGAACCTCACGGAGCGGACCGCAAGTTTCCGCAAAGTGCGGCGTCTTGGTTGCTCGTGAGCTCCAACTCGGGAGACGACGCGCCCGACCTGACGGTGATCGAGACGGTGCGTTGCCTCGAATGCGGGGCGACGTACTCGAAGCCGTCGGGCGGCGGAACCGTGCGGCAGAACCCCGGCTGTCCCGAGTGTGGCTACGTCGGCTGGATCTCGCTTGGCGTCACGCCGACCGGGCCGTCCGGGCCGACCCGCTTCGGCGGGGATCCGCAGCTGCACCGCGGCGGCTGACGAGGCTGACGCCGCCGAAGTAGTGGTGGCGCGCCGCCCAGCGGCGCACTGTCCACGCCCGCGCCTCGAGCTCCTCGAGCGCGGCCTCGTCGACGCCGGGCTCTGCGTTCAAGGTGGTCCCGACGGGATGGAAGCGCGGTCGTTCGACCGCTTCGACGGGATCGAGCGCTTCGGCGAGCACGCCCATCGCCGAGCTCATCAGCGCAGTGCGAAGGCGCGTTCCGCCGGCGGCGCCGCCGGCGAGCTCGAGCACACCGCCGCCGTCGAAGAAGAGCGTGGGGGCCATCATGCTCGGCATCCGTTCCCCCGGCCGCATCGGCCCGCGGACGAGGTCGGCCTCGCCGAGCATGCTGTTCAGATGAAGGTCGAGGCCCGGGACGAAGTCGCCGGAACCGAGACCGAGGCTGGTGGTCACGACGCAGGCGCTGCCGTCGCAGTCGACGACGGTCGTGTTCGTCGTGTCGCCGCGTTCGTCGACGTCGGTCGCGAGGACGGGGACGAGCGCGAGGACGCGCGCCGTCTGGCCGGCGGCCGCACTCGCGGGCCAGCGTGCCGCGAGCTCCGGGATCCCCGAGAGCCCGCGCCGTGTCGCGAGCGTCCAATCGAGCGCGCGGGCCTGCACGGGCTCCGACCACCGCGGCTCGTACCCGGCGAGATCCTTCGTCGTCAGGGTTCCGCCACGCTCGGCACAGAGCTCGAGCAGCGCCGCGGCGACCGTGCCGCGGTAGACGGAGGCCGCGCCCTCGGCGGCGATCGCCTCCAGCGCACCGACGAGGCCCGGCTGCCGAAGCGTCTCGCCCGCCGCGAGCAAGCGGCCCTCGGGCGCGTAGATGCGCGCCCCCGCGTCCATCGTCATCACCGGGGCGAGCATTGCGAGACACGCTGCGTGCGCTTCGGGGAAGTCGACGCCGTCGCGCGCCAGCCGCAACGCGGGCTCCACGAGCCGCGGCCACGGCAGTCGCCCATGCGCACGCCACAGCGTGTCGAGTCCCGCCGCGACGCCGGGAACGGCGCACGACGCCGGGCCGATCGCGTAGTGGACGAGCTCCTCGCCGAACGGGACGTCGAGGTGCACGAGCTCGCGCGCAGGCGCGGCGGACCCGAGCCCCGGCACGTCGACGAAGAAGTCGAGGTTCCGCGCCACGCGCGACGGTGCGTCCCAGTACACGGCGTGTCCACCGCCGAGGAGCCCCGTCATCACGGTCTCCGCGACGCACGACGCGAGCGCAGCCGCGACCGCGGCGTCCGCGGCGGTCCCGCCGTCCGCGAGCACCTCGATCCCGGCGGCCGCGGTCGCCGGATGACCTGCCGCTACGGCCGCCTCCATCATGCTTTTTTATCGCCCCGCGGCGCCGCTAGGTTGCAGGCGTGGGGGAGTCGCAGCAACTGCCGCTGGTCCGTGCGCGCGGACTGGAGAAGCGTTTCGACGATCTCGTCGCCGTCGACGGGATCGACTTCGACGTGCAGAAGGGCGAGGCGTTCGGGTTCCTGGGCCCCAACGGCGCGGGCAAGAGCTCGACGATGCGGATGATCGGATGCGTGTCGCCGCCGTCCGGCGGCGAGCTGCGCGTGCTCGGGCTCGATCCCGTCAAGGACGGCGCGCAGATCCGTGCGCGACTCGGCGTCGTGCCGCAGGACGACACCCTCGACTTCGAGCTCACGGTGCGCGAGAACGTGATCATCTACGGCCGCTACTTCGGCATGTCGCGCAAGGAGCTTCGCGCGCGCGCCGACCGGCTGATCGAGTTCGTGCAACTCGAGGACCGCGCCGACTCGCGCGTCGAGCCGCTGTCCGGCGGAATGAAGCGGCGCCTGACGATCGCACGCTCGTTGATCAACGATCCCGAGGTGTTGCTGCTCGACGAGCCGACGACCGGCCTCGACCCGCAGGCGCGTCACGTCGTGTGGGACCGCCTGCACAGCCTCAAGCACGCGGGCGCGACACTCCTGCTCACGACGCATTACATGGACGAGGCGGAACAGCTTTGCGATCGGCTCGTCGTCATGGACAAGGGGAAGATCGCCGCGGAGGGATCTCCCGTCGAGCTGATCCGGCAGTACTCGACCCGTGAAGTCGTCGAGCTTCGGTTTCCCACGGAGCCGCCCGCGGAGATCGCTACGAGCGTCGACGGCCTCGCGCGGCGCGTCGAGATGCTGTCGAACCGCGTCCTGCTCTACACCGACGACGGCGACCGTACTGCGGACGGGATTCACGGGCGCGGTCTCGCGCCCCAGAGCGTGCTCGTCCGGCGGTCCACGCTCGAGGACGTGTTCTTGCACCTGACCGGACGAACGCTCGTCGACGAATGAGCTACGCGCTCGCGCTTCGGTCGTACGAGTTCTGGCTGGCCTTCTACAAGCGGACGTGGCGCGGGTCGCTCGCGACCAGCATCGTCAACCCCGTCTTCTATCTCGGTGCGCTTGGCGTCGGGCTCGGCACGCTCGTCAATCGCGCAGGCACGACGCCCGGCGGCGTCGACTACCTGGCGTTCGTTGCACCGGGTGTCCTCGCCGCGACGGCGATGCAGGTCGGGACGACCGAGGCGAGCTGGCCGGTCCTCGGCTCGATCAGGTGGACGCGCGTCTACTACGCGATGCTGGCGACGCCGCTCGGCATCGGCGACATCGTCGTCGGCCATCAACTGTGGATGGCTACGCGCGTGGCGACGAGCAGCGCCGTCTACCTCGCGGTCATCGCCGCGTTCGGCGGGATTCAGTCGCCGCTCGCCGTCCTCGCACTGCCGGCATGCGTCTTGATCGGCGTCGCGTTCGCAGGGCCGATGGCCGCGTACGCGGCGACGCGTGAGCGAGACGGCGCGTTCGTTCCGGTGATGCGCTTCGGGATCGTGCCGATGTTCCTGTTCTCGGGGACGTTCTTCCCGATCTCGCGCCTGCCGGTCGTGCTCGAATGGGTCGCGCGCGCGACACCCCTCTGGCACGGCGTCGACCTGTGCCGCGGCCTGACGCTCGGAACGATCACGTGGTCGTCAGCCGTCGTGCACGTCGCGTATCTGCTCGTATGGGCCGTCGGCGGCGTCGCGCTCGCGTTCTCCACCTACCGCCGGCGGTTGTTGAAGTGACGTCGGTCGCATTCCCACGTGCGGCGACGCTCTTCGAGCGCAACTACATGGTCCACCGCCGGATGTGGATCATCATCTTCTCCGGCTTCTTCGAGCCGCTCTTCTACCTCTTCTCGATGGGGATCGGCCTCGGCCACTTCGTCGGGAAGGTGCCCGGTCCCGGCGGGCAGCTGATCTCGTACGCCACGTTTATCGCGCCGGCTCTGCTCGCGACGGCCGCAATGAACGGTGCGATCTACGACTCGACGAGCGTCTTCTGGAAGCTGAAGTACGCGAAGCTCTACGACTCGGTGCTCGCGACGCCCGTCGGCCCCGGCGACGTGGCCGTCGGCGAGACGGCGTGGGCGCTCTTCCGCGGGCTGCTCTACGGGGCTGCGTTCCTCGTGACGGTCGCCGCGCTCGGGTTGATCCACTCGACGTGGGCGATCCTCGCGCTGCCGTCGTCGCTTCTCGTCGGCTTCGCGTTCGCCGGCGTCGGCGTCGCCGGCTCGACGTACATGCGTTCATGGCAGGACTTCGAGTTCCTCAACATCGTGCAGCTGCCGATGTTCCTGTTCTCGGCGACGTTCTATCCGCTGTCCGTCTACCCGGTCGCGATCCAGTGGGTCGTGCGCTGCACGCCGCTCTACAACGCGATCGCGTTGATGCGCGCGCTCATGCTCGGAGCGGTCGGGTGGTACCAGCTCGTCAACGTTGCGTACCTCCTCGTGATGGGCCTGATCGGCGTGTCGATCGCCGGCCGCCGCGTCGACGCGCTGCTGTTGAGGTAGCGCTCACCAGTCGGGCAGCGTCCCGTCGACGTCGGTGAAGTCGTAGTCGCGCGCGATGTCGATCACCGGGATCGCACGGCCGGAGCGCTCGAGCACGTCGGCGTCGGCGGCGAGCGCCGCGACCGCGCGGCCGACGAACTGCGGGGTCGCGGCCCGGCTCGCGAGCTCGTCCGCGTCCGGCCGCGCGAGCACCGCCTCGGTCTTCGTCAGCCGCGGCCACAGCGAAAGGACGGCCACGTCATGGGGGCGAAGCTCGCGCCCCATGTCGGCGGCCATCTTGTCGACCGCGGCCTTGACGGCGTGATAGGGAACATTGAAGAAGTAGCTCGCGGCGCCGGTCGAGGAGATGAACACGATCAGCCCGCTTCTGCGGTCGATCATCATCGGCGCGGCAAGGCGGCTCGCGATGTAGTGCGCGCGCAGCGTCGCTGCGTGGTCGTCCCAGGCCGGCGGCGGAAGCTCCCAGAAGGGCGCCCGAAGATCCCCGCCGGCCGGGAAGAGGTTGTTCACGAGGAGGTCGAGCCGCCCGTGCTCGGCCTGGATGCGCCTGAAGACCGCGCGCACCTGGGCGTCGTCACGGTGGTCGCAGATGGCCGCGATCGCCTTGCCGCCGAAGCGCGCGACCTCGCGCGCTGCAGCGTCGAGCTGCCGGCCGGTCCGGGCCGTGAGGTAGACGGTGGCACCCGCCTCGCCGAGCGCGAGCGCGACTCCCTTGCCGATACCGCGGCTCGCGCCGGTCACGAGCGCGACCTTGCCGTCGAGCGGCCGCTGCACCCCCGTATTCTCAGGGATTTCGACCTGCGCTTGCTACGCTGGCCCGAACGCAGCCGCGGCCTTCCGTCAGCTTCCGACGGCGGCTGGGACTGACGACAGGAGGTTGCAGATGAGCTTGACGAAGGAAGCGAAGCAGGAGATCGTGTCCAAGCACGGGGCGAGCAATGCGGACACCGGTTCGACGAACGTTCAGGTCGCGCTGCTGACGCGGCGGATCAACGACCTCACCGAGCACCTGCGTTCGCACCCGAAGGACCACTACTCGCGGCGCGGCTTGCTGAAGCTCGTCGGCCGCCGGCGCCGGTTTCTGAACTATCTCCAGAAGCACGACCTGGAGGGGTACCGGCAACTGATCAAAGAACTGGGGCTGCGCAGGTAGCCCACTTACCCAGGGAAGTGGAGATTCGAGCGAGCGTCGACGTCGGCGCTGACTCGAGTCCCCACTCCCCGCAAAGCAGAGTGGAGGACAACTGATGGCGATTGCCACTGAGCGCCGGGCCGAGGTCAGCGTGACCGTCGGCGGTCACGAGATCACCTTCGAGACCGGCAAGCTCGCAAAGCAGGCCGACGGCGCCGTCGTCGTTCGCAGCGGCGAGACGATGGTGTTGGCGACGGCGATGGGGCGGCAGGAGCCGCGCGAGGGCGCGGACTTCTTCCCGCTCACGGTCGACGTCGAGGAGCGGATGTACGCGGCCGGGAAGATCCCCGGCGGCTTCTTCAAGCGCGAAGGCCGGCCGACGGAGCGCGCGATCCTGACGGCTCGCATGATCGACCGGCCCATTCGGCCGCTCTGGCCGAAGGGCTACAAGAACGAGACGCAGGTGATCTGCACCGTCCTGAGCGCCGACCTGGTCACGGCGCACGACATGCTGTGCATCAACGGGGCGTCTGCGGCGCTGATGATCTCGCCGCTTCCGTTCCTCGGGCCGGTCGGCGCGGTTCGCGTTGCCCTCGTCGACGGCGAGCTGACCGTGAACCCGACCCTGCAAGAGGTTGCGGAGAACGCGGAGCTCGATCTGATCGTCGTCGGGACCCCGGAGGGGCTGACGATGGTCGAGGCGGGAGCCAACGAGGTGCCGGAGGATCGGCTGCTCGAGGCGCTCGACCTGGCCCACTCGGAGATCAAGAAGCTGTGCGAGGCGCAGCTCGACCTCCAGCGCCAGATCGGCAAGGCGAAGTGGCTCGACGAGTCCGTGACCGACGAGATCGTCCAGGAGCACGGCGATGCGATCCGTGATCGGATCCGCGGCGAAGGGCTGCGCGCGGCGGACGCGGTCGTCGAGGAGCTGCTCCCCGCGCTGAGCATGGAGTCCACCGAGGACGACGTCCTCCGGCAGACCCAGCGGAAGATGAGTCTCGCAGCGGTGCTCGAGCGGGCACGGCTCGAGGCCGTGGTGGCTCCGGTGCGCGAGCAGTTCGAGACGGAGCTTCGTGCGCTGACGGATGCCGAGCAGGACTCGAAAGAGCTGAAGTCGGCGAAGCGTCAGCTGCTCTTCGGTCGCATCGTCGAGACGGTCGAGCTGCCGTTCCCGGTCGGGCCGGCCGTCGGCGACGGCGAGGCGGCGACGACAAAGGACTCGATCACGAAGAACTACGTCAAGAAGGCGGCGGAGGCGATCTACAAGGAGCTCGTCCGCCGCAAGATCGCCGTCGAGAAGAACCGTCCCGACGGGCGCGCGCCGGAGGAGATCAGGCCGATCGCCTGCGAAGTCGGCGTGTCACCCCGAACGCACGGCTCCGGTCTCTTCACCCGCGGGCAGACGCAGATCATGTCCCTGCTGACGCTTGGGACCGCGAAGGAGGGCCAGCGGATCGACGACCTCTCGCTCGAGACCGACCGGCGGTACATGCACCACTACAACTTCCCGCCGTACTCGGTGGGCGAGACCGGAATGATGCGGGGCCCGAAGCGCCGCGACATCGGCCACGGCGCGCTCGCGCAGCGGGCGCTCGAGGCGATGATCCCGACCGCGGACGTGTTCCCGTACACGATTCGGATCGTGTCGGAGACGCTCGAGTCGAACGGCTCGTCGTCCATGGGCTCCGTCTGCGGCTCGACGCTGGCGCTGATGGACGCGGGCGTGCCGATCAAGCGGCCGGTCAGCGGCATCGCGATGGGCCTCGTCAAGGAGGGCGACGACTACGTCATCCTCACCGACATCCAGGGCGCCGAGGACCACCTCGGTGACATGGACTTCAAGGTCGCCGGCTCGCGCGAGGGCATCACGGCCCTGCAGATGGACATCAAGATCACCGGCGTCACGCAGGAGATCATGCGCGGCGCGCTCGAGCAGGCGAAGCGGGCGCGCGAGTTCATCCTCGACAAGATGCTCCAGGCGATCCCCGAGCCGCGGGCCGAGCTCTCGCAGACGGCGCCGCGAATCTCGACGATCAAGATCGACCCGGAGAAGATCGGGATGGTGATCGGCAAGGGCGGCGAGACGATTCGCGCGCTCGAGGGCGACCACGACGTCCAGATCGACATCGAGGAGGACGGCACGATCCTCATCTACGCGACCGACGGCCCGAAGGCGGAGGCCGCGATCTCGGCGATCCAGGCGCTGACGAAGGAGCCGGAGGTGGGGGACACCTACACCGGCA
>VAXB01000113.1 GCA_005883995.1 Actinomycetota bacterium
CCGCGACCTGGCTTCCCCGCCCTGCAGCCTGGGGTGCGGCCCACGACGTAGCGCTACCTTCATACCAGCTTGCCGACGCTCGTCGAGAAGGTCCAGGGTTCGACTAGATGCCCGCGTCGCCGGAGGTTCCCCCCGCCCACCTGTGACCCTCTGGCGACGTCGATCGGGCAACCGAAGCTTTTGGGTCGCGGCTGTCGCCGTGAGACGATTGCCGCGGCATGCCGCACGCAGAGCTCGATGACCTGAGGCTGTACTACGAGCGCGCCGGCGAGGGCGGCCCGGAGCTGCTCTTCGTCCACGGCTGGTGCTGCGATCGCACCGTGTTCCAGCCGCAGTTCGACCACTTCGCGCAGACGCGTGCCGTCACGGCACTCGACCTACGCGGTTGCGGCCTGAGCGACAGCCCGGAGAGGGGCTACGGCATCCCCGACTTCGCCGACGATCTCGCGCGCTTCTGCGTCGCCGTCGGGATCGACAAGCCGGTCGTCGTCGGGCACAGCCTCGGCGGGATGATCGCGCTCGAGCTCGCGGCGCGGTACCCGTCCGTGCCGGGCGCGCTCGTTCTCGTCGACCCGGGACCGATCGACCCGCTCCCGGCGACCGTCCAGGTGTTGAGCGCGCTTGCGGTACATCTGGCCGGGCCGAGCGGCGAAGAGGTCCGCCGCCTCTACGTTCAGGACATGGGCGCGCGCGACGAGGACCTGGCGGACTGGATCGCCGATCTGATGTGCGCCGCTCCGTTGCCGATCGCGACCGAGGTCATCCGCGGCGTCAATGCCTGGAATGGCGTCGGCGCGCTCGCCCTTTGCACCGTCCCGGCGCTGCTGCTCCGTTCGGCCCTCGGCGCGAGTCCCGACGCCGTGCGCCTGCGCGCGATCAAGCCCGACCTCGAGGTCGGGATCACCGTTGGCGCCGGCCACTTCCACCAGCTCGAGGTGCCCGAGCAGGTGAACGCGATGATCGAGCGCTTTCTCCAGTTCGTCCCCTGACGAAGCGCGCATCACGTCACTTGGACGAGCCGCGCGCGAAAACGGCTCGCACAACGCCGCCACCGCGCCCGGGGCGGCCAGATCGACCCCCGCCTCACGGGTCCTCGAGTGCGTCCGACGAAGGTCCTCGCTCGACACCTAAAAAGGGTCAGGCCCGGAGGGGATGACCCTTGTTTCAGTGCGGTGCAGGAGCCGACGCAGCCATCCACCCGAACAGGCTCGTCGTGGCGGCGATCGTCAGGAGGCGGTCGTTGCTCGCGAGCTGCCCGTCCCAGCGCTTCGTGTAGAGACCGCGCACGTCCTTCGCATTCGTGAGCGCCTGCTGCGCTTTCGCGTCGACGAGCGCGTACCAGCGCGCGTTGTGGTCCTTCGCGTAGAGGTCGAGCATCCAGCGCAGGTAGATCACGTCTGTCTCCGGCGCCCAGTGGTAGTCGGATGGGAACGCGATCGCGGCGGCGCGCGCAAGCTGCTCCGCGCGGATGCAGCGGGAGAGGTCCCGTGTGGCCCTGCACAGCATCGTCTGCGCGCCGATCATCATCCCCTCGACGTAGTTCATGACGGTGTCGGAGGTGTCGCTGCGCGCGTAGAGCCCGCGCGCGCTGTTCCACGCGTGCTTGTCCGCCCATGCGAGGAGCTTCTTCGTCTCCTTCAGGTACCACTTGATGTGCGTCTGCTGGTAGATCTCACCGCCAAGGAGCGCGGCCGCGGCTAGCGGCTCCGCCGTCTTGTACTGGTGGTCCGTGTCCCACCAGATCCCGCCGCCGGAGTCGCCGGCCCAGCCGACGATGTCGATGAAGCGGAACGCTCGGATCGCGTCGTGGAGGAAGCGCGGGTCCTTCGTCGCGCGGTAGGCGTCGAAGAAGGCAACGCCGAGCCATCCGGTGTCGTCGAAGAACGCGGAATTCGTCTTGCCGGCGAGGTCGGGATAGAAGGTGAAGCCGCCGACCGGATACATGTCCGGGTTCCAGTAGCGCTCGGCGCCGACCGCGAAGTCGGTAACCGCCGCCACGTTCGCGGGTGACGGGTCGGCGAGCGCGATCGCGGTGTACGCCTCAAACAGGGGGAACGCGTCCCACGCGGTCGCGAGCGGCAGGTCGCCCGGGACGGTCGGATACTTGTCGTACCACGCGAGGCCCGCGTTCCACCACCGACGGCGCCGCCGAAGCTGCCGCAGACGCGGCAACACAGGCAACGACCGCGGCAAACGCGACCGCGATCCGCTTCGCCCATCCCCGGAGCATCGACAGGAACCGTAGCGCGGAGGAACGACGCCGGTCATGCTGCTCTTCGTGGGAGCTGCCGCCGAACGCCCGAGCACCCCAGCGACGCTCGGCGGCGAGCGGCTGCGCCTCGCTGCGGTGAGCTTCGTGATGCTGTTCGTGGAGCTCGCGCTGATTCGCTGGACTGCGGCGAACAACATCCACCTCGCCTACCTGACGAACTTCGTCCTGCTGTCGTCGTTCCTCGGGATCGGGATCGGGTTCCTCCGCGCGAACCGCGGCCCCGACCTGTTCAGGTGGACACCGGTCGCTCTGGCCGTGCTCGTCGCGTTCGTCCTCGTGTTCCCGGTCAAGGTCCGGCTTGAGGACGGCAGCCTCTACGGAGCGTTCCACCACGGCGCGGCGCCGCGGTGGGTGACGCTCGGCGCGACGTTCTTCCTGACCGTTGCGGTGATGGCGGGGATCGGCCAGGCGGTCGCGCGGCTCTTCGTCCGCTTCGAGCCGCTCGACGCGTACAGGCTCGACATCCTCGGCTCGATCGCCGGGATCGCCGCGTTCTCGTTGCTGTCGTTCCTGGAACTGCCCCCGGTCGCGTGGGGAGCGATCGCTTGCGCGCTGCTTGCGTTACTGATCGGGCGGCGCTGGCAAACCGTCGCACTCATCGCGGTCGTCGCGATGCTCGCGGTCGAGTCCGCGAACGGGAACGACCACTGGTCGCCGTACTACAAGGTGACCGCGGTCTACCAGCGCGGGCCGTTGACGATCCCGAACACGCACGTGCGGACGCACGGCGTCCTGACGATCAGCGCCAACAACATCCCGCATCAGACGGCCTATCCGGTCAACACGCTCAAGCGGATCGAGCGCTTCTACTTCTTCCCCTACCGTCACCTTCGCCGGCCGCCGAACAACGTGATGATCGTCGGCGCGGGCAACGGCAACGACGTCGCCGTCGCGCTGTCCGAGGGCGCAAAGCACATCGACGCAGTCGAGATCGACCCGGAGATTCAGAGCCTCGGTAGCAAGTACCACCCAAACGACCCGTGGAGCGACCCGCGCGTCACGCGCCACATCAACGACGGCCGCGCGTACATCGAGAACCATGACAAGCGGTACGACCTGATCCTGTTCGCTCTTCCCGATTCGCTGACCCTGCTCAGCGGCCAGGGCGCGCTGCGGCTGGAGAACTACCTCTTCACGAAGCAGTCGATGCAGACCGTCAAGAAGCGCCTCGTCCCGGGTGGCACGTTCGCTATGTACAACTACTACGAGCCGTTCCTGCTCGACCGCTACGCAGGCACCCTCGCCGACGTCTTCGGCAGCCCCCCGTGCGTCGAGCTCGGTGACACGCTCGCGGCGCGACGACAGGCGGTGATCACCGCCGGCGGCGGCGCCGGCGTCAACTGCCGGAAGCACTGGCGGCCGGTCAAGGTCGCCGAGCCGACCGACAACTATCCGTTCCCGTACCTCGAGCACCGGACAATCGGCCCGCTCTACTGGCACACGCTCCTGTTGCTCCTCGCTGCATCCGTCGTGCTGGTCGTCGTGGCCGGTGGATCCGGGACTGCCCGGATGGGTCGCTACCTGGACCTCGCGTTCATGGGCGCGGCGTTCCTGCTGCTCGAGACGAAGAACGTCGTGCAGTTCGCGCTCCTGTTCGGCACGACCTGGTTCGTCAACTCGCTCGTCTTCGCCGGAGTGCTGATCAGCGTCTATCTCGCGGTCGAGGTCGCGCGGCACGTGCGGCTGCCGCCCGCGCCGGTCCTCTACGTGCTCCTGCTCGTCTCGCTCGCGGTCGCGTGGACGGTGCCGCAGGAGTCGCTGCTCGCGCTGTCGCCGGCACCACGCTTCCTCGCCGCGGTCGCGATTGCGTTCGCGCCGATCTTCCTGGCGAACCTCGTCTTCGCCCAGCGCTTCCGCGACGTCGCCGCGTCGAACATCGCCTTCGCGGCAAATCTCCTCGGCGCGATCGTCGGCGGGACGCTCGAGTACCTGTCGCTCGTCAGCGGCTACAGCTTCCTCCTGATCGTCGTCGGCGCGCTCTACGCCGTCGCCTTCCTCATCGACGCACTCCGGCGGCGCTCGGCTCCTGCCTCGATTCCCGCAACGGCGCCCTGACGGCTTCGCGACGCAGGACAAACGGGAATTCAGGAGTAAAGTTCGATCGCCCTACTTCGCTCCTCCGCCAGGACAGGAGCCGGCATGGCCACACCGGATCTCGAGCTCCATCGAAGCGCGACGCCTGACGCGGCACTCCACGCCGAGGAGGCGGGACGGCTCAGGCTGCTCGTGGAGGCTTCGGCGACGCTGCTCGGCTCGCTCCGGCGGGAGGACGTACTGCCACGCGTCCTCGAGCTCGCGCAGCGGACGCTCGAAGCGGACGCCTATTCGCTCTGGCAGCGCGACGACGAGACCGGAACCTGGACGGTCGCGGCGCACGAGGGCCTGTCGAAGGAGTACGTCGAGGCATCGACGGCGGCGATTACCGGCAACGAGGACGAGGTGTCGCTCGAGAAACCCATCGTCGCGGAGGACATCGCGACGGCGGAATGGCTGAGGGACTCCCACCGCGAGGCGCACGCGGCGGAAGGAAACCGGGCAATGGTGGCAGCACCCTTGTGGCACGACGGCCGGCCGTTCGGGACGCTCGTCTTCTACTACCGCGAGCCGCACCGATTCACGAGCGCCGAGCTCGACGCCGCGTCGACGCTCGCGAACCTCGCATCGACCGCGCTCTCGACGTCGCAGTTGTACGAACGGCAGCGGCGAATGGCAGAGGACCGGCGCTTGATCGCGGAGGCGAGCGAGCTGCTGGCGTCCTCACTCGACTACGAGACGACGCTCGCCAACGTCGCGTCGCTCGCAGTGCCCACGTTCGCCGACTGGTGCGTGGTCGACATGGTCGCGAAGGACGGGATCAGCCGTCTCGCGACGGCTCACGTCGACCCCGACAAAGTGCAGATGGCGGAAGAGCTCGGCGAGCGGTACCCGCCGGATCCCGACGCCGACTACGGCGCGCCGAAGGTGATGCGGACCGGGGAGTCCGAGCTCGTCGAGGACGTCCCCGACGACCTGCTCGTGGAGGCGACCCGCGACACGCCCGAGCTGCTCGACCTCCTGCGCTCGCTCGGCCTGCGCTCGTCGATGTGCGTGCCGCTGACCGCGCGCGGGCGGGTGCTCGGAGCGATCACGTTCGTCTCCGCGGAGAGCGGCCGACGCTATACGCGGTCGGATCTCGCGACTGCCGAGGACCTGGCGCGGCGCGCGGCGACCGCCGTCGACAACGCCCTGTTGCTGCGACGATCGGAGCAATCGCGGGCGCTCCTCGACACGCTGTTCGCCACGGCGCCGGTCGGCCTCGGCTATCTCGACCGCGACCTCCGCTACGAACGGATCAACGACGCGCTCGCGAAGATCAACGGCCGCACGGTCGAAGAGCACCTCGGCCGAACCGCGCGCGAGGTCCTCGGGGCGGAAGTCGCGGACGGGATCGAACCGATCTTCGACCGCATCGTGCAGACCGGACGGCCGGTTCTCGACATCGACGTGAGCGGCGAGCTCTCGTCGGCACCCGGGATGGTCCGGCACTGGGTCGCGAGCTATTACCCGGTCCGCGACAACTTCGGCGACATCACCGGTCTCGGCATCGTCGTGTCCGACGTGACGGAGAGCCGCCGCGCGCACGCGCTGGCCGACGCGGCGCGCGAGCGGCTCACCGTGCTCGCCGAGGCGAGCCAACAACTCGCTTCCACGCTCGACTACGAGGCGACGCTCGCGAACATCGCAAAGCTCCTCGTCCCTCGCTTCGCGGACTGGTACGCGGTCGACGTGATCGACGACGACGGCGGGTTCCGCCGGATCGCGGTCGTCCATCGCGACCCGACGAAGGCCCGGTGGGCGCGACAATCACAGGAGCTCTACGGCGGAACACCCGACGAGCCCGAAGGCCCGGGGCGCGTCGTCCGCACCGGCGAGCCGGCGCTCTATCGGATCGTGCCCGTCGGCGATGGTCGTTCCCCTCCGCGCAGGCGGCCGAACCTTCGGCTCCCTGATGCTCGTCTCCGCGGACCCGACCCGGCTGTACGACGAGGAGGATCTCGACTTTGCGCAGCACCTCGCGCGGCGCGCCGCGGTCGCAGTCGACAACGCGCGCCTCTACCGCGCGGCGCAGGAACGCGCCCGCGCAGCGCTCGTCGTCGAGCACGTCGCCGACGGCGTGATGCTCGTCGACCGCGACGAGATCGTGCGGCTCTGGAACCCCGCGGCCGAGCGGATCACCGGCCTGACGGCCGACGAGGTCGTCGGCCATCGAGCCGAATTCGTCTTTCCCTCCTGGCGCTCGATCGCGCCGGTGGCCGCGAGCTCACGCACCGCGGCGCAGACCCAGCCGGTCGAGATCAACGGGCGCGAGCTCTGGCTGTCGCTGACGGGCGTCGCGTTCGAAGGCGGGACCGTCTTCGCATTCCGCGACCTCACGGCCGAGCGAGCCGTCGAGCACCTGAAGTCGGACTTCGTCGCGACGGTCTCGCACGAGCTGCGGACTCCGCTCGCCGCGATCTACGGTGCGGCGCTGACCCTTCGGCGCGAGGACTTGCGGCTCGCCGAGCCGCAGCGGTCCGGACTGCTCGAGGTGATCGCCACCGAGTCCGACCGGCTCGCGCGGATCGTGAACGACATCCTCTGGGCGAGCCGTCTCGAGTCGGGGACGATGCACACGGTGATCGAGCAATGCGATGCCGTGGAGCTCGCGCGCAGCGTCGTCGACGCGGCGGCACAGTATGTCCCGCCCAACATCAGCCTCTCCTTCGTGGCACACACCGACGTCCCGCCGGTCGCCGCCGACCGCGACAAGGTGCGTCAGGTGCTCGCGAATCTCGTCGAGAACGCGATCAAGTACTCGCCGGACGGCCCACCGGCGGAGCGCGAGCGGATCTTCGAGAAGTTCTATCGCCTCGACCCGAACCTCACGCGCGGCGTCGGCGGAACCGGCCTCGGCCTCTACATCTCGCGCGAGCTCGTGCAGCGAATGGGCGGCCGGATCTGGGTCGAGGCGCGGAACGGCCGCGGCTCGACGTTCGTCGTCGAGCTCGCCACGGCCTGAAACAGGAAGCCCCGGGGCGCCGCTGGGACGCCCCGGTCGAACCCCTGCCGGCTCAATACGGCGGCGGTCCGTCGTCGACGTAGGTGCGGCGACGCGACCAGTAGCCGGGGCCGGCCCACGACGACCAGAAGATCATCGAGAGCAGGACGCTGATCAGGCCGACGCCCATCAGGATCCAGCCGACTGTGTCGAGATTCACGGTGCCGTTCGTGTCCGTGTTGACCGCAAAGGTCAGGATCGCACCGACCGCGATCAGGAAGATTCCAACTCCGAGTCCCACTGATGCCCTCCTTCGGGGAGATGCGAAGTCGGTTCCCGCCGACAAGCGGTTGGAAACGCCGCCGGGGCCGAGCGTCGAGTAGATTCGCGGGAAGCGTGCGCAGGGGCTCCCTCGTTCAACTGGCCCTTTTCGGCGTGATCGCCGCCGCCGCGGGGGCGACGCTCGCCCTGGTCCCGGCGTGGCTCCCCGAGCCCGCGACGCGCGAGGCCGGCCGGATCCACTTCGTCTTCTGGTTCGTGACCGGGATCTGCATCTTCATCTTCGCGATCGTCGCCGCCGTCCTCGTCTACGCGTTCGTCCACTTCCGCGTCAAGGAAGGCGATCTCGACGACGGGCCGCCGGTCCACGGGCACACCGGCCTCGAGATCGCGTGGACGGCGCGAACCCGCTGCGGGTGAACGTCACCGCACAGCAGTTCGC
Organism: Actinomycetota bacterium; assembly: GCA_005883995.1. GTDB lineage: Bacteria > Actinomycetota > Thermoleophilia > Gaiellales > Gaiellaceae > 3-1-20CM-4-69-9. Next base: position 8,011 of record VAXB01000113.1, read on the forward strand.
GTGGTCGTTCACGTATCCGAGCTACGGGAACAAGACTTCGGACATCCTCCGCCTGCCGGTCAACCGCTCGGTCGTCCTGCACATGACGTCGAAGGACGTCGCGCACTCGTTCTGGGTGCCGGAGTTCTCGCAGAAGCAGGACCTGCTCCCGGGGATCCATCCGACGCTCCACATCACGCCCGACCGGGTCGGGACGTACACGGTCGTCTGCACCGAGCTCTGCGGGCTCGGTCATGCGCTGATGCGCACGCAGTCGATCGTGATGCCGCAGAGGGCATTCGCCAACTGGGCGAAGAGCGGCCAGGCGGGCCAGAACGGGCAGCAGCAGGGCGGCGGGAACGCGGCAGGGCCGCCGACCGGCCAGCAGGGCCTCATCCTCTTCAACCAGCAGGGGTGCAACGGGTGCCACACGCTGAAGGCGGCCTCCGCGAGCGGAACGACGGGACCGGACCTCGACCGACTCCCGGCCTACGCTTCGACGGCCGGGAAGCCGCTCACGGCCTTCATCCGGCAGTCGATCGTCACGCCGAACGCCTACGTCGAGAAGGGCTTCCCGAAGGGCGTCATGCCGGACTTCGGCAAGACCCTGAGCACGGCGGAGGTCGGTGCGCTCGTCGACTTCCTCGCCGCTTCGGTAAATAAGAAGCCGTGACCGCGACCGCCCTCCCGATCCAGCACGAGCCGCTCGAGCACCACGGGCCGCCGGCGCCGCCGCGCGGCCCGCGACGGCTGCTGTACCCGGGCTTCCTGCGCGCTGCGTGGATGGCCGCGCTCTTCTTCGGCATCGGCTGCGCGATCGTCGTCCTCTGCCGCTGGTGGGGCGGCTGGCACCCGATCTGGAAGGGCGAGATCATCGTCCTCGTCGGCGGGCTCGTCGCCGCGCCGATCGGCTTCCTCTCCGGCATCGGCTCGTTCGACTACTGGGCCCGCTACGCGATCGGCGCACCGACGGTCCCGGAGGACCACTCCGGCCACGGCGCCTACTCGTGGCGGGACTACCTCCGCGTGAACACGGACCACAAGGTCATCGGGATGCAGTACCTGACGACCACGATCTTCTTCTTCCTCGCCGGCGGGTTGCTCGCGATGCTCGTCCGCGCCGAGTTGGCAAAGCCGGGGATGCAGTTCTTCAACAACCAGACGTACAACGGCCTGTTCTCCGTCCACGCGTCGTTGATGATCTTCCTGTTCGTGATCCCCGCGTTCGCGGGGCTCGCGAACTTCGTCGTGCCGCTGATGCTCGGCGCGCCCGACATGGCATTCCCGCGGTTGAACGCGCTGTCGTTCTGGCTGCTGCCGATCGCCGGGATCATGATGCTGTCCTCGTTCTTCGTCCCCGGCATGGGGGTGCAGTGGGCCGGCGCGTCGTCGATCATGACCGCGCTCAACTTCCTGGTCACGATCATCACGATGCGCGCGCCGGGAATGACGTTCTGGCGCATGCCGCTCCTCGTCTGGGCGAACTTCACGACGTCACTGCTCGTCGTGATCGCGACGCCGTTCATCGCCGGCTCGCAGTTCTTCGTCATGTTCGACCGCGTGATGCACACGAGCTTTTTCGACACGGCAGGCGGCGGCTACCCGCTGGGGTACCAGCACATCTTCTGGTTCTACTCCCACCCCGCGGTCTACATCATGATGCTGCCCGGATTCGGGATCGCGTCCGAGGTGATCTCGGCCATGTCGCGCAAGCCGATCTTCGGGTACCGGCTGATGGCGCTGTCGCTGCTCGCGATCCTCGTGCTCGGCTTCTCGGTCTGGGCGCACCACATGTTCGTCTCCGGGATGGCGCCCTGGCTCCGCGTCCCGATGATGATCACGACGCTGCTGATCGCGGTCCCGACCGGCGTCAAGGTGTTCTCCTGGCTGGCCACGATGTGGGAGGGGAAGATCGATTTCTCGACGCCCATGCTCTGGGCGCTCGGTTTCGTGTCGATGTTCGTGATCGGCGGCCTCTCCGGCATCTACCTCGGCGCCGTGCCGATCGACATCCACGTCTCCGACACGTACTTCGTCGTCGCGCACATCCACTACGTGCTCTTCGGCGGCTCGCTGTTCACGATCTTCGCGGGCATCTACTACTGGTTCCCGAAGATGACCGGCCGCATGTACAGCGAGAAGCTCGGCAAGCTCCACTTCTGGCTCACGTTCATCGGCTTCAACGCGACGTTCTTCCCGATGCACCTGATCGGCGTGGAAGGGATGCCGCGCCGGGTTTCCGACTACGACCCGCGCTTCGCGCACTGGAACATGTTCATCTCGATCGCGTCACCCGTGGCGGGCAATGACGCTCGAATGGCAGGTGTCCTCGCCGCCGCCCGTGTTCAACTTCGACGAGATTCCGCAGATCGTCGGCGGCCCGTACGAATACGGCGTTCCGGGCGCGCGCCACGCCATTCTCGCCGGTGCCCCCGAGCGCGAGCGCACCGAGGAACCGGTGGCGGTCGACTGATGCGCCTTCGGCTGACGGTCGTGCGCTGATGCATCTCCTCGTCGTCGCCAACGAGACGGTCACCGGGACGCGGCTGATCGAGGCGATCGAGCAGCACCGCGCCGACGACGACCTGCACGTCACGGTCATCTGCCCCGTGAGCCAGCCGCAGCGCGCGTACGTGGTCTACGAGGACACGCGGCGCGCCGCTGCCGGGCGCCGGCTCGAGAAGACGCTCGCGATGCTGCGCGGCGAGGAGATCCTCGCGCACGGGCTCGTCGTCGAGACTGATCCCGTGACCGCGGTTCGCGACGCGATCGCGCAGCTCGAGCCGCCGGTCGACCAGATCATCGTGGCGACGCACCCGGTGCAGAAGTCGGGGTGGATGCGGAGGAACGTCGTCGATCGCATTCGCGACTCCGCCGGCGACATACCGGTCGAGCATGTTTTCGTCGACGTGCGGACCGGCGGCGAGGGCGAGGCGAACGTCCTCGTGATCGCGAACGAGACGGTGCTCGGGGAGCAGCTGCTGGAGAAGATCAAGCAGCGCGCGAGCGAGAGCCGCGCCAGCTTCCTGCTCGTCGCACCACAGAGCGACCCGAGCGACTCACACCACCCGGAGGCCGAGCGGCGCCTGAAGCTCGCGCTCGGGGAGCTACGCGGCGCGGGAATCGACGCACACGGCCAGATCGCTCATCCCGATCCGTTTTCCGCGGCGATCGAAGCGATGCGCGAGGAGCGGATCGACGAGATCATCGTCTCGACGTTCGGCCCCGAGCGGTCGGGCTGGCTGCGCCGCGATCTCGTGGGGCGGTTGCGCTCGGAGACGAAGCTGCCGGTCGAGCACGTCGTAGCGAAGGCGGAGGTCCCCGCCTAATGGAAGCGCACGCCGCCGCCGCTCAGCACCACGGTCCACCGATCGCGCACCAGAGCTCGCGCGTCAACGCGTCCGTGCTCGGGATGTTCCTGTTCATCGCGTCGGAGATCATGCTCTTCGGCGCGTTCTTCACCGCGTACTTCTTCGTGCGTGTCGTCAACGGGATCGCGTGGCCGCCGCCGCAGTTCAACCTGCCCGTCTTCGTCGCCGGCGTCAATACCGCGATCCTGGTGACGTCGAGCTTCACGATGCACTGGGCGCTGACGTCGATCAAGCGTGGGAACCGGATCGGGCTGCAGGCCGGCTTGCTGCTGACGTTCCTGATGGGCCTCGTCTTCCTGCTGACGCAGGCACGCGAATATTCGCGCGTCGGCTTCGCACCGCACGACGGAGCGTTCGGCACGATCTTCTATTGCCTGACGGGGCTCCACGGCGCCCACGTGTTCGTCGGCCTCTCGATCCTGCTGTTCATGACGATCCGTTCGTTCCGCGGCCACTTTTCCGCCGACCACCACCACGGCGTCGAAATCGCCGGCATCTATTGGCACTTCGTCGACGTGATGTGGATCGTCGTCTACACGACGATCTACATCCTCTGAGGTGGCGCCGGCCGCATGATCAACCCGCTCCGAAGCGAGGCGGAAGCTTTCCGGTTCGTAATCGGGGCGATCGTCTACTTCGCGCTGATCGCGATCGCGAGTGCAGCCGGCGGCTGGAAGGCGGGGCTTCCCGTCTTCCTGGCGCTGAGCGTGGCGGCGGTCGTGTGGTGGGCGCGCGCGCGCCGCGTCGAGGGTCCGCCGACGACGCAGCCGCGCCCGCACGCCGAGGGCGAGCGACGGATCCTCGTCGTTGCGAACGAGACCGTCGGCGGCCGCACGCTACGCGACTGCCTCGAACGGAAGAGCGCGGGCGTGCGCGAGGAGATCCTTGTCGTCACGCCCGCACTGAACTCGCCGCTCAAGCACTGGGTCTCGGACAACGACGCCGCGCGAGCCGACGCGCAAGCGCGGCTCGATGCATCCCTCGAACGTCTGCGGAGCGAGGGGATCGAGGCGCGCGGCCAGATCGGCGACGGCGACCCGCTGCAGGCGATCGAGGACGCGCTGAGGACGTTCGGCGCCGACGAGATCGTGATCTCGACGCATCCGGAGGGCCGGTCGAACTGGCTGGAGCGCGGCGTCGTCCAGAAGGCGCGTGAGCGGTTCCCCGTGCCGGTGACGCACGTCGTCGTCGATCTCGCCGCGGAGCACGAGCAAGTACGCGGCTAAGAGGTGGTGGGGCGCTCGACCTCGATGCTGCCGCGGTCACTCCCGTAGAGCACGAGCTGCGTGCAGCGGAACAGCGCGAGCGTCTTGTCCCCGTGGGCGACGGTCGCATCCCACACCTGCGTCGTCCGGCCGCCATGCGCCAGCGTTGCCTCACAGGTGAGCGTCCCCTCGGTCGCCGTCCGCAGGAAGTTCGTCTTCAGCTCGACCGTCGTGAACCCACTCGCGCCGTCGGGCAGCGATGCGATGCAGCCGTAGCCGCACGCCGTGTCTGCGAGCGCCACGACCGTCCCGGCGTGGAGATAACCGTTCGGCGCAACATGGTCTGCGCGCAGCGGTAGCTCGAGCAACGCACGGCTGTGCTCGAGCGAGACGAACACGATCCCGAGAAGACCGGGAAGTGTCCCCTCGGTCGACGCTTGAACCGCGCGGGCGTCCATTTGCCCGCGCTCGACGAGACGAACCTGGCGACAGCGGCGATCTGCGCGTCGGTGAGCGTGCCCTTGAACGCGGGCATGATCCCGCCGCCGTGCTCGACCTGCGCCTTCGCGACGGCGAACGGCGGCTTCAGCTGGTCGAGGTTCGGCCCTTGCGTTCCCGACGTCCCCGCCGCGGCGAGCGTGTGGCAGCCACCGCACTTCGTCTTGAAGATCACCTTGCCGTTCGTGCTCGTCACCGCGGTCTGCTCGGCGAAGCCCTGGGCGCCGGCGTTGGCCGCGACGAACTCGGCGACGTCGTTGAGATTGGTGCCCGTGACCAGGTGCGCGGGCATGTTGGCCCCGAGATAGTTCGGGTCGTTCGCCTTGGTCGAGTACTGCCCCGGCGCGCGAATCTGGCCTGCGACGATGTCGGCGATCGAGCTCTCCTTGAAGCCTTCCTTGCGCGGTTCCGCGAAGGCATCGTCGAGGTTCGGACCGACGTTCCCCTGCGTGCCGGCCGCCGCGAGCGTGTGACAGCCGCCGCACTGCTGGATGAAGAGCTTCCTGCCGTTGGACTGATCGCCGTGGCGGACGACGCCGCCCGCGCCGCAGCCCGCGAGCAGGAGCACGCCTCCGACGAGCGTCAACGTGCGGAGCACGTTCGAGCGCGTTTCACGATGACGCTTCAAGCCTACGTGTGAACGAGGTCCTAGGCCGGCGGCTGGTCGGCGGACGCACCGAGCTTCGAAACGGCCTCGTCGCGCGTCGGGTAGATCGTGAACACGCGGTCGAGACCCGTGATCTCAAAGATCTTCGTGATGTTCCGATCGCTGCAGACGAGCGAGAGCTGGCCGTCGTTCGTGCGCAACCGCTTCACGCCCCCGACGAGCACGCCGAGCGTCGTGGAATCGATGAACGTCGTGTCGCTGAAGTCGACCACGACCTGCTTCCCGCCCTGGCCGATCACCTCGAGCAGCTGTTGCTTGAACTCCGGCGCCGTGTACAGGTCGACCTCGCCGGCGAGCGCGATCACGTAGGCGTCATCTCCGAGCTGCTCGGTCTTGATGTCGAAGTTCATGCGTCCCCCGAGGTGGTGGTGGCAGGCGTCCTGTCGCGCGGGAGTCTAACCACCGCCCTGCTTCGCAGCCGGTTGGAGCGCGGCGATCCGCGCCTTGATCCCGCGCTTCGTCGCCGCATCGGTGACGAGGTGCCGCTTCAGCAGCGCGGTGTAGGCAGCGACCGCGACCTTCGTGTTCTGGAACTCCTCCCCCGCACGAGCGAGCTGGAAGTACGAGTCCTGATTCGGGAGTGCCTTCGTCAGACGCTGGAACGTCGCGATCGCGGCCGCCGCGGCCGTCTGGTAGCGGCTGGTCGCCTGCTGCGTCGCGGTCGAGACCTTCGTGGTCACGGCCTGCGTGATCGGATCCTGGCCGAGCGCCTGCCCGAACGTGCTCGACGGGGAAGCGCCGAACGTCGAGCCGGCGGTGGCGTACTGCTGGGAGGCGTACGCCGCCTGAGCATCGGTCAGCGCGGCACGCGCCTCGTCCGACTGGAGCTTGCCGAGCCGCGCGATCTGGGCCGCGTCCTTCGGCGCCAGCCGGACGTACTGCTCGAGTGCGGAGACGGCGTCCGCGGTCCGTCCCTTCCGGACGTACGCGTCGGCCAGCACCTTGTAGCCCTGGGCCTGACGCGGATGCTTGTCGACCTCGCTCAGCGCCTTCGAGACCGAGGTGCCGCTGCTGCCCTTCGTGCCGAAGGCGTCCTGGATCAGCGAGCCGAGGTCGAGGCCGCCGGAGCCGACCCCGAGAAAGGCAAACCCGGCGCCGAAGACGACCACCATCAACGCGAAAGCCCACTTCGCCTGGTTGCGAAGGCGGGTGAAGAAGAGCTGGTTCTCTATCGCGCTCGCGGGGGCGGTGCGTTTGCCGCCGCCGGTGTGGCGGTTGCCAGGGCGAGCAGCGCGCGCCTCGCGTTGTGCGCGGCGGCGGTCAGCTCGTGCCATTCGAGCCCTCCCTTCTCGTAACGCGTCTCACCATCCACGAAGGTAGCGAGAATTCGCTCTGGTGAGCCATCGAACACCACTGCTGCGGCCGGATCCTCCCAGGGGAGCCACTGCGAGCCACTCAGCGAAACGACCTGCAGGTCGGCGCGCTTGCCCGGCGTGAGCGAGCCGAGGTCGTGCTCGCGGTTGAGGGCGCGCGCGGAGCCGAGCGTCGCGAGCTCGAGGGCGTCGGCGGCCGACAGGGCGCCGGCCCGCCGTTCGCGGGCGCGCGCCGAGAGGACGACGCTTCTGAGCTCGTCGTAGAAGTCGAACGACGGCGTCGAGGCCGGACTGTCGGTCCCGACGCCGACGCGTGCGCCGGCCCGCAGGAACTCCCCGAGCGGTGCGACGCCGCAGCCGAGCGCTGCGTTCGAGCGCGGGCAATGGGCGATGCCGGTGCCGCTCTCGGCGAGCGTCTCCACCTCGTCGGGCTCGACGACGACGCAATGGGCGGCGACGACGTCAGGGCCGAGAAGGCCTGCGTCGGCGAGCATCCGCGCGCCGGTCGCGCCGGGCGGCTCCACGAGCAGGTCCGCGTACGCGCCCCACGCGCCGCCGCCGTCGCGGAGGAAGGCGACCTCGGCCGCGCTCTCCGAGATGTGCGTGGCGATCGGAAGGCCGAGCTCCGAGCACGCCTCGTAGACCGAAAGCGAGACCGAGTACGGCGCGTGCGGCGAGACCCCGGGCCGCACGCGGTGGTCGAACGCCGTTGCGACGTGCTCCCGCGTCCGCGCGAATCGCTCGAGCGCCCGGTCGACGTCACTGCCGAAGACTTCGAGATACACGTGCGCGCGGAGGCCGAGCTCGGCGCACGCTACGGCGGCAGCGCCGCTGTAGCTGCAGTCGCCGACGGTCGTGACGCCGGACGCGAGACACTTGGCGGCCCCCAGGCGCGCGATGTCGACGTGCTCGTCGAAGCCGATCCGCGCCTTCCGCTCGACGTGCCGGGAGATCCACTCGGCGAAGTCGTCGAGGCCGTCGCCGAAGCCGCCGTAGACGGCGTACTCGAGGTGCGAATGCGCGTTGACGAAGCCGGGAAGGATGACCGAATCGTCGTAGTGCTTTCCAGCGCCCAGCTCTTCCGCCGTTCCGACGGCGACGATCCTGCCGTCCTCGAACTCGACGGCACCGCGCTCGATCGGGTCGCGGTCGATCGGGAGCACCCAGTCGGCCGAGACGATCACGGCGTGTCGATGCTCGTCTCGACCCGCACTGCCCGCCGCTCCACGAACACCGACAACCAGATCGAGCCCTCGTAGAGCACCATCAGCGGGATCGCCTCGAGCGTCGTCGTCACCGGGTCGATGCCGGGAAGCAGAACGGCGACGACGGCGACGATGAAATACCCGAGCCTCCGGTTCGTGCGCAGGGTATGCGTCGACAGGACGCCGAGCCGGACGAGCGCGACGATGAAGATCGGTAGCTGGAAGACGAGGCCGACCGCGATCAGGACCGTGATCACGAACGAGAAGTAGTCCCGCGCGCGAATCTGCACGTTGTAGAGCGATTCGTCGAAGCTCGTCAGGAAGTGGATGGCCTTCGGCAGGACGACCCAGTAGCCGAACGCCGTCCCGCAGACGAGGAGCACGGTCGCGAGTACGACGAAGAGCAGGACGGTGCGCTCCGCGTGCTCCTCGACGGCCGGCGCGAGGAAGCTCCACAGCTGCCAGAGGACGACGGGCAGCGCCAGCGCGATCCCCGCGAGCAGCGCCACCTTCATCGAGGTGAGAAAGGGCTCGGCGACGCCGAGCGTGATCAGGTGCCGCTTCGCCTCCGGCAGCGGCTGCTCGAGCCACCGGATCAGGTTGTCGCGGAAGACGAACGCGATCGCGACGCCGACCGCGACCGCCCCGAGCGAGACGAAGATGCGGGCGCGTAACTCGTCGAGGTGCTCGACAAGCGTCGCCTCCTCCCCGTGCCGGAGGCGGCGCGGCAGGCGCTTCATCTACCGGACGGTGTCGCGCTCGCGCGGCGGAGCCGCGGCGGTCGTGTCCTGCGTCCCGACCGGAAGCTCCGGCCGGTCATCGTCGTCCTTGCCGCCGAGCGAATCCTTGAACTCACGCATGCCCTTGCCCATCGACCGCCCGATCTCGGGGAGTCGCTTGGCACCGAAGAGGAGCAACGCGAGAAGGAGCAGGAGGATGATCTCCCAGGGGCCTACGTTCGGCATCGCAATCAGGGTAGCGCGTTTGGGCCTGCGAAAGGGGGAAGAGAGGCGGGGACGTGGCACGAAAGAAACCGCTCTCACAGCAGGTGGTCGTGATCGGAGGCGCCTCCTACGGCCTCGGCCGCGCGATGGCACGCGCCGCAGCCGACCGTGGCGCGCGGGTCGTCGTCGGCGCGCGAAACCAGGAGGCGCTCGACGCGGCCGTCCGCGAGATCGAAGCGGCGGGCGCACAGGGGCTCGCCGTCAGGGGGGACGTGGCGAAGCGCGAGGACGTGGAGCAGCTCGTCGCGCGCGCGGTCGAGCGGTTCGGGCGGATCGACACCTACATCGCGAACGGGATGGTCACGGTCTACTCCGAAGCGCACCGACTGACCGACGACGAGCTCCGGCGCGTCTTCGACGTCAACTTCTTCGGCGGCGTGTACGGGTACTGGGCGGCACTGCCGCAGCTGCGGACCACGCAAGGGACGTTCGTGCAGATCGCGTCGGCACTCTCGTACCGCGGCATCCCGCTCCAGGCCGCTTACTGCTCGTCGAAGGCGGCGCTCCGCACCTTCTTCGAGAGCGCGCGAACCGAGCAGGAGAAGGAGCGGTCCGGCGTCGACATCTGCGTCGTCCTGCCCGGCGCGATCAACACGCCGCAGTTCGACCGCGCACGCCAGAAGATGGGCCTGCAGCCGCAGCCGATCCCGCCGATCTACCAGCCGGAGCCGT
>VAXB01000114.1 GCA_005883995.1 Actinomycetota bacterium
GCTTCGATATCCCGATCATCCACGTGAACGCCGACGATCCGGAGGCTGCGATCTCCGCAATCCGCCTTTCACTCGCCTTCCGGCGCCGCTTCGAGAGCGACATCGTCGTCGACGTCGTCGGCTACCGCAGGCACGGGCACAACGAGCAGGACGAGGCGGCCTACACGCAGCCGCTGATGACGAGCCAGATTGCCGAGCATCCCACCGTCCGCCAGTTGTTCGCCGAGCGCCTCGTCGCCGAGGGCGTCGTCAGCGCCGAGGAAGCCGACAACCTGGTGAAGGGCGTCACCGACGAGCTTCGGCGCTCACACGAGGCGCTGAAGGCGACGTTCGGCCGCGCGCGGCACAACGAGGAGCGCATCCCGGCGTCGACGGTCGACGAGATCGCGACGGCGGTCCCCGAGGCCACCCTCCGCGCGTTGAACGAGGAGCTTCTCGCCGTGCCGGAGCCCTTCAACGTCCATCCGAAGCTGAAGCGCCAGCTGGAGCGGCGCCGCGAGGCGGTCGATCAGGGCGGCATCGACTGGGGCCACGCCGAGGCACTCGCCTTCGGATCGCTGCTCGGCGAAGGGATCCCGATCCGCCTCACCGGGCAGGACACCGAGCGCGGCACCTTCTCGCACCGGCATGCCGTGCTCCACGACGTCCACACCGGCGAGACGTACACGCCGCTTCAGCACCTCTCGGGCGCGACCGCGTCGTGCGAGATCTACAACTCTCCGCTGTCTGAGTACGCGTGCCTGGGGTTCGAGTACGGGTATTCCGTTGCGGCGCCCGAAGCACTCGTCCTCTGGGAGGCGCAGTTCGGCGACTTCGTCAACGGCGGCCAGATCGTGATCGACCAGTTCATCGTCGCGGGGATGGCAAAGTGGCGCGAGACGACGCGGCTGACGCTGCTGCTTCCGCACGGGTACGAGGGGAACGGCCCCGAGCATTCGAGCGCGCGGCTCGAGCGGTTCCTCCAGCTTGCGGCGCAGGAGAACATTCGCGTCTGCAACTGCTCCACCGCCGCGCAGTACTTCCACCTGGTGCGCAGGCAGGCGCTCGATCCTGTCGGTAGACCGCTCGTCGTGATGACCCCGAAAGGGCTCCTGCGGCTCCGGCAGGCGTCGTCGACGCTCGCCGACCTCGCCGACGGAGCGTTCTCGCCTGTCCTCGACGAGCCCGGCATCGCGCGCGAGGACGTGACTCGGCTCGTCGTCTGCTCGGGCAAGGTCTACTACGACATCGTCGGGCACGAGGAACGTGCAAATGCGCGCCACGTCGCGGTCGCACGGCTCGAAGAGCTGTACCCGTTCCCAGTCGGCGCCTATGCGCGGGTCGTCCGCTCCTATCCCCACGTGCAGGAAATCGTCTGGGCGCAGGAGGAGCCGCAGAACATGGGTGCGTGGCGGACGATCCGGCACCGCCTCGAGGCGCCCGGCGTGCCGCTGCGATTCGTCGGTCGTCCGTGGCGCGCGAGCCCGAGCGAGGGGTATCCGACCGCTCACCTGGTCGAGCAGGACCGGATCGTCCGCGAAGCCCTGAAGCGCTGAACGGGAGGGTTTGCCGGAACATCGGCTGAGCCGATGTTCGGGCAAACCCTCCTAACAACCGGCTAGCGCCGCGGCGGGCGGCGCGACATGTACGAGGCGCGCGCCCGCAGCACGCTCGCTGCCACCTTCGGCCCGTGCTTGCGGGCGAGCGCGATCACCAGCTTGCGCTGCCGCGGCGGCAGGCGCCGCCACAGATCCCACGCGGTCAGAGCAACGCCTACCGGTCCCGCGCGGCGACCGAGCATGGGAATGCGTGCCACGGCCCTATCCTCGCATAGGGGCCGACGAGTCCGCGTGGGTCCGCCGGCGGCGAAGCCGTCGAGCCGGTTCAGTGGTCGTCGTCGTGGCCGCGGTCGTGGCCGTGACCGTCGCGGCTGTCTTGCCCACCGCCGTGGCCGCGCTCGCCGGGGCCCGGCGCGGCAGCCTGCTTTTGCTGCTCGTGGCTGCCCGCGTCGTCGGTTTCGCCTTTTCGGTCGCCGTCGTCGTCACCCTCGTTGCAGCCGTCGTCATCATGTTCGTCGCACTCCTCGCCGGCTGTCGGCGGGGGTGGCGGCGTGGCAACCGGCGCGGACGGAGGAGGAGGTGGAGGAGGAGGAGGTGGCGGAGGAGGCGGCGGCGGCGCAGCTTGCGCGAGCTCGCGCGTCGGCTCCGGTGCGGCCGGCGACGGCGCGGGAGCGGCCGGTGCAGGCGCCGGGGCCGTGGCCGGAGCCGGCATCGGTGCCGGCGTCGGGGCCGGAGGAGCCGGAGGCTGGGCCGGAACCGGTGCGGGCGGGCGGCTTGCGGGCGCCGACGGATTCGCGGGTGTCACGGGCCGTGGGCCGCGCGCGAGGGCGTAGACGACGCCGTGATTCGGCCGCGTCCCCTCGATCCGAGCCGACGCGAGCGCGGCGCTGGCCGTCAGAATCGACGGCCGACGGGTGCGTGCCGTCGCCGGCCGCTGCCGACGGTGGCCCACGGCGAGGAAGCCCGCCGGCAGATGGACGGTCCGCAGCTGAGCTGACGGCGGGGCGACAACCGCTCGGGGCGCGTCGTGTCCCACGCCGACCACGGCAGGGAACGACAGCGCGAACGCGATTGACCCCGTCATCAGCGCAGCGGCTAGGACCCGCGCGCAAACCCTCATGTTTCTCCCCTCAGGAGCCGACAACCCTTTCGAGGGATCTATCGGCAGTGGGGACGAGGAGCTGAAGGGAGTCTTGATGGGGAGTTTCAAGGTCAAGCTTGTCGCCTACTTCCTGCTGCTCTCGTTGCTGCCGCTCGTCGCCGCTTTCTGGGGCTTTTCGACCGTCGCGGCCACAGTCGCCGCGTACCAGCAGGAGTTGGCCGGCGCGGACCGCAAAGCGGAGGCTCTCGCCGGGAATCCGGTATTCGCGCGTGCCCTCGTCGCACGCAATCGCGCCGCGCTCGAGCAGCTCTTGAAGGGCGATCCCAACGTCGCGGTCGTCGGTGCCTCCGGCTTCCGCGTCGGGTCGATCGCGCGCGGCGCCGCGACACGACAGCTCTCGATCGTGGGCTCCGCCGGAGTTCGCGGCACGATCATCTCGTCCGTCCCGCTCGACGCTGCGCTGGTCCACCGCCTCGAGACGCATTCGGGGCTCGATCCGCACGACCACGTCATGCTCGTCTCGCACGGTCGCGTCGCCGGCGGGCCGGGCGACGCAATCGGCGCAACGCTCGGCGGCCCGGCGGGCGCGACGCGGACAGTCCGGCTCGGCCATACGCGCTACCGCCTCGTCACAGCGGGAACGCTCGCCGAGCAGCCGACCGCGACCCTCGCCGTCGCGAGCCGTCAGGCGGCGATCGATGCCGCCAACCACACCGCCGTGCAGCACCTCCTGATCGGCCTGCTGGCGTCGCTCATCCTCGTCGCCGGCGTCGCCTACGTGGAGGGGCGATCGATCGTGCGCACGATCCGCCGGCTCGTCGACGCCGCGCGTGCGATTGCGCGCGGCGATCTGGAGCAACGCGTTCCGGTGCAGGGCCGCGACGAGCTCGCTCTACTCGGCCGGACGTTCAACCAGATGGCGGTGCAGCTCCAGACGCGACTCGACGAGCTCGACGCCGAACGCCGGCGGCTGAACGAGGCGATCGCGCGGTTCGGGGACGTTCTCGCCGCGACGCACGACATCGACCAGCTCCGCCGCGTCATCGTCGAGACGGCGATCGAGGCGACCGGCGCGGTCGGCGGCGTCCTCGTCGCCGAGGGGGGCGAGCTCGTGCAGTCGGGGGATCCGGACAAGGGCGCGACCAAGATCGAGGCGCCGCTGGTCGCCGGCCGGATCAACTTCGGCTCGCTGCTCGTCTTCGGCGACGAGTTCGAGCCGGACGACAAGATGACGCTGTCGTCGCTCGCGGCGCAGGCCGTGATCGCGCTCGACAACGCGCGCCTGCACCGGATCGTCGAGCGCCAGGCTCGGGTCGACGGGCTCACCGGCCTCGCCAACCGCCGCCAGCTCGAGGACCAGCTCGCGACCGAGCTCTCGCGCGTCGAGCGTTTCGGCGGGACGCTTTCGGTCGTCCTGGCCGATCTCGACGACTTCAAGCGCGTCAACGACCGCTACGGCCATCCGGCCGGCGACGTCGTGCTCCGCGAGTTCGCCCGGACGCTCGAGGAAGGAAGCCGCGACATCGACACCGTCGGCCGCTGGGGCGGGGAGGAGTTCGTGCTCCTGCTGCCCGGAACCAACCTCGACGGCGCGGCGCAGCTCGCCGAACGGATCCGCCGGAGCCTGGAGGAGCGGCTGATCCACGCCGGCGGCGAGGAGCCGATCCCGACGACTGCGAGCTTCGGCGTGGCGGCGTTCTCGGCTCCCGCAACGGCCGAGGCCGTCCTCGCGGCGGCCGACTCGGCGCTGTACGCCGCCAAGCGAGGCGGCAAGAATCGCGTCGCGTCGCCGCCGGAAACCCTCCAGCACGCCTGAGGCCGCCCCGGGCCGTCCCGGAGACCTACCGGTTAGAATCCCGCGCGGCTCACGCCGCTGCAATCCGACCAGGAGGCCTTATGCCGGTTGAGACGCCGTCGCTGTTCGCAAAGGTGATTCAGGACCATCTCGAGCTCAAGGAACGCAACGCCAGGCTCGAGGGCTCGATGCCCCTCGGGAACTACAAGGCCGAGGATCCGTTCGGCAACCATCCTCTGTTCAAGACCGAGGAGCAGGCTCGCCTCGAGGAGACGATGGGAGGCGATGAGCCGGCCGTCGTCGCCGAGCCAACGGTGCTCGCCTGGCCCGGCGAGGAGACCGCGGAGCAGACGGCACCGGACGCCGACGAAGGCCTCTGGACGAAGTCGCGCGACTTCGACTGGGGCGACTAGCGGGATCCCCGCACGGGGCAGTTCGGCTTCTCGACGCGCGGGGTAGTCTCGCCTTTCGGCCACCACGGGAAAGGACGGACGATGAAACGCCTGCTGCTCGGAGTCGGGATCGGAACGGCATTCGCGTACGGCTGGCGGAAGCTGACCGGCGCCCAGGATCAGCCTCAGCCGTCGTGGACGGGGACGGACAATGATCCGGAGGATGCGATGCGCTCCGGCGCTCCCGACGACGCCACGATCGTCGACCGCGTCCAGAGCCAGGCGTTCCGGGATGTCGAGGTCGCTCCCGGCACCGTCAACGTCAACGCCGAGTACGGCAAGGTCGTGTTGCGCGGTGAGGTGGAGAGCGAGGATCTGATCCGCGACCTCGTCGCCCGGGTCCAGCAGGTCGACGGGGTCGTCGAGGTCGAGAGCCAGCTCACGGCGCGCGGACCGGCCGACGCCGGCTAGAGCAATTCGGCGACGACCTTCAGGTCGTCGACGAATGCGGCGAAGTTCGCCTCGCGTTCTGCAGGTTCGCCGCGGAGGATCGACGACGGGTGAACGGTCGCCGTCACGTGCTCCGCCAGCTCGGACTCGAGCAACCGGCCTCGAGCCTTTGTGACCCGGAATTGCCGGCCCAACAGGGTCTGCGCGGCGGTCGCGCCGAGCAGCACGAGCACGCGAGGGCCGACGGCTGCGAGCTCCGCTTCGAGCCACGGCCGGCAGGCGGTCATCTCGGCCGCGTTCGGCTTCTGGTGGATCCGCCGCTTCCCACGCGCCTGCCACTTGAAGTGCTTGACGGCGTTCGTGACGTAGGTCGCCGAGCGGTCGATCCCTGCCGCGTCGAGCGCGTCGTCCAGAACCCGGCCGGCCGGCCCCACGAACGGCCTGCCCGCCCGATCCTCCTGGTCACCCGGTTGCTCGCCGACGAGCATCACCTCCGCGTCGGCGGCACCCTCGCCGAACACCGTCTGCGTCCCGACCTCGAACAGGTGGCAGCCGCGGCACCCCGCAGCGGCTTCACGGAGCGACGGCAGGGTGATCTGCGGCGGCAGAAAATCCGCTGCGGAGCCCGTTCCCGGCGCTTCGCCCACGGATGGCGTATTCCCTCTACCGGGGGATTCGAGACGGTCTTCTTCCGATGATGCTGTGAGCCCGGTTTGCAACCGGACTGCGGCATGACCGATCAAGCACTTTCACTTCGCCTCGTCCCGGGAGCGCCGGAACGGACGCACGCCGAGGAGCTCGCCCTCGTCGAGTCGTACCGTCGCCTCGCGGACGTCTTCCACGACGTGCTCGCCGAGCAGAGCCTCGACGCGCTGCTCGATCGCGTCGCCGACGCGCTCGCCGAGCTGATCCCGTACGACTCGCTCACCATCTACGAGGCGGACGAGCCGCGGCGCCTGCTGCAGCCCGTGTTGGCGCGCGACAAATGGGCGGACAAGATCCTCGCCAGCCAGTGTCTCTTCGGCCAGGGTCTCACCGGCTGGGGCGTCGAGCACCGCGAGCCGGTGCTCGTCAACCAGGCTCACCTGGATCCGCGCGTCGTGACGGTCGAGGGGACGCCGGACGACGAGCCCGAGGCGCTGATCACGATCCCGCTGATCGCGCGCGACTCGATCAAGGGGGCGCTCAACATCTATCGCCTCGGCGAGGAGGCGGCCTTCGACACGGACGAGTTCGAGCTGGCGAAGCGGTTCGGGGACGCTGCCGCGCTCGCGCTCGACAACGCGCAGATTCGCGCGCGGCTCGAGCACCAGGCGCAGACGGACCCCCTCACCGGCCTCTACAACCACCGGATGTTCCACGAGCGGCTTCGCATCGCCCTGACCGCCGCCAGCCGCTCCCACAACGCCGTGTCGGTCCTGATGCTCGACATCGACGACTTCAAGCGCGTCAACGACGTGTACGGGCACGGGTCGGGCGACGAGATTCTCCGCGCACTCGCCGAGACGCTCAAGGCCGCCGTTCGCGCGAGCGATGTCGTGTGCCGGCTCGGCGGGGAGGAGTTCGCGATCGTGATGACCTCACGCGATCCGGAGGACGCCGAGCGGCTCGCGCGCCGGCTCGTCGAGCACGTGAACGCGACCGCTTTCGAGCCTGCCGGGAAAATCACGATTTCCGTCGGGCTGGCCCGCGGGCCTGAGCATGCGATGAACCCGCGCGAGCTCATCGCCTGCGCCGAGTACTCGCTCGAGCGCCCGGAGGGGGACGGCGACGTGACGACGCGCGACGTGCGTTCAATCGCCCACATGAAGATGCTCCAGAGTCTCGGCGGGAAGCTGAACCGGCTCAACGACGTTCGGCAGATCGCGGAGGTGATCGCGGACGAGCTCCGTTCGTTGATCGATTACCACAACTGCCGCGTCTTCGCGGTCGAGGACGAGGACGTTCTGCCGATCGCGTTCGTCGGGACGTTCTCGACGATGACCGAGACCTCGATGGACGTGCTGACGATGAAGGTCGGGTACGGCTTCACCGGCCACGTCGCGGCGACGGGCGAGTCGCTCCTGCTCGGGGACGCGAAGAACTACGAGCACTCGAGGCAGGTCCCGGGCACCGACCCGATCGACGAGTCGATCATCGCGGTGCCGCTGACCTTCGGCACGCGCGTGATCGGCGTGATCGTCCTCTCCAAGCTCGGCCTCGACCAGTTCGACGAGGACGACGTGCGGCTGCTGGAGGTACTCGGGGGCCACGCCGCCGTTGCGCTCGAGAATGCCTCGCTGTACGAGGCTGCCCGCCGGGAGGCAGAGCGCGCGACCGCGTTGCTCGAGTTCAGCCGCGAGCTCGCGATCGCAGACGGCCTCGAAGAGGTCGTTGAGCGTATCGTCGAGCTCTCCGCCCGCACGCTCGGTGCACCCCGCGCATCGGTCTGGCTGCAGCCGACGACTGGACAAGATGTCGTCCCGCACGCGACGTACGGCTACTCGCAGCTCGAACGGGAACGGCTGCTCCGGCTGCGCTTCGGCGAGGAGGAAACGCGGACGTTCCTCGACGGCAAGGAGCCATTCGTCGTCGCGCCCGAGCAGCACGAGCTGATCCAGGGCGCGGCCGACCTGGCGATCGGCGACGACTTCGCGGTGGCGCCATTGTCACTGGACGGCGGGCGGCTCGGGTGCATCGCGGTTGCGGCGCCCGACGAAGGGCCGTTCTCGGACCGTCAGCTGCGGCTGCTCGCGGGCGTCGCGCACCAGGCGAAGCTGGCGTTGACGAACGCCGCGAGCTTTCACTCGCTGGAGACGACGTTTCTCGAGACGGTCGAGGCGCTCGCGAACGCACTCGAGGCGAACGACGAGTACACGTCGTCGCACGCGCGCTGGATCACCGACCTCGCGCTCAAGGTCGGCCGCGGGCTCGGCCTCGACAGCCGACAGCTGAAACGGCTCGAGCTCGGCGCGTTGTTCCATGACATCGGGAAGATCGGCATCCCCGAGGCGATCCTGTCGAAGGCGGGCCCTCTGACCGACGAGGAGCGCCTGATCATCGAGAAGCATCCCGAGCTCGGCGAGAAGATCATCGCGCCGATCGACCGGCTCGAAGAGGTGCGTCCGATCGTCCGGCACTGCCACGAGCGCTTCGACGGTGCCGGGTATCCGGATCAGAGGGGTGGTGAAGAGATCCCGCTCGAGTCGCGGATCATCTTCGTCTGCGACGCGTACCACGCGATGACGACCGATCGGCCGTACCGCAAACGGCTGAGCGACACGGAGGCGCTACACCGTCTCGACGAGGCCGCGGGGACGCAGTTCGATCCGCGCGTCGTCGAGGTTGCGAAGCGCGTGATCGCCGAACTGCTGTAGCTCAACGCCAGGCCGGGGGCTCGCTGCGGCCCGCGAGGGCGTCGAGCCCGTCGCTGAAGCTGACGCGCGTCTCGGTCTGAGGAACGGCCGCACGCTCGCGCAGGCGCTCGGTGTCTGCCAGAGAGCGCTCGCGCCTCCGCAGATCCTCCTCGCGTGCGGCGAGGGCACCTTGCATCCGGATCAGGTCGGCCTCCCGCGCGCTCAACTGCGAGGCGCGCACATCGACCGCACGCTCGCGTTCCGCGAGGATCCGCCCGCGTTCGTCTCGCTCGCGCTCCCGTTGCTCATCGCGCTGCGCCGCTTCCGACGTGAGCATGCGCTCACGCGCAACGAGCGCCCGCTCGCGCTCGTCGAGCAGTCGCACCCGCTCGGCAAACTCGCCCGCCTGCGCTTCCTGGGCAGCACGTTCGGTCTGTCCCGCGCGATCCTCGAACGTGCGCCGGCGCTCGGCGAGCACCGCGGTGCGTGTCGCCAGGTCGGTCCGGGCGGCTTCGAGCTCGTGCTCGCGTGCTGCGAGCTCATGCTCGCGTGCATCGAGCTCCGCGGCCCGACCGGCGACGGCGCCTTCACGCGCCGGGAGCATGGCCGCCGCCGCCTCGACCGCTGCGGCGCGCACGGCGAGATCGTCGGCGCGTTTCGACACGTCGAGCCGCAGCCGGTCGATCGCCGCGCGATCCTCGTCGATCGCCGAGCGGTCCCGGTCGAGCGAAGCCCGTTCGGATGTCAGCTGTGCCTCCTCGGCGTCGAGCTCGCGCGCGCGACCTTGAAGCCGGTCCCGCTCCATGTCGTCGGCCTGCTCCCGCGCCTCCAATTCGCGTGCGCGCCGCCCCAGCTCGTCCTCATGGTCGGCAAGCCGCTGCTCGTGCGCGCTGAGCTCGCTGCTTCGACGCTCGGCGTCGGCCTCACGGCGCGCGAGGACGTCCTCCTTGTGCGTGGGGTCGCTGTCCACAGCAGGTCGGTCCTCGCGGCGGAACCGCGACACGCGGCGGCGGCCGCGCTCGGGCGCCCCGTCCTGCTCGAGTGCCGCCTCGCGCCGTTCGACCTCGAGCTCCCGCGCCGCGACGTCGGCGGCGCGCGCGCGGAGCTCACGCTTGAGATCCGTCAGCTCGGCGAGATCCTCGTCCCGGAGCCGCGCGTGCTGCTCGGCGAGGTGCCGGGCGAGTCGCAGCACCTCGTCGCGGTCCGGGTCCTGCGGGGCGACCCATTCGTCGCGCTCCCAGGCGTCGGTCGGCTCGTCAGGCGCCATTTGCAGGCAATCTAGCGCCGTGGGAGGAGGCAGAGTCTCCTAGTTCGAGCCGAAGTTGTGCTTCGCTGCGGCGCGCTTCTCGTTGCGGCGCTCTTTCAGGGTCTTCTGCGCCTTCTTCTTCGCGAGCTTCTTCGGTTTGTCCGAGCCCTTCACACAGAGAGCGTACCGCGATCACCGGCGGAAATGAATCGGGCGCCGCGTTTTCCGCAGCCGCAGGCGTCGCGCGCGGCCGCGGCCACTGGACCGCTGACGATAATCGGAGCGTGAGGTTGCGACTGATGCTCGCCGCGGCGGCGCTCATCGTGCTCGCCGCTCCGCCCGCGGCGCTCGCCCACGCGAACCTGATCCGGTCGGACCCGCCGAGCGGCGTCGTCCTCGACTCGGCGCCGTCCGAGGTCGACCTCTACTTCGACGACTCCGTCCGCGCGCAACCGGGGACGAAGGCGATTCGCAACCGCGGCGGCGTCTCGGTCCTCGGCGGATCGCCGCACGTCGTCGGGAGCCGCGAGCTCGTAATCCCATTGAGAGGAACGCTTCCGCGTGGCGACTACACGGTCCTCTGGCGCGCGTTGTCGGACGACGGCCACTCGCTCGGCGGGATCGTCACCTTCGGCGTCCAGACCGGGTCGCGGCGACCGACCGCCGCGTTGAGCGCGCCGGACGAACGGAAGCCGCTGGAGGTGGTGGCGCGTTGGTTCTTCTTCGCCGGGATCCTCGGTGCGAGCGGAAGTGCGCTGTTCAGGCTTGCCCTCGGCCCCCGCGGGAGGCCACCGTGGGGGTTCGTGCTCGCCGCATTCATCGCGGCCGCGGCGGGCGGCCTCGTCCTCGTGCAGCAAGTGACGCTCTCGACGCGGTTCGGCCTCGTCGCTGCGATCGCAGCCGGGATCGCTGCACTGGGCGCCGTGCTCTGCGGTGCGGCCCGCGTGGATCCCCGCGCGGACGTGCTCGTTTGGGCGTGCGGTCTCGCGCTCCTGCCGCTCCCGAGCATCGGCGGTCATGCGCTCGACGCCGGCAGGTCGCGGCTCGACCTTCCTGTCGATATCGCGCATCTCGCCGCCGCTTCGGTGTGGTTCGGCGGGCTCGTCTCGCTCGCGTACCTGCTGCGCAGCGCACGCGGCGACCCTGTGACGGTGCGCCGGTTTTCGGCGCTGGCACTTGCCTCCGTTCTCGTCCTCGCCGCGACGGGTCTCGTCCGCGCTTTGGGCGAGCTCGGGTCGTTCGCGCACCTGTGGACGACCAACTACGGGAGGTGGTTGATCGCGAAGACCGCGATCCTCTGTGCGCTCGTCGCGATCGGATGGGTCAACCGCTACCGCATCCGTGGGCGCGACGGGGTCGTCGCGCGTCGTGCCCTTCGTCGGAATGTGATCGGCGAGATCGTCCTGTTCGGGGGTTTGATCGCAGCCGTCGCGCTGTTGACGCAGGCGAAACCAGGGCGCGACGTGATCCCGGCGGCGCGCGCCGCAGTGATCGGTCGGCAGGCGGCCGAGCCGGTGGGCGGTGCGGTCGTGCTCGCGCAGAACGGCGACGACATCCAGCTCGGCGGCCGTGTCGGAAACGGGTTCGCGCTCGGCGGCGCGGTGCTGTGGCAGACCGCGCCGACCGAAGGCGAGGCGGGGGCAGTTGCGCGCCGCGATCTCGCCGCGCATCGCACCGCGCTTGTCGTGCGCGGCGTCGCCCCGCAGTACGCGGTCGCTGCGACTACCAACTGGGTCGTCTACGCGACGGCGACCGTCCCACCGCGGCTCGTTGCAGTCCGGCCGGACGGCAGCGGTCGAGTTGTCCTGGCGCGCCGCCTGGTCGCTCCGTTCGCGTCGCGCGGCGACCGCGTGGCGTGGGCGGAGGCACGCGGCAATCGCGATCGCGTCGTTGTCCGGAACATGCGCACCGGGAAGGAGCTGGTGGCAGCCGACGTACCTGCCTGCAGCGGCGGGCGCTGCTATCGCATCGACACCGTGACGCTCGCGGATGGCGGCGTCGCATTCGACCGAGGCGCGATCGGCTCGCAGCCCTCGCTCATCGTGCGCCGCGCCTTCGGCGCGTCCCGATTCGATGTCGCCGAGGTCTCGCGCGACCCGCAACCCGACCTCGTGCCTGCATCGAACGGCGTGGCCTACTTCGCGCTCGGCCGAGGCTGGTACGTCTGGCGGTTCGGCGAGCGCCGGCCGCGTCGCGTCGGCGTCCCAGCTGCGGTGCAGCCGCTCCGCCTCGAGCACGGCGTCTGGTTCGCGATCCGCCGGACCGCGTGCAGCGACACGCTCGTCGCGATCGGGCCGGACGGGAGGGTGCGCACGCTGGTGAGCCCCGCCGATGTCCGCGCGAGAGTCGGGGTCGACCCGACGCTCTGCGTCAGCTTCGCTGGGCTGTCCCTCGCGGGCGCACGCCCGCTGTCCACCTGGTTCGTGTCGCCGCCGGACAGTCACTCCGACGAGGGCGTGACGAGCCTGCTCCTCCTCGGGCGCGCGCTCGGCTGACGGCCCCGGGGACCTGCGGGTCCTACTTCGGCGGCAAGGAAGACTCCCCGGACGGTTAGGACGCGGGACCCGCTTGGCCCATTGACCCGGGTAGGCGCCGCAACGACGATGTCCAGGCCGGGCGTTCTGCGGACAGACAGGGGTTGCTTTCACGGGAACCCTGCCGAGCCCGGACCAAAAGACAAAGGGAGGAGCGGCGGCCCGCTACAGGCCCATGAGTACTGCGTGATCCACGCGGACCCAACCATTGATCATTCTGGCGCGCGCTTCGGCGCGCGCCGGCTGCGGCTGCACCGTGCCCGACTGCTGGTCGGTCTCGCGGCCCTCCTCTGCGTCGGCGGGATCGCCGCGACGCTGCTCCTCGTCCATGGGGCGCGGACGGCCGCGCCGATGCCGAAGTTCGTCGCGGCGCGCCTGGGCGCCGCCGGCGGAGGGCTTGGGGTGCACGCGCCTGCTCGCGGCGTCACCGTGCGGCTCGGCACTCGCGGGTATGTCGTCTCGACGGCGGGCGCGTCGGTGGGGATCGACGCTCGCGGCGTCGAGGGATCACCGTGGTCGTCGCGCGCGCACGGCGCGGCGCGGACGACGTCGTTCGGAGCGGAGGCGATCGTCGTCGGCTCGAGCCGGACCGAAGAGCTTCTGACAGTGGGGCGTCACGAGGGCCGCCGCGTGTGGCGCTGGCGTGTCCGAGGCAGGAGTACACCGGTGGTTGCGCGCGACGGGCGCGTCCTCCTCCTGCGCCACGGGCGTGCGAGTGCAATGTCCGTCGCACCGGTGCAGATTCTCGACGCGGCCGGGAAGACGATCACGCCGCGCGCAGCGCGGTGGACGGTGCGGCACGCGCGCGGTGGATCCTGGTTGCTACAGCTCAGGCTCGACGATTCGAAGCTGCCGGTGCCGTACGTGATCGACCCGGCAACCGACTATCCCTCGCCGCTGTATCTGTCGAGCACCGCGTCGACCGAGTCCGGCTCGTGGCGACTCGTCACATCGGCCCCATCGGCGGCGAACACGGCCACGAACAACACGCCGGGCCAGAACACCACCGGCTCGTTCCTGTTCCGGCCCGGTGCCGGCTCGACGACCGCCGGCACGCCGTCGACGAACCCGGCCGGGACCGGATTCATCCAGGACCTCGCGGGGGGCACGGGTTTCCCTGCCGGAAGCTGGAGCTTCGCGGTCAGGACGCAGATCCCGAGCGCAAGCCTGATCGCCGGCTCGGCGATCCTGACGATCGGCGTCTGGAAGGGCACGATCAGCAACAAGGGCAACTTCAACGCGACCCAGACGATCCTTCCGCCGACCGATGACCCCGCCGCGCAGAACATCCGCGCTGCCCTTACGCAGACGACGACGGTCACCTACTCGCTGCCGGCGTTCGCGCTCGGGTCGACCGAGCGGTTGTACGTGGAGATCTGGCGGAAGCAGACCGCAGGAATCAATTCGGCGACCGCGGCCGATCGAGAGGTGCAGCTCGTCGTCAACAACGGCGTCAGTCAGATCACGCATCCGGCCGCCGACGACACGCCGCCGGCAAATGCGTTCTCGGTCGTCAACAAAACGGGCGGCGTCTACTTCACGAACCCGGGCGGCGCGACCGGCACGATCTACTACCGGGGCTCGGCCGCCGGCAGCTTCCAGCTGCAGGACGCGGCGAGCGACGCCGGTAGCGGCGTGAAGCAGGTCACGTATCCCGCCCTCTCGACGGCGGGCTGGTCGCATGCGGCCCAGACGGTGACGTCGGCGCCGGCGTACCAGTCGAGCGCGTACTCCTGGGCCGCCGCGTCGACGAACTCGCCAGGGGCGCAGGCGATCGTTGCCACCGACAATGCGGCGAACGCGAGCACCGGAACGCCGCTCACGTTCACCAACGATTCCACCGCGCCGACGCAGCCGTCCATCACGCTGACAGGTTCGCCCGCGTGGTACACGACTGCATCGGTCGACCTCACGGCGACCGACGGAACGGACGCGGGCTCCGGCCTAGACCCGGCGTCGCGCGTGTTCCAGCGCGACGAGACGACGCTCGTGAACGGGACCTGCGGCACGTTCCCGAACACGTGGGGCGTCACCGTCTCGGTCCCGGACACGACCGTCACCAACGGCAAGTGCTACCGCTACCGCCTGCTCGAGGCCGACCGCGTCGGCAACCAGGCCCCCGTGTCCGCAGCCTCTTCGACGGCGAAGGTCGATCTGCAGGCGCCGACGCAGCCTGCGCTTGCGGTCGGGTCGCTGACGAACGCGAGCGCGTCGAACTCGACCGTGTACTACCGCCCCGGCGTGAGTGGGAGCTTCACGATCACGGCGACCTCCACCGACGGCGAGTCGGGCGTGGCGTCGTACGCCTTCCCGACGCCGGCGACGTGGACGGTCACAGGCACCGGCGCAAGCCGTACCTATGCCTGGAA
>VAXB01000030.1 GCA_005883995.1 Actinomycetota bacterium
GTTCGTCAACTCGGTCGCCTGGTGGCGCGACTGCTCGAGCATCCGGTTTCCGCGCGCCTCCGCTTCACGGAGCTCCTGCGTTGCCTCGCGGTTCGCGTTTGCGAGCAGTTCCCGGACCTCGTTCCGCGTGCTGTTCAGCAGCTCCGCACGCTGACGCTCGCTCTCCTGGCGGTAGCGCTCGACCTCTGTCTCGCGCTCCTGGACCCCGCGGCGGCGGCCGCGGACCTCCTCCTCCGCCTTCTTGAGCTGCGTCTCCGACGCCTTCTGCGCGTCACGCTCGACGGTGTCCGCGAACTCGGACGCGGCGCGGATCAGGTGCAACGCGTCCATCCGTACCGCGTGGCCCGTCGCCTCGACCTGCTGCCCGCCTCCGCGCGACGCGGCCTGCAGAACGCGAAGCTGCGCCTGGAGCTGTGCGTTGTGCCGGCGGAACGACTCGAACGCCTCCGCCACGCGATCCGCGTCGTACCCGCCCTCGGAAGACCGGGGTAGGTCTTCGATTCGCGGAAGCGACGTCAGTGCGGGAGGTGTGCGGCTGGGATCCTGTGTCGACATCTGTCGAAGAAGTATGACCGTTTCATCGGCCGATCAGGGCTGTGCTTGAGGACGAAGTTGGATTCCGAGCTCGCGCAGCCGTTCCTCCGTCGTCGCAGCCGGAGCGCCCGTCAGCGGATCGGAGCCGCTCGCCGTTTTCGGGAACGGGATCACCTCGCGGATGTTCGCCTCGCCGGCGAAGAGCGCGACGAACCGCTCGATTCCGAGCGCGAAGCCGCCGTGCGGCGGCGCCCCCATCCGCAGGGCGTCGAGGAACCAGCCGAACTTCGCCTGCGCCTCTTCGTCGGACATTCCCATCGCGCGAAAGATGCGCTCCTGCACGTCGCGGCGATGGATCCTGATCGAGCCCGAGCCGAGCTCCCAGCCGTTCCAGACCAGGTCGTAGTGCTGGCTGAGTGCATGCGCGGGGTCGTTCTCGATCTTGTCCTCGTCGCCCGCGAGCGGGCTGGTGAACGGATGGTGGACGAAGGTCCACTCGCCGCTGTCCTCGTCACGCTGGAAGAGCGGGAAATCGAGCACCCATAGGATCTCGTCGCGTTCGGCGTCGACGAGGCCGAGTTCGTGGCCGAGGTGCATGCGCAAGGCGCCGAGGACGCGCTCGACCATCTGCTCGGTGTCGGCCGCGAACAGGACGGTCGAGCCGGGATCGGCCCTGAATGCGTCCAGTTCGCGCTCGGAGAGGAACTTCGCGATCGGCGAGCGCACCTCGCCCGACTCGTCGACGACGAGGTATGCGAGGCCTTTTGCGCCCCACTCCTTCGCGAACTCCTCGAGGCGCCCGAGCTCGGCACGGGAGAACGCACGAGGTACGACGAGGTAGCGCACCCTCGGCGCGCCGGCGAACACACCGAAGGTCGAATCGCGCGTGACCTCCGTCGCGTCCTGGATCTCGAGCCCGAAGCGGACATCCGGCTTGTCGTTGCCGTACCGGAGCATCGCGTCCGCATACGCGAGCCGCGGAAATGGGCGCGCGGGCGGCGTCCGCCCGACCGCCTCGAACGATGCCACCACGACTCGCTCGAGCACCTCGAGCACGTCCTCGCGCGTCGGGAACGCGAGCTCCAGGTCGAGCTGGCGAAACTCGAACTGCCTGTCGGCGCGGAGATCCTCGTCGCGCCAGCAGGTCGCGATCTGGTAGTAGCGGTCGATGCCGCCGACCATGAACAGCTGCTTGAACAGCTGCGGCGACTGCGCGAGCGCGAAGAAGCGCCCGGGCTGCAGGCGCACCGGCAAGAGGAAATCGCGCGCGCCCTCGGGCGTTCCCAGCGTCATGCTCGGCGTCCACACGTCGATGAACCCCTGCTCCTCCATCGACGCTCGGATCGCGCGGATGACGTCCGCCGACAGGCGGAGGTTCCGCTGCATCCGCTCCCGGCGCAGATCGAGGTAGCGGTAGCGGAGCCGCAACGGCTCCTCCACCCCATCGTCGTCGAGCTGGAACGGGAGCGGCTCCGACCGCGACACGATCTCGAGCACGTCGAGCTGAATCTCGACCTCGCCGGTCGCGATGTTCGGGTTGACAGCGTCTGGCGCGCGGCGCACCACCTCGCCTTCGGCGCGCAGGACGAACTCGGCGCGCACGTCGTGCCCGACCGCCGCGGCGGCTGCGGTGCGCTCGGGGTTGGCGACGAGCTGAACGGCCCCGGTGTGGTCCCGGAGGTCGATGAAGATGAGCCCGCCGTGGTCGCGGCGGCGTGCAGCCCAGCCGGCGACGGCGACGCGCCGGCCC
Organism: Actinomycetota bacterium; assembly: GCA_005883995.1. GTDB lineage: Bacteria > Actinomycetota > Thermoleophilia > Gaiellales > Gaiellaceae > 3-1-20CM-4-69-9. The sequence continues at coordinate 2,285 of VAXB01000030.1, forward strand.
GCGTCTTCGCCACGCAGGTCGCCGCAGTAGAGGTCACGCCAGCGCGTCATCCCGCGATCCTGTCGACGAGGCCGTCGAGCGGCGTCGCCCAGTCGTCCTTCCCCTGCTCGCGCACGGTCGCCCGTGCGCCGTCGACGATGACCGTCCAGCCGGCCCCGAGACGGCTCGCCTGCGTGATCTGCCCCTTCAGCGAGCGCGCTGCGTAGTCCATGTCGGCGCGCAGCCCGCGGCGGCGGAATTCCGCGAGGAGCGGGACGATCCGCGCACGGTCGCCGGCCGCCTCGGAGACGAAGAAGACGTCGACGCCCTCGGCTTCGCGCGTGTCACCCGAGATCGAGAGGAGCAGGCGCTCGATCCCGGCGCCGAACCCGATTCCCGGCGTCGGCTTGCCGCCGATCGCCTCGATCAGCCCGTCGTAGCGTCCGCCGCCGCAGATCGTGTCCTTCGCGCCGATCGCCTCGTCCTTGAACTCGAACGTCGTGCGGGTGTAGTAGTCGAGACCGCGCACGAGCGTCGGCACGAGCTCGTAGTCGATGCCATACGCGGCGAGGAGGTCGCGCACCGCTGCGAAATGCGCTCGACACGCATCGCAGAGCGACTCGCCGATCGTCGGCGCGTCGCGCAGCACCGCCTGGACGCGCTCGCTCTTGACGTCGAACACGCGGAGCGGCGTCGTGCGGCGCTTCGCACGCGCCTCCTCGTCGAGCTCGTCGTCGTGCTCGTCCAGCCACGCGGAGAGCCGCTCGACGTACGCAGGCCTGCAGTTGGAGTCGCCGATCGAGTTGAGCTCCAGGACGTAGCCGGTGACGCCGACCCGTCGCAGCACCTCCGCATACAGCTGGATCACTTCGGCGTCGATCGCGGGATCGTCGCTACCGATCGCCTCGACCGAGAGCTGCCAGTGCTCGCGGTACCGGCCGCGTTGCGGCCGGTCGTACCGCCACATCGGGCCGAGGGTGTAGAGCTTCTGCGGCTGCGGCTCACGCTGGAGGCCGTGCTCGAGGTACGCGCGGCAGATCGGGGCCGTCGCCTCCGGCCGAAGCGTCAACGAGCGGCCGCCACGATCCTGGAATGTGTACGTCTCCTTCTGGACGACGTCGGAGCCGCCACCCGAGGTGCGGACGATCAGATCGGTGTCCTCGAAGCCGGGCGTGTCGATGCGGCGGTACCCGTACAACCGGCAGACCTCCTCCATCTCCCCCCGAACCCACTTCCAGAGCGGCTGGTCTGTCGGGAGGATGTCGTGCGTTCCGCGCGGCGCCTCGAAGCGCGTCACGCGCGCAGCTCCGCAAGGAACGGATTCCGCTCCATTTCGGTGCCGAGCGTCGTCTCGGGCCCGTGGCCGGAGTAGACGATCGTGTCCGCCCGAAAGCGGTCAGCCAGCGTTCGGATCGAGTCCACCAGCGTCTCCCAGTCGGCGCCTGGAAGGTCGGTTCGCCCGACCGAGCCCGCGAACAGCACGTCGCCGGAGAACAGCGCGCCGTCGGCGTAGTAGGCGAGGTGCGCCGGCGAGTGTCCCGGAACCCGGACAGTCTCGAACGTCAAGCCGGCCAGCTCGAGCGTCTCATCGCCGTCCAGCAGGACGTCGGGTGTGTACGGGCGCAGTCGGACACCGTTCGGAACGAAGTTGTTGATGTCCTCGAGAAGCGGTCGTTCCATCTCGGCCATGTGCACCGGCGCTCGCGTCGCCTCGGCGAGGTCGGCGACGCCGCCAAGATGGTCCCAGTGGCCGTGCGTGATCAGGATCGCGACGGGCCGCGCAGACATGCGCGCCAGGTCGAGCCGGAGCTGCGCGACGTCACCGCCCGGATCGACGACGACCGCTTCGGTTGCGGTGCGATCGGCGCGAACGAGGTAGCAGTTCGTCCCGATCGGCCCGAGCTCGTAACGGTCGACCACCGGCGGCATGAGGCGTTTGAGTCTAGCGGCGGCCCGGTAAGCATCTGCGCATGGACATGTGGAACCTCGTCGATCTCGACGCGCCCGCCGGGACGCGCGACCCGATCGTGTTGCACTCCGGCGACGGCGCGCGTGCGGTGATGATCAAGCTCGACGCCGGGCAAGCGCTCGGCGACCACGAGGTGAAGGAACGCGCGTGGGTGACAGTCGTCGAGGGCGAGGTGCGCGCGACGGCAGGCGACGACGAGCAACGCTGCGGCGTCGGGACCCTGTTGACGTTCGCTCCGGGCGAGCGGCATTCGCTCGTCGCCGACGGCGGCGCGCGGATCCTCCTACTGCTCGCGCCGTGGCCCGGCGAGGGCCACTATCGCGGCGAGGAGATGGCGCTCTAGCCCCTAGCCCTTCGTGCTCTTGGGCTTCCCGTCGCCGCGGTCAATGCGCTTCTTGTACATCTTGTACGCGAGCGAATCGGTGAAATAGCTGAACGGCAGGAAGAACGCGAGCATGACCGCGGCCGGGAGAATCCGCTGGCCGATCGGCAGACCGCGGTTGAGCAGGAGCATCGCCACGACGACCACCGGGCCGATCATCAGCGCGCGCTTGCCGACACGGTGCCACGACGGCGGCTCGATCACGCGTGCGCGACGGCCTTTCGTCGTGGACGCCCCCTTCGCCGCGCTGGCGCCCTTGCCGTTGCGCGACTGCGCACGATCGACCTTCGCGGGCTTCACGTGCTCTGGGTCGACCTCGACTTCCTGCCCCTCGCCGTCGACGAAGACGTACTCCCACTCGTGACGACGTGACTTTTGCTGGCGGCGGCGCTGCTTCCGGGTCGGCATCTCGCGCTAGCGTAGCTCCGCGCGCTCGCCGGCGAGCACGACATCGCCCACGATCGGGCCGCCAAGGTGGTAGGCGAGGTATCGCCAGTCCGGGACGTCGAGCAGCACCGCGTCAGCGCGGTAGCCCGGCGCGAGCCGTCCGACCGTGTCGGCGCAGCCGAGCACATGCGCCGCGTTCAGCGTGCAGGCCACGAGCGCCTCGGCCGGGGAGAGTTTCAACTGGGTCGCCGCGAGCGAACAGACGAGCGGCAGGCTCTCGCAAAAGGCGCTGCCGGGGTTGAAGTCCGTCGCGAGCGCGACCGCCGCGCCAGCATCGACGAGCTTCCGGGCCGGCGGCATCGGCCGGGACAGAAAGAGGGCGCTCGCCGGAAGGAGGACGGCGGTCACGCGGCTCTCGGCGAGTGCGCGGACGCCGTCGTCTCCCGTCGCCTCGAGATGGTCGATCGACGTCGCGCCCAGCTCGATCGCGAGCCCGACCGCACCGAGCTCGGTGAACTGGTCGCCGTGCAGCCTCAGCGCGAGCCCGGCCGCACCGCACGCCGTCAGGAATCGCCGCGCCTGGTCGGAGTCGAACGCGCCGCGCTCGACGAAGACATCGGCCGCGTCAGCCAGCTCGGCCGCGGCGGGCAGGACTTCGCGCAGCGCGAAGTCGAGGTAGGCGTCCGCGTCGGGGAACTCGGGCGGCACCGCGTGCGCGCCCAGCCACGTCGCGACTCCACCCGCTGCTTTGACGGCGCGCAGCGACGTGAGCTCCGTCTCGCGGTCGAGGCCGTAGCCGGACTTCGCCTCGAACGTCGTCGTCCCGGCGCGGAGCATCCAGCCGCGGTGGCGCTCGACCGCCTGCAGGAGCTCGTCCTCGGTGGCGGCGCGCGTCGCCGTGACGGTGGCCATGATCCCGCCGCCCCGCGCGTGCAGCTCCTCATAGGTCGCACCGGCCGCGCGGAGCGCGAACTCCGACACCCGGTCCCCCGCGAAGCACGCGTGGGTGTGGCAGTCGACGAGCCCGGGGATCGCACAGCGCCCCCGTCCGTCGAGCTCCTCGACCTCGCCGTCGACGGTCCCGAGCTCGTGCATCGGACCGACACGGACGATCGCTTCGCCCTCGCAGAGGACGAAGGCATCCTCGATTATGTCGACGTGTCCGAGGTCGGCGCCGCGCGCGGGAGCGCTCGCCGCCGCCGGCGTCACGAGCTGGGCGAGGTCGCGGACCAGGAGCCGGCGGTCGCCCGGCCGGGCGCTCATCCCTCGGTGTCGAAGCGCTGCATCGGGAGCCGCACGTCCTGCTCGGCCGCTGCCGCAAGCGCGTCGGGGTACCCGGCGTCCGCGTGCCGCATGACGCCGGTTCCGGGATCGGTCGTGAGCACGCGCTCGAGCCGCTCCGCCATTTCGTCGGTCCCGTCGGCGACGACGACCATTCCAGCGTGAATCGCGTTGCCGATCCCGACACCTCCGCCGTGGTGGACGCTGACCCACGTCGCGCCCGCGGCGACGTTCAACAAGGCGTTCAGGATCGGCCAGTCCGCGATCGCGTCCGAACCGTCCCGCATCGCCTCCGTTTCGCGGTACGGCGAGGCCACGGAGCCGCTGTCGAGGTGATCGCGGCCGATCACGACCGGTGCCTTCACCTCGCCGCGCCGCACGAGCTCGTTGATCGCGAGACCCGCCTTCGCGCGATCGCCGTAGCCGAGCCAGCAGATGCGCGCCGGCAGGCCCTGGAACGCGACCCGCTCCGGTGCGAGCTCGAGCCATCGCTGGAGCAGGGCGTCGTCCGGGAACAGCTCCTTCAGCGTCGCGTCGATGACTGCGATGTCGGCCGGGTCACCTGACAAGGCAGCCCACCTGAAGGGACCGATGCCACGACAGAACAACGGGCGGATATAGGCCGGGACGAAGCCCGGGTATGAGAACGCCTCCGTCAGGCCACCTTCACGGGCCTCACCTCTGAGGTTGTTGCCATAATCGAAAACATAGCTTCCGCCCCGGACGAACTCGAGCAGGCCTTCGACATGCGTGACGATCGACGCCCGGGCACGCCGGACGTACTCCTCGGGGTCGGCTGAACGGAGCTCCGCGGCCGTGTCGACGGACATTCCCGCCGGCACGTACCCGGTCAACGGATCGTGCGCCGCCGTCTGGTCGGTCACGAGGTCGAACGCCTCTCCGCGACGCGCGAGCTCCGGAACGAGCTCCGCGGCGTTCCCGAGGACGGCGACGGACAGCGGTATCCGTTCCGAGGCCGCGCGGCGCAAGCGCGACAGCGCATCGTCGAGCGACTCTGTCGCCTCGTCGACATAGCGCGTCTCCAACCGCCGCTCGATCCGCGTCGGGTCGACCTCGATGCAGAGGATCGCCGCGCCGGCCATCGTGGCTGCGAGCGGCTGGGCACCGCCCATCCCACCGAGCCCCGCGGTCAGCACCGTCCGCCCGCGCAGGTCGGGCGAGCCAAAGTGCTTCTCGCCTGCCGCGGCGAACGTCTGGTATGTGCCCTGGAGGATTCCCTGCGTGCCGATGTAGATCCACGAGCCGGCCGTCATCTGTCCGAACATCGTCAGCCCCTCTGCCTCCAGGCGCCGGAACTCGTCCCATGTCGCCCACTTCGGAACGAGGAGCGAGTTCGCGATCAGCACGCGCGGCGCCGACGGATGCGTCCGGAACACGCCGACGGGCTTCCCGCTCTGGACGAGCAGCGTCTCGTCGTCGCGCAGGTCGAGGAGCGACGCGACGATCGCGCGCAGCGCTGCAGGGTTTCGCGCGGCTTTCCCCGAGCCGCCGTAGACGACGAGCTGCTCTGGATGTTCGGCGACCTCGGCGTCGAGGTTGTTCAGTAGCATCCGCAGCGGCGCCTCCGTCGACCACGAGCGCGCGTTCAACTCCGTGCCGCGCGGCGCGCGGATCGATCGCAGGTCCCCGCAGAGCGACTCGACGACCGCCGGGATCGAGCCGGTGACGCTCATGCAAGCTCCCCGATCTCGGCCTCGACGGCCGCGACGAGCGAGCCGTCGCGGATCGAGCCGGCGACGCCCTCGATATCGGCCGAGAGCGGGCGGTCGTCGTCGAGCCGCGGCGAGATGCCACGCACGTGCGCACGCGCGGCGGCCACCCCGGCACCCGGCTGAAGCGGCGCGAGGAACTCGACGGCCTGTGCCCCGGCGAGAAGCTCGATCGCGAGCGCGCGTTCGACGTTCGCGAGCACCTGCCACGCCTTCAAGCCCGACGCGTTCCCCATCGAAACATGGTCCTCCTGTCCCGCGCTCGTCGGGATCGAGTCGACACTAGCGGGATGGCAGAGCGACTTGTTCTCGCTGACGAGCGACGCCGCGACGTACTGGGGGATCATGAAACCGGAATTGAGGCCGCCGTCGGTGGTCAGAAACGCCGGCAGCCCGTCCGACAGGTTCGGGTTCACGAGGCGCTCGATCCGCCGCTCGGAGATGTTCGCGAGCTCCGACACCGCCATCGCGAGCGCATCGAGAGCGAAGGCGAGCGGCTGCCCATGGAAGTTCCCGTTCGACACGAGCACCTCGTCGTCGAGCAGCACGAGCGGATTGTCCGTGGCCGCGTTGACCTCCACGCTGACGGTGTAGTCGACGTAGTCGAGGAGGTCGCGCGAGGCGCCGTGCACCTGCGGCGCACACCGCAGCGAATACGCGTCCTGCACCTTGTCGCACCAGCGGTGCGCCTCGATGATCGCGGAGCCCTCGAGCAGGCGGAGGACGTTCGCCGCCGAGTCCGCCTGGCCCCGCAGCGGCCGCAGCGTGTGGATCTGCGGGATGAAGCTCGTGCGCGACCCCTGCAGCGCCTCGAGAGACAGTGCGCAAGCGATGTCGGCTGCAGCCGCGAGCCGGCGAGCGCGCACGAGCCCGAGCGCGCCGAACGCCGCCATGAACTGCGTGCCGTTGATCAGCGAGAGCCCCTCCTTCGCGCCGAGCCGCATCGGTTCGAGGCCGACTGCGCGCAGCGCGTCCGCGCCGTCGAGGAGCTGGCCGTCGACCCACGCGGAGCCTTCGCCGATCAGCGGGAGCGCGAGATGCGCGAGCGGCGCGAGGTCTCCGCTCGCTCCGACGGAGCCTCGGCTCGGCACGTACGGCAGAACGCCGCGGTTCAGGAGCTCGAGCAGCGCCTCGACAAGCTCGACGGTCGCGCCCGACGTCCCTTTCGCGAGCGCGTTCACGCGGAGGACGAGGGCTGCTCGGACGATTTCGTCCGGGTAGGGGTCGCCGACGCCGCAGGCGTGGCTGCGCAGGAGACGAAGCTGCAGCTCCCCCGTCAGCTCTTCGGGGATCGAGCGCGACACGAACCGGCCGAAGCCGGTGTTCACGCCGTATGTGTGCTCGCGCGCCCCGTGCGCGGTGCGCTCGACGAGCGCCCGGGCGGCACGCATCCGCTCACGCGAGCGATCGCTGAGCTCGACCGCCGCGCGGCCGACCGCGACCGTCCAGACGTCCGCGATTCCGAGGTCGTCGCCGGTCAGGCGAATCGCAGTCGCCTGCGCCATTCCGCGGTCAGTTTAGCCCTGGCGCCGCCTCCAGCAGCCGCAGCTCGAGGACGCGCGAGGGTGCGAAGCCGTCGATTCTGAGTGCCGCGCCTGCCGCCCGTGCCGCGGCCGCCGCGGGCATCAGGCCGACGAGCTCGGACCCGGTGACCGCGACCCCGCGCGCCTGCGCTTCCGCGTCGATGCGTGCGACGATCTCGTGGAGCGCGGCAGCCTCGTAGTCCTCGACGTTCATGCTCACCTGCGCGTGGCCCGCGTGCGGCAGGAAGAGCCCGAGCGCACGCACCCCCGGAAACCCGCCCCCTTTCTCGCGGACGACGCCGGCGATCGCGCGCGCGACCTCGAGGTCCCGCGTCGCGAGGTTCACGTTGAACGCGATCAACGGGCGCCTGGCGCCGACGATCACTCCTCCGGCGCGTGGATCGAGTTTCGGCGGCCCGAAGTCGGGCTCGAGCTCGCCGGAGTCGAGGCGGCGTTGCAGCTCCGCCGGCCCCCCACGTCGGAAATACGCAGGCCCTCGGTCCGTCGCCAGCTCGCCGTAGAGAAAGACGGGCAGACCGAGCTCCGCGCCGATGCGCTCGGCGAGCGTCGCCGCCGTGGCGCGGGCGCGGCTCGCGTCCGCGGGGTCGATCGCGACGATCGGGACGACGTCCGCGGCGCCGATCCGCGGATGCGCGCCGTCGTGCGTCCGGAGGTCGATGCGGTCACGCGCGCACGCAATCCCTGCCAGCAGGGCTTCCGTCACGCCGTGCTCGTCGCCGACGAGCGTGAAGACCGAGCGGTTGTGGTCGCGGTCCGTGTGAACGTCGAGGAGGTTCGCAGGGCGCGAAAGCGCGTCTGTCAACGCGGCGATCGTCGCGCGGTCGCGACCGTCCGAGAAGTTCGGGACCGCTTCGAGCGGCAACCGCACCCTGCGTACTCTAGGAGCGGTGAAGACGTACTACGACCGCCGCGCGCCGGAGTACGACGAATGGTGGCTCGGCGAGGGCCGATTCGCCGACCGCCACCGCCCCGGGTGGGACGAGGATGTCGAGCTCCTGGCGCGGGCGATCGCGGAGCTCCCGCCCGCGCGTACGCTCGACGTCGCCTGCGGAACGGGATTTCTCGCCGGCCACCTGCGCGGCGAGATCGTCGGGCTCGATCAGAGCGAGCGGATGCTGGCGCTCGCGCGCGAGCGGCTCCCGCGCGCCACGTTCGTGTCAGGCGATGCGCTCCGCCTCCCGTTCGGCGAGGGCACGTTCGATCGCTTGTTCACGAGCTACTTCTACTGCCATCTCGAGCCGGCCGAGCGCGAGCGCTTCCTAGGGGAGGCGCGCCGCGTAGCGCGCGAGCTCGTCGTCGTCGCGTCGGTGCTCGGGGAGGGCGATCCGCCCGAGCGATGGGAGGAGCGGATCCTGAACGACGGTTCGCGGTGGACCGTCTACAAACGCTGCTTCACGGGACCCGATCTCGCGGACGAGCTCGGCGGTGAGGTCGTCCACCGCAGCCGTTATTTCCTGATCGTTCGCGCGTGACCCGGCGCAAAGCGTCGTACCGCTCTCTGACGTCGTTGCAGCACGATCTCCGCGTCTGCCGCGCGTGTGTCGAGGCGGGGTACCCGCTCGAGTCGTGGCCGGTGCGAAACGAGCGCTTCGACCAGCACGCGTACATGTACGGGCAGGCCCCGGGGATCGTCGAGGGCGATGAACGCCGGCCGTGGCGCGGCCGCGCCGGGAAGACGCTCCGGCGCTGGCTGGACCTCGACGAGGAGGAGTTCTACGAGACGTTCTACTGCGCCTCGGTGACGCGTTGCTACCCGGGGCGGCCTGCGTCAGGTCGCGGCGACCGTACACCGACACCGCGCGAGCAGGAGCTGTGCAGCTTCTGGCGTGACTGGGAGCTCCGGATCCTCCGGCCCACCCTGATCGTCCCCGTCGGCGGGCTCGCGATCAAGCGGCTGCTCGGGCTCAGCGGACTGAACGGCTGCGTCGGACGGACGTACGAGCTCGACGGCGCCTCGGTGATTCCGCTCCCGCACCCATCCGGTGCGAGCGGCTGGCTCAACGCACCCGCGAATCGGGAGCTCACCGCGCGCGCCGCCGCGCTCATTCGTGAGGAGCTGAGGGCAAACGGGCGCGGCTAGGGTTCGAGGGTGAGCGCAGCACCCTACCGTCGCACGTTCGTCCGGCTGCTCGGATTCCTTCGCCCGTACAAGGTTTCGCTGATCGTCTCGATCGTCCTCGCGGTCGGATCGCAGTTCGCCCAGATCGCGCTGGTCTGGGTGACGAAGAATGTGATCGACAGCGCGCTGCGGCCGCAGGACTCGCACAAGCTCTGGCTCTTCGTCTGGACGATCGTCGCGATCGGGCTCGCGCGCGCGATCCTGATGTCCGGCCGGCGCCTGATCTCCGGCAAGCAGGCGCTCGCCGTCGAGATGGACATGCGGCACGGGCTGTATGCGCACCTCGTCCGGCTGTCGTTCGGCTTTTACGACCGGCACCAGACAGGGCAGCTCATGTCGCGCGCGACCGTCGACTTGCAGGGCGTGAGGTTCTTCCTCGGCTACGGGCTGATCTTCTTCTTCCAGAACGCCCTCACCGTCGTGTCGGTGACCGCCGTGCTGTTCATCTTCGAGTGGAAGCTCGCGCTGATCGCGCTGGCGATCACACCCGTGCTCGTCGTCCTCGCGTACCGCTACAGCCGCGTCTCCCATCCGACGCTGCGCGAAGTGCAGCAGAAGCTCGCGGACGTGGCGACGGTCGCCGAGGAGAACATCGTCGGCGTCCATGTCGTGAAGGCGTTCGCGCAGGAGCCGCAGGAGGAGGAGAAGTTCCGCGTCCGGTCGGAGGCCGTGTTCGACGAGACGGTCCGCGCAAACCGGCAGCGCGCGTTTTACGTCCCGTTGATCGCCTGGGTACCGCTCGTCGCGCAGGCCGCAGTTCTGCTCGTCGGCGCGCAGATGGTGACGCACGGGACGCTTTCGGTGGGCGGCTTCGTCGCCTTCAACCTGTACCTGGGGATGCTCGTGATGCCGCTCCGGTCGCTCGGCATGTGGATCGGCCAGGCCCAACGCGCGACCGCGTCGGGCGAGCGCATCTTCCAGATCATGGATGAGCCCGAGGAGATCGCGGAGCAGAGGGACGCCCCGGACCTGCCCGCGGGCGGCGGGCACGTGCGGTTCGAGGATGCGACGTTCGCGTACATGCAGGACCGGCCCGTGCTGCAGGCGATCGACCTCGATGTACCGCCCGGCCGCACGATCGCGTTGATCGGCCACACCGGCTCCGGGAAGACGACGCTGACGGCGCTGGTGCCGCGCTTCTACGACGTGACGCGCGGGCGTGTGACTGTCGACGGCGTCGACGTCCGCGACGTCAGCCTCCGGTCGCTGCGCCGCTCGATCGGCGTTATCTCGCAGGACCCGTTCCTGTTTTCGGCGTCGGTGCGCGAGAACATCACCTTCGGCGCCGGCGACCTCGACGACGCCGACGTCGAGCGCGTCGCCCGCCTCGCCCAGGCGCACGAGTTCGTCGAGCGGCTTCCGCAGGGGTACGAGACGATGATCGGCGAGCGCGGGATCACGCTCTCGGGGGGCCAGCGACAGCGGCTCGCGATCGCGCGGGCGCTCGCGGTCGATCCGCGGATCCTGATCCTCGACGACGCGACCGCGTCGGTCGACGCCACGACCGAGGCGAAGATCCGCGTGGGCCTGCGCGAGGCGATGCGCGGTCGGACGACGATCATCATCGCGCACCGGCTCTCGACGATCGCGCTTGCCGACGAGATCGTGGTCCTCGACAGCGGCCGGATCGTCGCGCGCGGCGAGCACGACGAGCTGCTCGAGACGAGCCCCGTCTATCGCGACATCTACGAGCACGGGCTGCTCGAGCGCCAGTTCGCGGACGCGGTCGAGGCGCGGGTCGAGGCGGCCGAGCCGCTGGAGGCCGCGTCGTGACGCGCGGAATCGTCACGGAACCGGCACAGACATGCGCGTTGTTCGCGGGTATCGTCGATGCCGTGGGCGGTGGGTTCGTCCCCACCCTTCGAACGGGTGGGGGTGCGCGCGCGCGTCTACCTGAAGAAGGTGGCGACCGATGAGGGTCTGGCAGCCCGGCGGGCACCTCATGCGCGATCGCGGCGCCGAGGTCGAGGATTGGTCGTGGGCGCGCACGCGGCGGCGCGTCGGGACGCTCGCGCGGCTGACCCGGCCGTACAAGACTCGCACGATTCTCTCGATCTTCTCGCTGCTCGCTGCGACGGCAACCGCGCTCGCGCCGCCGCTCCTCTCCAAGTACGCGATCGACGACGGGATCCGCAACCACGACCTCCAGAAGCTCTGGTGGATCGTGATCGTGTTCCTGCTCGCGGGCCTCCTCAACTGGGGCATGAGCTACGTGCAGACGTACCTGACAGGGTGGGTCGGCGAGCGGATCCTGGCCGACCTGCGGATCCGCCTCTTCGGGCACCTGCAGCGCCTGTCGCTCGGCTTCTTCGAGCGAAATCGCGCCGGCGTGATCATCAGCCGGCTCACGAACGACGTCGAGGCGATCGACCAGCTCGTCACCGACGGCGTCACGACGCTCGTGCAGAGCACGCTGACGCTGCTGGGCACCGCGATCCTTTTGTTCGTGCTCGACTGGCGACTCGCGCTCGCGACGCTGACGGTCATCCCACTGATGAGCCTCGGAACGACGATCTTCCGGCGCCGCTCGTCACGCGCGTACCGCGCAGTGCGCGAGCGGCTCGGGCTCGTGACGGCGACGCTCGCGGAGGACATCGCCGGGATGCGGATCGTCCAGGCGTTCACGCGCGTACAGCGAAACACGGAAAACTTCCGCGACGTCGCCGAGCGCTACCGCGAGTCGAACATGGAAACCGTCGTCCTGAACGGCCTCTACTTCCCGTTCGTCGACCTGCTGTCGTCGGTTGCTCTCGCCGTCGTGCTCGGCTACGGCGGGCACCTGTACTTCCAGGGCAGCGTCACGCTCGGAACGTTGTTCGCCTTCATGCTGTACGTGCAGAACTTCTTCGATCCCGTGCAGCAGCTGTCCCAGCTCTACAACACATTCCTCTCCGCGACCGCCGCGCTCGACAAGATCATGGACGTGCTCGACGAGGAGCCGGAGGTGCTGGACAAGCCGGCTGCGGAGCCGCTCCCGCACGTCGAAGGTCGCGTCGATTTCGATCACGTTCGGTTCGGCTACGGCAAGGGGCCCGAAGTTCTGCACGACCTCGACCTCGACGTCCCGGCGGGAACGACCGTCGCACTGGTCGGGCACACGGGCGCGGGAAAGTCGACGATTGCAAAGCTGCTCTCGCGCTTCTACGACCCGCGGGACGGGCGCATCACGATCGACGGACACGACCTGCGCGACGTCACGCAGTCGTCGTTGCGCCGCCAGCTCGGAATCGTGCCGCAAGAGGGCTTCCTGTTCGCCGGCACCGTCACCGAGAACATCGCCTTCGCGCGACCGGACGCGTCACCCGAGGAGGTCCTCCGCGCCGCGCAGGCCGTCGGCGCACACGATTTCATCCTCCGGCTCGAGGATGGATACGAGACACAGCTGCAGGAGCGCGGGACGCGCTTGTCGCTCGGCCAGCGGCAGCTCGTCGCGCTCGCGCGCGCGCTGCTCGCGGACCCGCGGATCCTGATCCTCGACGAGGCGACGTCTTCGGTCGACATCGGAACGGAGCGGAAGATCGAGCGAGCGCTCCGACTACTGCTGTCGGGCCGAACGGCGTTCATCATCGCGCACCGCCTCTCGACGATTCGTGACGCGGACCTCATCGTCGTCCTCGAGAACGGGAGAATCGTCGAACAGGGCTCACACGAGGAACTGCTCGCGCAGCGCGGCCTGTACACGTCGCTCTACGGCGACTGGGCCGCTGCCTAACCCGGGAGGCGGAGGGTCATCCAGAGGCCGCCGTGGTCGGACGGCCAGAGCCCGCCGAGGCGCGACGACGGTGCTTCGCCGGTGATCCCGCCGCGCAGCGCGCGGACGCGGCCCCGCGTGAGCACGTAATCGATGCGCTCGGTGAACGGGCCGCCGACGATACGAAGGTCCTCGCCGTGGCAGCAGGTGAGGCCGGGCCGGCCGGGGTACGCCTGCGCCCACGCGTCGGTGAAGCCGGCGCCGATGAAGTTCGCATAGCTCTTCGTCGTCGAGCCGTCGGGTCTCGAGTTGAGATCCCCGAGCAGGACGACCGGCAGACGCGTCCTCGCTGGCCCGTCGATCAACTCGAGGCTCTGTGCTTCCGCGACCGCCGCCGGCTTGAACGACTCGAGATGCGTCACGATCACCCGGAACGTCCGCCCGCCCACCGTGGCGTCGGCGGAGACCCAGCCCCTCGTCGCGGTCACGAGGCCGGGGATCACCGGGTCCGAAGCCCTGAAGTTGCCGATTCGGACGTTCCTGATCCGAACGCCGTTCTTGACCAGGAGCCCGTTGCGGACCGTGAGCCGGATGTCCATCGTCGCCGGGCTTCCGCTGGGCAACTCGGCGTCCGTGTTCGTGTCGACGCCGACGAAGTGATAGCCGAGCTTCCGGGCCCGTAGCGCGTGCTGAAGCTCCGCCTTGTAGTCGAGCACCACCGAACGGGCGCTTGACTGGAGGAAGTCGGACGGCGTCTGCGTCCGGTAGAGCACGAGCTCCTGGAAGCCGACGACATCCGGCCGCACCGTCTGGATCTCGTGCGCGATCGCACCAGCGCGGACGCGAAAGTCGTTCGCCTGCACCAGTTGCCAGCGGGTCGCGACGGCCCCAAGCGCGTCAGGGAACGATTTCGCCTGCAGGATCGGATCGAGGTTCGCGCCGAGGTAAAGGTTGCGCGTCATCACCGTGATCGTCCGCGGCTGAACACGGGCGCCTCCGGGAGCGGCGCCGACGAGCACGAGCGCGACGAGCGCTGACAGCGGCAGCAGCTTCGCCACGTCGGACATCCTAGACTCGGGCTCGATGGATCTCGATCGGGAGACCGAGCAGCGGATCGAACAACCCGTCTCGGCGGAGGCTGAGCGCGAAACGCGCCTGACCCCCGCCGAGGCCGTTGCGCAGATGCGCATCAACGTCCCCGTGCGCGGGAACCGGAAGCTGCGGCGGATCCTCGAGCGTGTGAACGACGACGCGCAGCTGAAGGCATGGTGGCACGCCGCGAACGTCAACGCCGTCGCACGGATGCGAATCAACGACCACTCGTGGGTCCACGTGCAGATCGTCTCGAACATCGCGCTCAAGCTCCTGCGGCAGCTGACGAAGCACCACGTCCAGCCGTCGGTCGTCACCGATTATGGCTTCGACGCCGACGACGCCGAGGTCGTCGTCCTGCTCGGCGCCCTGACGCATTGCGTCGGGATGGCGGTGCATCGCGACGGTCACGAGGACTTCAGCCTCTTCCTCGCCGAGCCGAAGCTGCGCGCCTTGCTCGAGGGCATCTACGACGAGCCTGACCTGACCGTGATCACGGTCGAGGTGCTGCAGGCGATCACGAGCCACCGCGACTACGGCAAGCCGCTGACACTCGAGGCGGGCATCGTGCGCGTGGCCGACGCGCTCGACATGGAACAGGGCCGCTCGCGCATCCCGTTCGCGCGGGGCTCGATCTCGATCCATTCGCTGTCGGCCGCCGCAATCGAGGACGTCGCGATCAAGGACGGCGCCGAACGCCCGATCCTGATCGAGATCACGATGAACAACTCGTCCGGCATCTACCAGGTCGACGGGCTGCTGAAGGCGAAGCTGCAGGGGTCCGGCCTCGAGCCGTACGTCGAGGTGGTTGCGCACATCGACACCGAGGCCGAGAAGAAGCTCGTGCCGATCTACCGGCTCGAGTCCTGACGCCCGATGCCGAGGCGCGCGCGTTGCGTCGCTAGACGCGGCTCCAGAGGACGAGCTCGCGCAGGATCGGCTTGAGCCGTTCTCCCTGTGTCGTCATCCGGTACTCGACCGCCGGCGGACGGCTGTCGAGAACCCGCCGTTCGAGCAGCCCCGCGTCGACGAGCTCGTTCAGCCGCGCCGTCAGCGTCGCCGGCGGGACGCGTCCGAGGGCGTCTCGGAACTCGTTGAACCGCTCGGCTCCCTCGATCGACGCGTAGAGGATCGACAACGTCCAGCGCCGCTCGAGGAGGCCCGCCGCGCGGCGGACCTCCTCGGGAACGGGATCACACCGCCTGCAGCGCACGGTCCTGCACCGGCTCGAGCGCCAACTCGAGCACCTCGCCGACGCTCATGACCGGGTGGAACGTCAACGCGTCGCGCACGTCCCCGGGAACATCGTCGAGATCGGCGCGGTTCCGTTCCGGGATGATCACGTCGGTGAGCCCGGCAGCGTGCGCGGCGAGCACCTTCTGCTTCAGGCCGCCGATCGGCAGGACGCGGCCCTGCAGGGTGACCTCGCCGGTCATCGCGACCGTGTGCTTGACGGGCCGCCGCGTCAGCAGCGACGCGAGTGCGGTTGTCATCGCGATCCCCGCGCTCGGCCCGTCCTTCGGGATGGCGCCGGCGGGCACGTGCACGTGGAACGACCGGCGTCGCAGCTCGTCCGGTTCGATCGCGAGCTCGTCGGCGTGCGCGCGGACCCATGAGAGCGCGATCTGCGCCGACTCCTTCATGACGTCGC
>VAXB01000152.1 GCA_005883995.1 Actinomycetota bacterium
ATGAGAGGTTCTCGCGCGCCGAACTTCGCGTCCACGAGGCATTCGGCGTCACACCGGCGGCAACGCGCGAGGTGTGGCGGTTCCTCTTCGGCATCGACCTCATCGTCAGGGTGAGCGGGAGCCTCGACCCTGGTTCGCCGCTGTTCCTGTCGGTCGTCGATCCGCGCAGCCTTCACCTGCGGCTCGGTGAGGGCTTGTGGCTGCGCCTCGTCGACGTCGAGGCAGCGCTGCGCGCGCGGTCCTACGTCGGGGTCGACGCCGTCGTGCTCGACGTTCGCGATCACGTCTGCGCGTGGAATGCGGGCCGCTATCGAGTCGGATCGACGGTCGAGCGGACGGATGCCGGCGCAGACCTCGCGCTCGACGTCGCCGATCTCGCCTCGGTGTACCTCGGCGCTTTCGACTTCCACGCGCTCGCACGTGCCGAGCGGGTCCGCGAGTTGACGCCGGGCGCGGTGGACCGCGCGAGCGCGCTGTTCCGCACGGCGCGCCCGCCCTTCTGCTCCGAGGACTTTTGACCGCGTTCGACGTTCGTCCCGTCGCCGACAGGACGGAGTACCGCGATGCCCTGCTCGCGATCGGCCAGTATTTCGGGCTGGAGCCGACGGACGAGGACATCGACCGCTTCCTCACCGCCCTGCCGCTCGAGCGGATGCATGCGGCGCGCGACGACGGCCGGATCGTCGGCGGCGCGGGCGCATTCGACTTCCACCTGTCGGTGCCCGGCGGCGGCGACGTGCCGTGCGCCGGAGTGTCTCTCGTCGGTGTCTATCCGACACACCGCCGGCGCGGCGTCCTCAACGCGATGATGCGAGCACAGCTCGACGATGCGCACGAGCGAGGCGCGCCGCTTGCCGCACTCTGGGCGTCGGAGGAGACGATCTACGGCCGGTTCGGCTACGGCATCGCAGCGTGGGGAGTGGAGGGTGCGGTTCCGCACGAGTACGCCGCGTTCCATTCGCGTCGCGAACCGACCGGCAGCGTCAGGCTGATCGACACCGCCGAGGCACTCGACGTCTTTCCGCCGTTGTACGACGAGCTCCGCCGGCAGCGCCCGGGCGTCTTCACGCGGTCCCGGGGATGGTGGGAGAACCGCGTGCTCCGGGATCCGGCGGAGCGGCGGCAGGGCGCAGGCCCGAAGCGGCTCGCGCTCCACGAGACCGACGGACGTGCGACGGGCTACGCGCTCTACCGCCACAAGTTCGGCTACGACGGCGGCGTGGCGACGTCAGAGTTGATCGTGATCGAGGCATTCGGCGTAACGCCTGCCGCCGATTACGACGTGTGGCGGTACCTGCTGGACATCGACTGGAGCGCAAAGGTGAAGGTCTGGATGCTTCCGCTCGACCACCCACTCGTGCTGCTGCTCGGCACGCCGCGCCGTCCGGCCTTTCGGATCGGCGACACGCTCTGGCTTCGACTCGTCGACGTCGGGGCTGCGTTGAACGCGCGCGCGTATCGCGACGGTCCGCCGGTCGTCTTCGAATTGCGGGACGTGTTCTGCAAGTGGAACGACGGACGTTGGAAGCTCACGGACGGTCGCGCCGAGCGAACCGACGAGGATCCCGATGTGCGCTGTGACGTCGACGCGCTCGGCAGTGCGTATCTCGGCGGCGCCACGTTCGCGCAGCTCGAGCGGTCGTTGCGCGTCGAAGAGGCGCGTGAGGGAGGCGTGGCGCGTGCGGACGATCTGTTCCGTACCGGTGTCCATCCCTGGTGCCCTGAGATTTTTTAGGGCCGGCGGATCCGCCCTGCGTTCGACATCTCACAAGTTCGCTAGGCTGCTGCCCCCATGGGGCGGGTTCTCCGGCGCGCGGGGTGCGCGCTCCTCATGACGCTCGTGGTCGCTCCGGCCGCTTCGGCGCATGTCGGCGGCGACTACGGCCTCCGCTTCGAGTGGCCGGCTGACGGGGTCGTCACATCACCGTTCGGGCCGCGCGACGGCGGATTCCACCCCGGTATCGACATCGGCACCTTGCGTGATCTGACAGTGCGAGCGGCGACGCCGGGACGCGTCGTCGGCGCCGGCGCTCTCGCTGGGTATGACGGTTACGGGAACGTCGTCCTCCTCGCTCTCGGCGACGGGTTGACCTCGATCTACGCGCACCTGGCGCGGCCGTTCGCGCGCGTGGGCCGACTCGTGCAAGCGGGACAGGTGATCGGCGAGGCCGGCTGCACAGGCTGGTGCACGGGGACGCACCTCCATTTCGAGCTGAGGTACCGCGGGACACCGATCGACCCGGCCGGGCTCTTCGACGCGCCGCTCGGCTAAACTGCCCCGCGACCGGGGCGGTTAGCTCAGTTGGGAGAGCACCAGCTCGACAAGCTGGGGGTCACTGGTTCGAGCCCAGTACCGCCCATGAAACGAAAGCTGTGGTCAGTCGTCCGTGCTGCGGGCTGACGCCGGGGAGGTGCCGACTCCTGACGTTGACCCCGGCGGCCAGTGGAGCGCCGGCGCGTCGAGCCTATGCGCAGCCGGAGATGAGGCTGATGTGCGTGACCGGGTGCAGTTCGGCGTAGTTCTTCGCGTGCCCGCGTTGCCCGTGCGGGACGTCCCAGAACCCAACGCCAGAAATGTCGGCGACGCCGCCCAAGCTGCGCCACCCGCCGTTTGATGGCGGGCAACGCCGGCCGTCGTCGCCGACATCCGCGCCGGCTTCGGAATCGAGGAGCGGGACGCCGTCGTCACCGGGTTCTACCGACCGAACCTGATGCTGCTGACGACTCCCGTCGGAACGGAAGAGCGTGACGCGCCAGATGTGTCGCTCGTAGCCGCGGGAACGGAGCCTTGGTGCCGATCGCGGCATCGGGCGAGCCGCGATTGCACCGACCGTTGTCTGCACGGGGCGAAGGTAGACGAGATTTCTCCGGGCGTCACTGAATGTCTTCATCGACCAGAGCTCGCTGCCGCATCGCGGCGTCGCGTTACGTGCCGCTACCGGCTTCGTCGTTGCTGCGATTGTCGCAGCCGTAAGTAAGATTCCGAGCGCCGCAGCTCGCACGACGCGAACTATGACGCACGCTGCCTAGTGCTCGTCGCGTTCGGGCGGTTCGTCATCCCGAACGATCTCGAGCGCGAGGTCCCGGATCGCTCGCACTCGCGTCTTGATCTCCTCACTCAGGTCATTGCGCTGCAGTAGTTGCTGGCTCATGCCGACAATCGAGGCGGCCGCGGAGCCGAGGCGATACTCGTGTGCTTCGACGTCGTCAGCCATCTCGTCCCACTGGACGGCTCACAATAGGTCTTCGGACACGAACTCGCGGAAGCCCACTGAGCGTGCCGGGGCACGGCTGCGTGTCCGCTTCGGCCGTCTCGACGCTGACGTACGCGACGACGATGATTCGTCCCGATGCCGGCGATGCGCATATCGACCAAGCGCGTCGAGGACTAGGTGGAGGGCCTGCCTCTTGACGCCGTGAGAGAGCGTCCGCTTCAGGTGCTCGCCGAGACTTTTGGCTTCGATGCGTTCCGGCCCGGCCAGGAACAAGTCATCGATGCACTGCTCGCCGGGAGGTCGGCGTTGGCCGTCTTCCCGACCGGAGCGGGCAAAAGCCTCTGCTACCAGCTGCCGGCGCTGCTGTTCGACGGGATGACCGTCGTGGTCTCGCCACTGATTGCACTGATGAAGGATCAGATCGACTTCTTGCGGCGGAGTGGGATCGATGCTGAGCGGCTCGACTCGAGCCTGGACGCCGCCGAGCAGCGTCAAATCTTCGATCGGCTCCGCGCCGGCTCACTCAGACTTCTGTACGTCGCGCCGGAGCGCTTCAACAACGAGCGCTTCCTCGCGCAGCTCGCGCGCGTTCGGATCTCGCTGTTCGCCGTCGACGAGGCGCACTGCATCTCGGAGTGGGGTCACAACTTCAGGCCCGACTACCTGAAGCTGGCCGAACGGGCACGCGAGCTGGCCGCCGAGCGCGTGCTGGCGCTGACCGCGACGGCGACAACGGCCGTCGTCGCCGACATCCGCGCCGGCTTCGGAATCGAGGAGCGGGACGCCGTCGTCACCGGGTTCTACCGACCGAACCTGATGCTGCTGACGACTCCCGTCGGAACGTTGCGGGTCGCCGCGCTCCTGGCCGGCGCCGGTCTACCGGCCCGCGCTTATCACGCGGGCATGAGTGCGGAGGAGCGCGAGGCGGTGCAGGAGTGGTGGTCGCGCTCGCCGGACGCAATCGTGGTTGCGACGATCGCGTTCGGCATGGGGATCGACAAGGCGAATGTCCGCTACGTCTATCACTACAACTTGCCGAAGAGCCTCGAGTCGTACTCGCAGGAGATCGGCCGCGCCGGTCGAGACGGCGCGGAGAGCATCTGCGAGCTCTTTGCATGCGCCGACGACGTCCCGACCCTCGAGAACTTCGCCTTCGGCGACACCCCGACTCGCGAAGCGCTGTCCGGCCTGCTCGCGGAGGTGCTCGGGCATCCCTTGGGCACGGAGTTCGCGCTCTCCGAATACGAGCTCTCCGTACGCCACGACCTGCGCGTGCTCGTTCTCAAGACGATCCTCACCTACCTCGAGCTCGACGGTCTCCTCCGGCAGGGCACACCGTTCTACGCGGGATATCGGCTGCGGCCGTTGGGGGACCGCTCGCTGGACGACGTGGTCGACCGCTTCGATGAGTCGCGCGCCGGTTTCCTGCGCCGCCTGATCGCGACCGGCAAATCAGGCCGAAGCTGGACGACGCTCGCGCCCGACGACGCAGCGGCGGAACTCGGCGAGCAGCGGAGCCGGATCCTCGCCGCACTCGAGTACCTCGATGAGCAGGGGCTGGTCGAACTGCAACCGGCCGACGTGCGGCAGCGCTACACGCTCCTCGCCCACCCGGACTCCGAGCCGGAGCTCGTCGACCGGCTGCTCGAGCGCTTTGCGCGCCGCGAGAGCGCGGAGACCGCGCGCATCGAGAACGTCCTTGCACTTGTCACGAAAGACGGTTGTCAGGTGATCGCTCTGGCCGGCTACTTCGGCGAGATACGGACTGAGCAGTGCGGACACTGCACGTACTGCCTGAGCGGGCGCGCCCAGCGCCTTCCTGAGGCCGTGCAGATG
>VAXB01000153.1 GCA_005883995.1 Actinomycetota bacterium
AGGCGAAGAAGAACGCGAGGACGATCATCGTCGTCGTCCATAGGTTCGGCATGAACGGGATCAGGAGCAGGCAGAAGCCGAGCGGAAAGAGCGCCGCGAGCATGAACGGGCGCCGCCGGCCGAGCGGCGTGTGGAACGTGTCGCTCCAGGGGCCGACCACCGGAGAAAGCGCGAGGGCGAACAGGCCCTCGGCGCCGAGGACGAGGCCGATCAACGAGCCCGACTCGGTGAACCGGCCGAGGAGCGGCGGCAGATACGCCGCCGTCGTCGTGATCGAGAACGCGAGCCCGAACGCACCGAGCCCGAGCGTCCAGAAGATGGTGCGCCTGACCGGCGGCGCGACGGCCGCCTCGGGAGCCGCCAGCTGCTGCATCAGACGGCTGCCGCCGACCGGTCGGGCGCGAGGCCGCCGCAGACGATCTCCACGACCGTCCGCTCCGCGGCGGCGACGTCCTGCTCGCCGTCACCGAGCGTGCCGAGCACCCACCCCGTCAGCACCTCTTCGAGCGCACCGTAGAACACGAAGCTCGCCAGCTTCGCGCTCACGTCGGCGCGGAACTCGCCGTCGGCCTGGGCTCGGGCGATGATGCGCTCGATCGCTGCGAACGCCTCCTGGATCACGTTGATCCGGTTCTGGAGGTCGGGGCTGCGGACGATCTCGCGCACGACGACCGTGACCAACTCGGGGTCTCGGCGCCACGCGCGGAGCAGGATCTTCGCGACTCCCGCCAGGCGCTCACGCGCCGGCTCCTCCGTCTCCTCAACCATCCGGACCGCCGCGACGATGTCCGCCCACGTCTCCTTGAAGATGCATTCGAGGACCTCGTCCTTCGAGCGGAAGTAGTGGTAGAGCAACCCGTGTGCGACGCCGGCCTCCTCGGCGATGTCGCCCACGCGGCACGTGTGAAAGCCCTTGCGGGCGAAGACGCGCACCGCGGCCTCGAGGATGAGGCGCCGCTTGTCTTCCCCCCCGGTTGACCTCTCAGTCAAGGTTCTGAGCATAGTGGACCCACTTCACGGCATCCTCGTCGTGGACCTGACCCGCTACCTGCCGGGACCGTTCGCGAGCCGCGAGCTCCTCCGGCTCGGTGCACGCGTCGTCCGCCTGGAAGCGCCGCCGGGGGATCCCGTCCGCGACATCGCGCCCGACTGGGACGCGCGGCTGAACGGTGGCAAGGAGTCGGTCCTGTGGGATGCGCGTGCCGACCCGGCGCTCGGCCGCGCGCTCTGCCGGCGCGCGGACGTCGTGCTCGAGGGATTCCGGCCGGGCGTTGCGGCCCGCCTCGGCGTCGGCCCCGACGACGTGCCGGACACCACGGTCTACTGCTCGCTCACCGGGTTCGGCGAGGGCGACGCGCGCGCCGGCCATGACCTCAACTATCTCGGCTGGGCCGGCGCGCTCGAGCCGACGGCGCCGGGGATGCCACCGCTTCCGATCGCCGACCTCGCCGGCGGGGCGCTGAGCACCGTCGCGCGCATTCTGGCAGCACTGCTCGAACGGGAGCGAACCGGCCGGGGTGCGCGGATCGTCGTCTCGATGACCCACGAGTCGCACGAGCTTGCGCGCTATTCGACGCCGTTGACCGGAGAGCTCGCGTGCTACCGGATCTATGAATGCGCTGACGGCCGGTATGTCACGGTCGCGGCGCTCGAGCCGAAGTTCTGGGTCCGCCTGTGTGAACTGCTCGAGCGACCGGATCTCGCCGGCCGGTCGCACGATGCTCACGAGGAGCTGGAGGCGCTGTTCCGCACGCGCACGTCCGACGAGTGGCTCGGTCTGCTCGCGCGCGAGGACACGATGGTCGGGCCCGTCGCTTCGCTGGCGGAGGCAGAGGCGGAGTTCGGCTCGCCGCCCCCGTCGGCTCGGCCGCCGCGGCCGGGCGAGCACACGCACGCGTGGCGCGCCGTGCTCTGACCCGGAGCCGCGGCTACCGCAGCGTCACGTTGCCGACCCTGAGTTCTTGCCGGGCAGCGCCTGCGCGAGCTGGCCGAGCGCCTGCTGGAACTCGCTCGGGATGATCCAGAGCTTGTTCGACTCGCCCTGGGCGATCTGCGGCAGCACCTGCAGGTACTGGTACGCGAGCAGCTTCGGGTCGGCGTCGCCCTCGTGGATCGCCTCGAAGACGGTGCCGATCGCCTTCGCCTGACCCTCGGCGTTGAGGATCGCGGCCTGCCTCTGGCCTTCCGCGCGCAGGATCGCGCTCTGCTTCTCCCCTTCCGCGGTCAGGATCTGCGACTGCTTGACGCCCTCCGCGGTGAGAATCGACGCCCGCTTCTCGCGATCGGCGCGCATCTGCTTCTCCATCGTG
>VAXB01000115.1 GCA_005883995.1 Actinomycetota bacterium
CCTTGACTTCGTCGATCCAGTGTCCCGATGCGAGGACGTGGTATGTCTGCAAGTTGTTCGCCTTCCACAGAGCGCGCGCGTCTGTCGTGATCGTCGTGCAACCGAGCTCGACGCGGTTCCGGATCACCCACGGCGCCGCCGCGACGGCTGCAGCGGCGACGAGGACGACGCCTGCGACCCACGCGCGAAAGCCGAGTCGCCAGACGACGTAGGCCGCGAGCGCAAGCGGCAGGAGGACGAGCCGTGAGTTCCCGAGGATCGCGATTCCCGTCAGCGCGCCGGCGAGCGCGGCCCAGCGCGTCGACCGCCGCTCGACCGCGATCACGATCGCGAGCACGAACGCCGCCGCGACCACCTGGTCGACGATCTCGCGGTTCACGTGGACGTCGTGCCAGACGAGGTACGGGTTCAGCGTCGAGATCAGCGCGGCAACGATCCCGACGCGCCTCGAGACGACGCGGGCTCCGATCGCGTACACGAGCAGCGCGGTGGCGAGCGCCAGGCCGGTCTGCGCGAGCCCGACGACGATCCAGTGCCGGCCGAAGAGCCAGTACAGCGGCACGAGGAAGAATCCGTACAGCGGCTGCGTGTACGCGGACGGCTCACCGGGGAGGAAGCCGAACGTCCCGTGGTGGACGAACGTCTGCGCGAAGTCGTCGCTCTTCTCCGTGAACTTCGTCAGGATCCGGTCGCGCTCGTAGAGGAGGACTGCCAGGCGCGGCAGGACCGCCGCGGCGGCGACGAGCCACAGGCCGCCGCGTCTCACGCGGCGGTGAGAGCAGGTGCCTCGACGTACCGGCGAGCCCAGAGCTCGAGCATCAGCAGGCACCACAGCCGGTGGCCGTGGTCCGCGCGGCCCGATTCGTGCTCGTCCTGCAGCCGCCGGATCTCGGCAGCGCGAAACCAGCCGCGGTCGTTTGCGAGCACGTCGCGCGCGAGCTCGCGGAGGTCTTCGCGGAACCAGCGTCCGAGCGGGACGCCGAACCCGGTCTTCCCGCGCCCCGCGACCTGAGTCGGCAGATCCGCGGCGAACGCGCGCCGGAGCGCGACCTTCCCCGTGACGCCGCGCGTCTTCAGCGAGTCGGGAAGCGCGAGGCCGAGCTCGACGACTCGCCGGTCGAGGAGCGGCGAACGGAGCTCGAGCGAGTGCGCCATCGACGCGAGGTCGGACTTCGGTAGAAGGTCGCCGGGGAGGTACGTCTCCAGGTCCAGGAGCTGCAGGCCCCGCACGCCGCGCGTTCGCGGCCGAAGGTCGAGCGGTGCGGCGGCTCCGTCCGCCCAGAGACGCGCGCGCAGCTCCCGCGGGAACACCTCCATCAGCCGTGCATACCGATCGACGGGCGGTGCTGTGGCGACGTCGAGAAACCGTGCCGCGCGGAAGAGCGTCGACCGCGGTTCGGTGCTGCCCGCACGTGTCGCCCGAAGCGCGCGGGCCCCCGCCGCGGCGACAGCCGTCGGCACCACGTTCGCGAACCGGTGCGCGGCGTAGCGCTCGTAGCCCGCGAACGACTCGTCGCCGCCGTCCCCGGTCAGCGCAACGGTGACATGTCGCCGCGCCTGCTCGCAGATCAGAAAAGTCGGGAAGGCGGCCTCGTCGCCGAGCGGCTCGTCGAACGTATCGGCAAGACGCTCGACCGTATCCGGCACATCGGCGTCGATGCGCAGCTCCTCGTGGACCGTGGCGTAGCGGTCGGCGACCGCACGTGCGTAGTCGCGCTCGTCGTAGCGCACGTCGTCGAAACCGACGGTGAACGTGCGGACCGGCTGCGAGCTGTGGCGCGCCATCAGCGACACGACGATGCTCGAGTCGATTCCGCCCGAGAGCAGCGCGCCGAGCGGCACGTCGGCAGCGAGGCGCTCCGTCACGGCGTCGCGCACGGTCGCGCGCACGAGCTCGAGCCAGTCCTCGTCGCTTCGCGGCGAGAGGGCAGCGGGCGCCGGCGTCCAGTAGCGCTCGATGCGCTGAGACTCGCCCTCGGCAAGGAGCATGTGGCCGGGCGGCACGCGGTGGATGCCGGCAATCCCGGTGGAATCGCCCGGCACGTACTGGAGCGCCAGGTACGCGTCGAGCGCCGCCATGTCGACGTCGCGCCGCACGTCCGGCAGGCGCAGGAGCGCTTTCAGCTCGGATGCAAAGGCGAGCGTCCCGTCGGCGAGACGCGTCCAGACGAGCGGCTTCTTGCCGAGGCGGTCGCGCGCGAGCACGAGTCGCTCCCGCGACCGATCCCAGAGCGCGAACGCGAACATTCCCTCGAGGCGCCGGACGAAGTCCGGCCCGTTCTCCTCGTACGCGTGCGGCAGGACCGGCGTATCGCCGGTGCCGCGGATGCTGTGGTCGCGAAGCTCCTCCCTGAGCTGCTGGAAATTGTAGAGCTCGCCGTTGAAGACGCAGACGACGTCGTCCGTCTCGTTGGTGACCGGTTGGAAGCCCGTGGCCAGGTCGAGCACGCGGAGGCGCTGATGCCCGAGCACGCAACGGCCGTACGCGTCCGTCGATCCCTCATCCGGCCCGCGGTGCGCGACTGCGGCGCGCATCGCGTCGACGAGCTCGGGATTCGGCGCGCCCGACGGTGAATAGAGTCCCGCGATGCCGCACACGGAGAACATCTTGCCGGGTGGGCGATACGCGGTCGTCTCCTGTCACGTGGAGCGCCCGCTCGACGACGGCGTATGGGAACGGTTCGCCACGCTCCAGGCTCGGCGGCCCGGCGGGTTCCGGATCGCGGCGTTGATGCGTCCCCCCGACGGTGGAGAGGACGAGGTCGCGTGGCTCGGACGCGCGCGTGCAGCGGCCGAGCGGGGGCCGCTCGGCCTCCACACGCACTGGACCGCCCCCGACCATGCGCGGCCGACCGGCGGCGATCCGGCCGCCCGCGTTCGCGAGCAGGCGGAGTGGCTGCGGTCACGCGGCCTCGACGTCGCGCTGTTCTGCGGCGGCGGGTGGTACACGGACGTTGCGGTCGCGGAAGCGCTCGCCGAGCTCGGCTACGCCGATTGCACGGCTACGGGATTCCGACCGTCCTACCTGGCGGCGGACGCTCCGCGCCTCGGCGTGGGCGAGCCCTGCTACGTCGAGCTACCGAGCGGGCGCCGGCTGCTCGAGCTTCCGACCACGCATTCGCTCGGCATGCTCGCGCGGCGGATTCTCCTCCCTTACGGCGGATCGATCGTGCACGCGTACTTCCACGACACCGATCTCGTCGATTCGTTCCGCCGGACCGCGCTCGTCGCGGCGCTCGCCTCCCTGGGAGCGAGGCGGCGGCAGACAGACCTGACGGAGCTTCAGCGCGGCATTCGACCGGTGAAGACGATGTCGTTCGCGAACAGCCGCGGGTGAACCCGGAGCAGGCGGCTGGAGATGAACGTCAGCTCGATCTCGTCGTAACCCGCGAGCAGGTGACGCACGGCCTGCGGCGTGAACATGTGCAGGTGCGTCGGGTCGTTCTCGGGTGCGCGGCCGGCGAGGAAGCGCAGCCGGTTTTTCAGTCGGAACGCGTTCGGCACGGAGCCGACGATCCGTCCGCCGGAGCGCAGGAGCCGCCGCGCCTCGGCGACGACCTGGTCGGGGCTCCGCACGTGCTCGAGCAGTTCGCCGGCGACGACGACGTCGAACGTCGAATCGGCGAACGGCAGCGGCTCGTCGACGTCCGCCCACACCGTCTCGATGCCGAGCTTCGCCGCTTCGGCGAGCGCCTCGCGATCCACGTCCACACCGACGACCTCGTTGCCGTCGACGTACGCGCGGGTCAGCGCTCCATAGCGGCAGCCGAGGTCGAGCACGCGCCGGCCACGTCCGACGAGCTGCGCGAAGAGCTCGGCGCGCTCGGGGCCGCCGTAGACGAACTCGCGCCCGCGGCGCGCGCGGTGGTGCTCGCCGTAGCGATTACTGAGCTCCTCGAGCCGGGTCACGGCTCCACCTGCGCCCGGCGCGGTGCGGCGAATCTGCCGGTGTCGCGGATTCGGTGGATCGCTGCGACGAGCGCGGCCGACGCGAGAACGCAGAGAACGAAGTCCCAGGGGACGCGATAGCGCGTGACGCCGACGAAGAGCATGGCGACGGCAGTCTGGTAGACGGCGATCAGCAATGCGAGCACGGCGAACGCGCGGCCGACGACGAACAGGCCGGCGACGGCGAGCACGTACAGGGGGACCACGAACAGCGGCTCGCTCGACGAGCGCAGGGTGTCGATGAACGTTCCGGCACCCGGACGCCCGCCGGTCTCGACCACCGACGGCTGCCAGAGCATCTGCGCCGACAGGAACGCGAGCTTCGCCTTCGCGCCGGGATGGTGCAGCCAGAACGCGTGCGTCCGATGGGAGTAGAGGCGCATCTGCGCGCATTCGTTCGTCGGCGTCAGCGTTCCGGTCGCGAGATAACGCTCGTATGCGTCCTGCGGCGACGGCGGCGCGCCCGGCAGCGGCGGGACGGCGTCGATCCAGCCGCCATGCGTCAGCGTGCGGTACGTGTTCGGGTTGTTCGCCTTCCAGAGTGCCCGCGCGTCGGTCGTGACCGTGAAGCAGCCGACCGACGCGTCGTTGCGGATCATCCACGGGGCGACGACGACGGCTGCGACCACGCACGCGGTGGCGACGAGGCCGACACTCTGCCGGGAGATACCGACGCGCCACAGCACGAACGCGCCGAGCACGACCGGGAAGAGCGCGAGCCTGGCGTTGCCGAGGATCCCCAGTCCGGACGCGATTCCGAGCAGCACGGCGAGGACAAACGACCGTCGTTCGGCGAGCACGATCACGAGCAGCACGATCGTGGCCGCGAGGAACTGGTCGAGGATCTCCCGATTGACGTGGACGTCGTGCCAGATCAGGTAGGGATGGAGCGTCGCCAGCGCCGCGGCGAGGACGGCTGCCCCGTTCGACACGACGCGCCGGCCGATCTCGTAGACGACGCACGCCGTCGCGACCGCGACGATGATCTGGGTCGCGCCGACGACCTCCCACCTTCGTCCGAGCGCCCAGTAGAGCGGCGCGAGGAAGAAGCCGTAGAGGGGTTGCGTATACGCGGAGGGATGTCCCGGCAGGAACCCGAACGTCCCGGAGTGGGCGAGTGTCCGCGCGAAGATGTCGTCCTTGTCGGTGAACGCGGCGAGGATTCGTCCGCGCTCGTGAGCCAACGCGACGGCACGTGGGACGGCGGCGAGCGCTGCGAGCAGGGCGTACGCGCGCGGCCGGGACACGGTCGTGGAGGGTATCGGCCTCTACAATCGGCACAGCCGTGAGCACGAAGCCCGCCTTCGAGGCGGAGCGCCCAGCGGTTCCTGTCGAGGACATCCGCTCCGCTCGGCCCTACCTCTTCTCAGGGAGGTCGATCGTCGCGTTGGCGCGGCGGCTCGCGAGCATCGCTGCGCTGATCATCCTCGACCTCGCGGGGCTCACGCTCGGTGTTTACGTCGCGCTGATCCTCCGCGCGCTCTACCTGGGACAGTCGCCGCCGCTCTGGGGCCTGATCTGGCGGACGGAGGCAGACTGGCTTCCGTTCCTGACCGTGATCACGGTGCTCGTGTTCTGGGTCGGCGGCCTCTATCGCCGGCGCGAGCTGCGCGCGGGAGTCGGGCAGGTGATCGCGTCGCTGATGCTCGTCGCGGTGATCACGCTCGCGTTCGGGCTCGGCACGGGCTACCACTTCACGACGTACGCGCTCACGCCGACCGCCCTCGTCCTGTGCGCCGTCTTCATCGGCATCCTGCGCGCGAGCTACGACGTCGTGACGCGTGACGTGCTGCGCGCCTCCGGCGCGCGCCGCCGTGCCGTTCTCGTCGGCGAAGGCGACCGGCTCGCTCACCTCCTGCGCACGATCGGGTCAGCGCGTAGCGGGATCGAGTACGAGTTCCTCGGCGCGATCTCACCGCGGCCGCGCGAGGCGGCCCTTCCGGTCATCGGCGCGCTCGACGCGCTGCCGCGCGTCCTCGACGAGCGCGACGTCGACGAGCTGATCGTCACCGACAGCGGCTTCACCGAGAAGGAGCTGCTCGAGCTCGTCGAGCACGCGCACCGGAGAGGCGTGAGGGTGCGCGTCGCCCCGACGACGACGGAGCTGCTGCTGCAACGCGCGGAATACGTCCCCGGTCAGGGCGCGCCGCTGTTCGAGCTTCGCCCGCCGGCGTTGGCCGGCGCCGACTGGGTGGTGAAGCGCGGCTTCGACCTCGTCGTCGCCACCGGCGTCATCATCGTCGGCCTGCCGGTCTGGCTCGCGATCGCCGCGGCGATCCGGCTCACGTCCTCCGGCCCTGTCTTCTATCGGGACAAGCGGATCGGGCTCGGCGAGCAGAAGTTCGGGATGATGAAGTTCCGGACGATGTACGCCGACGCGCGCGACCGGCAGGCCGCGCTCGAGGTCGCGAACGAGGCGTCGGGGCCGCTGTTCAAGATCAAGGACGACCCACGAGTGACGCCGGTCGGCCGGTTCCTGCGCCGCTTCTCGATCGACGAGATGCCGCAGGTCCTGAACGTCCTGTGGGGCGAGATGTCCCTGGTCGGCCCGAGGCCGCTCCCGATCCGCGACTACGAGCAGCTCGAGCCCTGGCATCGGAAGCGGTACTCCGTGCTACCGGGGATGACCGGTCTCTGGCAGGTCTCCGGGAGGATCGACCTGAGCTTCGACGATCTCGTCCGGCTCGACTTCTACTACCTCGAGAACTGGTCGATCTGGCTCGACATCTCGATCCTCGCGAAGACGCTCCCGGCGGTGCTCGCCCGCCGCGGCGCCTACTGAGTCACGACGTAAGGCGATCTGCCGCGTCGAGCATCTGTCGGGCCACCGGCTGCAGGCCGATTCGCGTGCCGAGCAGCCCGGTGGACACTCGTTCCACGACGCCCCATTCCCAGATCGCGACAGGGTCGAGTTGCGTCCGGTCGGCGAGCCACCGAGCACGTTCGCACAGGTCTCCGTCGAGCGGGTCTTCGCGCATGATGATGCCGAGGTCGTACTCGGCCTCGGCGAGCAGGCCATCGGGGTCGACGAGCTTGAACCCGTGGCCCGCTTCGAGCGTGTTCCACTCGTGGACGTCGCCGTGAACGAGCACTGCCGTTTCGTCACGGTGCGCATCCGCGCGCCGCGACGCGCACGCCAGCGCGTGCTCGATCGCGTGCTCGCTGCATGGGCGGTCGAGCTCCTCCCACAACGCGAGGATCGACTCCGCAAGCCACTGCGCCTTGGCGGCGCCCGACGGCAGGCCGCAGTCGGGGGCGGGTCGCCAGATCCGCGCGGCCGCGGCGACCAGGATTTGGTGCCGTTCAAGGACGGGCAGCCGGAGCTCGCGGAGGGAGCGGCCCAACCGCTCGAGCAGGAGCGCACCGTGCTTCACGTCGTCACACAGCAGCCGTGCGCAGCCGTCGCCCGCTGCGAGACGCAACACCGTCGCCTCGTGCGCGGCGGCGTCACCGTCGCGCGGCACGATCAACTTCAGAACGGCGGGAGCACCGTCGGCGCAGATCGCCTCGGCCACGAACGCCTCGGTCGCATCGCGATATGCGCGCCCGACGGTGATCCGCCAGTCGGCCTCGATGCTGCGAACGAGCAACGGATGCTCCTCGATCCATGCGTCGGCCCCGGCCGCCAGCGCCTTTTCGCGAACGGCGTCGGGAACCGCGTGTTCTCTCGCGTGCGGGCTCAGCGGCGGATCCGCACCGGCAGGCGAAGCTCGCTCAGTCCGATCCCGCTCGTCGCCGCTATGTGCACGACGTACGAGCCCGAGCGGACGACCTTGCGCCGGCCGTCGCGACCGTTCCACCGGACGGTGACGCTCCCGGGGGCGCGTTTTCCGGCCGCGACGGTGCGGAGAATGTCGGCGTTTCGGCCGATGTGAGCGAAGCCGAGCGTCCGGTCCAGCGTGAACGTCCGCTCGGCAACGGAAGTGCGGCCGAGGTCGTCCGTCGCGGTGACCGACCACTTGTACTTCCCCTCGGCGCCGCCGGCACCGTCCCAGGTGACGGCGTACCGGCCGGGCTGCTTCTGGCCGGTGGCGAGCGCGCGGATCGTGCCGTCGGGAGCGACGATGTTCGCCGCGATCGCCGCGCGGCGCACGAGCTTGTAGCGGAGGACCTCGCGGTCGCCGAGGCGGTCGCCGTTCGGCGAGAGTGTGGGCGCCGGCGACGGCGCGAAGACGCCGGTGTAGCCGACGACGAAGGCCTCCGCGACCGGGCGTTCACCGCCTGGATCGGACGGCCGGTTGAGCAGCGCACCGTCGAACGCCACCGTGGTCGACCCGCCGGAATCGAGCGCGAAAGCCGTGACGCAGCCTTCGCGCATAAGCATCAGCGCGAGATCGCTGTTCGTGATCCCGACGCTCCAACCGCGGCGGCGCCCGTCGACGGCAACGAGGACGATGCGGCCGTCCGCCCGTTGCCCGATCGCTGTCCTCGGATCGCGCCCGAACAGCTGGACGGTCGAAAGCGCTTCCCCCGCGTTGCCGACGGGCTTCCCGCTCTTGACGAGGGACGGCCCGGCGCTGACGGCATCGGTGACGGTGCTCCAATCGGGTCGCAGCGCGAGGCGCACCCGCACCTGGCTTCCGACGACGGCGTCGGTCTGCACGGCCTGAGCAGCCGCTCCTCGCGCGACGAGAACGGCGCCGTCGCGCGGGATCGCCACCGCGCTGTCGCTGACGACGGCACTGACGTTCCCGATCAGATCGGTGTACGGAACCGCCGGCGGGAACGGCTCGAGCACCGCCGCGATCCCGTTCACCGCCGGTGTCGTCGCACCCCACACGGGCGTGAAGAGGGAGGCGGCGTTCGGGCGCGGCGGCTCGTTCAGCTCTGCGACGGGATAGTCGAGCATGCTCGCTCCGCGCCAGCTCGCGGCCCACGGGACGCGGTCGACGTGCAGGGTCCCGGAGCGGTCGACGCCGACCGCCGAACGTCCGGATGCCGGATGGTGCTCGATCACGCCGCCCTGCATCAGCAGCCCACTCGGCCAGCCGCCGGCCCAGTTGAAGAAGTCGCCGTTCACGCCGATCGTCGTCATCTGATTCGACATGCGCCGCTCCATCGACGAGACCGTCTCGCGTCCGACGATCGTGTTGTTCGACAGGAGCGGTGTCAGCGAGTAGAGACCGCCGGGCTTCGGGGCGGTGATGACGTACGTCGAAATCGGGCCGGCGGCAGTCCACTCGAGCCGGTGGTCGTACGTGACGCCGGGCATCGCCTGGACCGGGCGAGCCGTCGCGCTGGGTGCGCCGGCGAGCGCGAACAGCCCGATGAGCAGCACCTTTCGCACCATGACCCCTCTTCACCGTAGCTGACGACCTTCCGACGTACCATCCGCACGACGTGGTTCGCGCCTTGGTCCTTGCTGCGGCCGCTGCGACGGTGCACCACAGCCGGCCGGTCCCAGTGCCGGTGCTGATGTACCACGTCATCTCGCCCGCGCCGAGCGTTGCGCCGTACCCACAGCTGTTCGTGCCGCCCAGAGAGTTCGATGCGCAGATGCGGTGGCTCGCGCGACACGGCTACCACGCGATCACGCTCCGCCGCGCCTACGACAACTGGACGGAAGGCTCGCCGGTGCCCGCACGGCCGATCGTGATCTCGTTCGACGACGGGTACCTCAGTCAGTACACCCGGGCATTCCCGGAGCTTCGCGCGCTTCACTGGCCGGGGGTCCTGAACCTCGAGGTGAACTTCCTGCAACCCGTCGGCGGCATGCGCCCGTGGCGGGTGCGCAAGCTGATCGCCGCGCGCTGGGAGATCGATGCGCACACGCTCACGCACCCGGACCTGACGAGGGTCGACGATGCGCGCCTCTGGAGCGAGGTCGACGGCTCGCGCAGGGCACTGCGGCACGATTTCCATGTCCCGGTCGACTTCTTCTGCTACCCGTCCGGCCGGTATGACGACCGCGTCGTCGCGGCAGTTCGCCGCGCCGGCTTTCTCGGAGCGACGACGACGATGTTCGGGCTCGCACGACCGCCCGATTTCTTCCGGCTCGACCGCGTGGAAATCGACGGCAGTGACCGCGTTCGTGGTCTCGCCGCAAAGCTGAGGAAGCTGACCGCTTCTGCATACTGAGCCGCATGGCGCCGAAGATCCTCGCGGTCGCCTCGGCCGCGGACCTCGACTTCCGGTACGGCTGCACGCCGGCGTGGTGGCAGATCTGGAAAGGCCTGTACGAAGCGGGCGTCGACCTGATCGTCACGCCGTACCGCGGCCGCGCGATCGAGTCGCCATGGTGGCGCACGGCGCCGAACCCGCTCTATCGTGAAGCCGAGGCCTACGCGAGCGCGCGGGGGCTCGCGGCGCGGTTACGCGGCGACACGCTGTTGCGGCGCGCGGAGGATCATCCAGCCGACAGCGTCGGCGACCGCCTGACCCGCGAGGCGATCTGGCGGTACGTGACGCCGCGCTGGCAGCGTCACCTCGAGCGGATCATCGAGCGCGAGCGTGACGTCGCCGCGGTGATCGTTTTCACCGTGCCGATGGCACACCTCCGCGGCGTCCCCGCGCGCCTGCGCGAGCGTTACGACATCCCGGTCGTCTTCTACGACGGCGACGTGCCGATGAGCCTGCCGGAGTTCGGCGGCATGGACACGGGGTTCAACTACTACCACGGTGCCGATCCGTCGGAGTACGACCTCGTCCTGTCGAACTCAGAGGGTGGCCTCGAGCGGCTGCGCGAGCTCGGCGCGCGGCGCGCCGAGGCGGTGTTCTGGGCTGCGGATCCGGAGCTGTTCGCCCCCGCCCCGGTCGAGAAGGAGTACGACGTGTTCTTCTACGGCTACGGCGACAAGTTCCGTCGCGAATGGATGCAAGCGCTCGTCGGCGAGCCGTCGCGCTCCGCCGACGCGATCGACTTCGCGCTCGGCGGGGGCGACTTTCGCGGCGACATCGGCAATGCGCGACTGGTCGGCGACGTTCCGTTCAACGTCTTCTCGCAGGCGATCTCGCGCGGCCGCATCAACCTGAACATCACGCGGCGCTCGCACGCGACGGTCTATGCGTCCTCGACGTGCCGTCCGTTCGAGCTCGCCGCGGCGGGCGCAGCGATCGTGTCGAATCCCCACGAAGGGATCGAGCGCTGGTTCGAGCCGGAGTCGGAGCTCCGCGTGGTGGACACCGCCGAAGAGGCGCTGGAGGCGTACCGCGAGCTACTCGCCGATCCGGCGGCCGCCGAAGGAATGGGACGTCGTGCGCGCGAACGCGTGCTCGATGAGCACACCTACGCCCACCGCGCGCGGCAGATCCTCGAGCTCCTTGGCATCGGATCGCCCGTCGGGGCCCGTGGCTGACGTCGCCGCCGCGCCTGCGACGCCTGCAGCGCAGGACGTGCTCGCGCAGCTGGGCGAGCTGAAGCGGCTCGCCGTCGTGCCGGCATTCAACGAAGAGGCGTCGGTCGGGCGCGTGATCGACGAGATACGCGCCTTCGACCCGGGGTTCGACATCGTCGTCGTCGACGACGGCTCGACCGACCGCACGGCCGGCGTGGCCGCGGATCGGGGCGCCCACGTCCTCCGGCTCCCGTTCAACCTCGGCATCGGCGGGGCCGTCCAGACCGGCTACCGCTACGCGTTCGAGCGCGGCTACGACGTCGCCGCCCAGGTCGACGGCGACGGGCAGCACGACCCGGCGCAGCTGCCGAAGATCCTCGAGCCGCTCCTCGCCGGGTCGGCCGACCTCGTCGTCGGGTCGCGCTTCGCCGGGCCGGAGGCTGCATACCGTTCCTCCGCGACGCGCCGAGTCGGGATCCGAATCTTCGCGCGCATCGTCTCGGCCGTCGTTCGCCAACGTGTTACCGACACTACGTCGGGTTTCCGTGCCGTCAACCGGAAGGGGATTGCGCTGTTCGCAGCCGACTACCCGCATGACTACCCCGAAGTCGAGGCGACCGTGATGTCGGTCAAGCACAAGCTGCGGCTGCAGGAGGTCGCCGTCGAGATGCGCGAGCGAAGCGGCGGGCGCTCGTCGATCACTGCGCTGCGATCCGTGTACTACATGGCGAAAGTCTTGCTCGCGATCTTCGTCGGGCTGTTTCGCCGTTACGCCGTCCCCGTGGAGGAGGAGCATCGATGACACCCTGGGCCGTTTCCATCACCGCGGCAGTCGCGTCGTTCCTGCTGCTGCTGATCGTGTTCGAGCTGATCAGGTCGCGCCGACTGCGTGAGCGCTACGCACTCATGTGGCTGCTGACGGGCGCCGTCCTGCTCGCACTGTCGCTGTGGCGTGGTGGACTGAACACGATCGCAAGCTGGTTCGGCGTCACGACGTACCCACCGGCGATCCTCGGCGCGGTCGGCGCGCTGTTCATCCTCGTCGTCCTCCTCCACTACTCGACGGTGATCTCGCGGCTGTCCGATCAGAACACGATTCTGGCGCAGCGCCTCGCGCTGCTCGAGCAGCAACTGCGCGAAGGGCGCTAGCCGCGCCGCTGGGGCTCGCCGTTGCTAGCGGCCGAGCCGTCGACGACTTCGTCGACGAGGTAGAGCGGCCGCTGCTTCGTCTCGTCGAAGATCCGCGCGACGTACTGGCCGATCACGCCGAGGCTGAGGAGCTGGACGCCGCCGAGGAGCAGGACGACGGCGATCACCGATGTCCATCCCTGCACGCTGTCTGCGGTGAAGAAACGGACGTAGAGCGTCCACCCCAACACGGCCATGCAGAAGACGACGAGCGCGAATCCGAGTGCGGTCACTGCCTTGATCGGTGTGGTGGAAAACGACGAGATCGCGTCCAGCGCAAGCCCCAGCTGGCGCGGCAGCGAGTATTTCGATGCTCCCGCGTAGCGTGCGTCGCGGTCGTACGCGATCCCCGTCTGTCGGAAACCGATCCAGCTCGTCATCCCGCGCAGGAAGCGGGCGCGCTCCGGCATTTGCGCCAGGGCGTCGACGGCGCGGCGTGAAAGCAGCCTGAAATCGCCAGCGTTCCGCGGAATGGGCGTCGACGTGATGCGCTGGAGCAGCCGGTAGAAGACCGACGCCGATGCCACACGCGCCCACGTTTCGCCCTCGCGTTCGTT
The DNA here is from genome assembly GCA_005883995.1 of Actinomycetota bacterium. Taxonomy (GTDB): domain Bacteria; phylum Actinomycetota; class Thermoleophilia; order Gaiellales; family Gaiellaceae; genus 3-1-20CM-4-69-9. The sequence goes on from VAXB01000115.1 coordinate 12,968, forward strand.
CCTGACCGCATACACGACGTCGTATCCGTCACGCCACGCCGCCACGAGATCGGGGATGACCTCGGGCGGGTCCTGCAGATCGCCGTCGATGACGACGACTGCGTCGCCGCGCGCGGCGTCCAGTCCGGCCGACAGCGCCGCCTGATGTCCGAAATTCCGCGACAGCCGCACCAGACGAAGATGGTTGTCCGACGCGGCGAGCTCGAGGAGTCGATTCCAGGAGCCGTCGCTCGAGCCGTCGTCGACGAGCACGACCTCGTAGGGTCCGAGCGGCTGCAAGGTGCTGCTGAGGCGCCGGTGCAGCTCCGCCAAGGTATCGACCTCGTTGTAGATGGGTGCGACGACCGAGATCACAGGAGCACGGCGTCGGCGAAGAGGAGATAGCCACTCAACGCGAATGCGGCGAGTGCGCCGGCCGCGTCGTCCTCAAGAGCGGCGAGGGCAACGGCCCAGATCGCGTACCACGGGCGGAGCAGGCTGGACGTGATGCAGAGCGCCGACGCAGCGAGCGCGAAGTGGGCGCGGCCGGTCCGCCACGCGCTGTGAAGCAAGACGGCGTAGATCGCGATGAAGACCAGGCCTCCCGCAGCGACCGCGTTACGGTGTTGCATGCCGAGCCTAGTCAACCAGTGTACGCCGCCGACCGGCGAAGTCTCGTGCGCGCCGGTCGCCGCCGCGTGGATCCAGTGGATGCCGAACAAGAGCGTTGCGACCGCGACAACGGCGATCGTCGAGATCGCGAGGGCGATCCACCAGCGCCGACCGACTCGGAGCCGGCGTTGTGCGAGGTCGAGTGGAATGAGCACCGGCGGGAACGGCTTGATCGCCGACGCTATCGGCCACAGCGCGCCGGACATCGCCGACGTTCCGGCGGCGATCGCGCCGAGCACGAGCAGCATCA
>VAXB01000031.1 GCA_005883995.1 Actinomycetota bacterium
GCCGAGTTCACGTGGAAGTCTTGGGCACTGCCGATGCGTTTCAGCGCCAGGGGCTCGCGACACAACTCGTCGAAGCCGTGGAGGCATGGGCACGCGAGCATGGCGCGCGCTTCATCAGCGCGCGGAACGTATCTCGACAGCCCGGTCGCAATCCCGTTCTGGGAGCAGCGAATGGGCTATCGCCGCCGGATGGTGATCTTCGCGAAGCGTCTCGATTAGCCGACACTCGCCTGGGCCAGCGCCCGAGCCCGCATGGTCAGGCGGCTCGGCGGTTGAGGAGCGAACTGGGATTTCGACGGTCCGCGAGTCGCGCAGGTCGCGCGCGACGGCGTTCGCAAGGGCGCGCGTCGTCGAGATGTTAATGCGGCGTTCCTTCGACGCTCACGCCGGTCGTCTCCCGTCCCGGCGTCCTCACTCCGTTCCCCGACCAGGCGGAGGAGTTTGCGGCGCCGCAGCCGTTCCCGCCGCTCGAGCGTGCGGCATGACCGCCGAGCGTCCGCTAGCCCAGGTTCTTGCAGGAGTCGGTGTCGTTGAACGCGGAGCCGAGTGAGCCGCCAGCGCTCTTCAATGTGTCGAACGCCGACTTGGCCTCGCTCGCGAGGCTCTTCACCTGCGGTCCGAGTGCCGCCACTGTCGTCGCGACGCTCGAAGCGGAGGCGTCCCCCTGGAGCTTGTCCACGGCGGACTTGGCAGCGGCAACGGTGCTGTTGACGTCGGTTGCGAGCTGGTCGAGCTGCTGCTTGGCCGCCTTGCCCTCCGACGAATTCGCGGGCGGCACCGCTTTTACCTGCGTCACCATCGTCTTGGTCGCGGACTCGGCCTTCGTCAGAGCTGCCTGAAGCGAGTCTTTCGTGAAACCGCCGCTGCTCAGGCTGGTGCCGATGCTCTGGATCTGCTGTTTCCAGGTGCCAACGGCGCTGCAGACGCCGTCCGCGTAGGTTTCGTTCGCCTTGGTGTCCGAGCTTTTGCCGCAACCGGCGGCGACGAGGATCAACACCGCGGCGCCCAGTGCCCAAAATGCGATCAGGGGACGCACCACGCTGAGTTTAGAGACACCCCCTCCGCCCGGGCTACGGGTTGAGTCCGTGGCGCGACGAACGAGCCCGCCCGTCGGCGCAAGCGAACGTCGGCAGGCCCTTGGGCCCTGACTGGGCGCAAGTGTGCTCGGTTGCGCTCCCGAGTGCTCGCGCCCTTCCACAAAAGAAAGAGCCCCGCCGAACGGGGCTCTTGCAGGGCTTTTCAACTGGAGCCGACGCGCGGATTCGAACCGCGGACCCCTTCATTACGAGTGAAGTGCTCTACCAGCTGAGCTACGTCGGCAGGGGCAGGCCAGTATAGCCCTGCCTTCGCGCGCTACTTCCGGCCGTTTCCGTTGCTGTTTCCGGGATCGTCCGGCTTGCCGGGAGGGCCGTTCTGCGCGGCACCGGGCGGGTTCTCGGTCGCGGCCGGCGGCAGCGGCTGCGGCTGCTGGACCGGTTGCGCCGCGGGCGCCGCTGCGTTCTTCTTCACGTGGGGATGACCGTGCGCGGGCGGGGCGGTCGGCACCGCAGCGGCAGAGGCCGGCGCGGCCGCGGGGCGATGTGCTCGCGACGATCGTCCGCGGGGCGGTCGGGAGCGAACGGGTGGGGCGGACGGCCGCGCGAACGCCGCGCGTCGGACGCGGCGCGACGTGGACGCCGACCGTGCGTCCGGCCGCGTGACGCTGAAGCGACCGCGCCGGAACCTTCGCAGCGAGCGATCGCGGTGGAACCACGGCTACGGGCGCTGCCACAGGATGCAGCGTCGGCCCCCGCAGCAAATGATGCTGCCGGCTGTCGGAAACGGCCACTGCGGCGGTCGACACGGCAGCGACCGTCACGGCTGCCTTGATCGCCGTCCCACCGAGCAGCGTCTTCAACGCCGCCATCAGCCCGCCGGCGTCGACGCTGTAGCGGACACGCTTCCCCGAGCCGCGTTCGGTTGCGGGCGCGTCTTCGAGAGCCGCCGCGAGCGATCGCCGCGCCCGGAAGATCAGCGTCTCGACCGCGGACTGCGAGAGCTCGAGCGCCGCTCCGATCTCGCGGTACGACAGCCCTTGCCACTCGCGGAGCAGGATCGCGCGCCGCTGGGTTTCGGGCAGATGCTCCAGCGCATCCTGCAGACGGACGAGCTCACCGTTTTCGGCGTCGCGCGCCGGGACGATTTCCTGCAGCACCTCCAGGTTGTTCGGCGACTCGACCCGGCCGCGGCGGCGCGAGGAACGTCGGCGCGAGAGGCAGACGTTGTGCGCGATCTTGAAGATCCAGGCGGACTCGAGCTCTGGAACGATCCCGCGCTGAAGGCCGCGAAACGCGTTCAGGAACGTGGTCTGGACGGCGTCTTCCGCTTCCTCGCGTGAGCCGAGCTGGTGCAGGCAGTAGCCGTAGACCTGGCCCCCGAAGCGCTCGTAGAGGCTCCGCGCGGCATCGGCGATCGCTGCGGCAGGTCGGCCCAGCTGCGCGGCACGGCCAACTGACGGTACTGCTGCCAACCGACTCCTCGGACGAGGGGCTCGCGCGGCCTGCCGCACCGGACGCGCCCTTCAAGTCGAAGTGTGGCCGGATCCGGCCGTCGAAGCAAGCCCTCCGAAAGGGGATCCGGACTCAGCCGCCGCCGGAGTCGCCGGAGTCGCCGGACTCACCCGAGGCGCCCGGCTCACCCGAGGTGCCCGACTCACCCGAGGTGCCCGAATCACCGGACGCGCCCGACTCGCCGCCGTCATGAGTCGACTCGACCGTTTCCACCGGCTGCGCCCCTGACGAAGCGTCGCCTCCTTCGGCGTCGGCGGTCGGCGTGTCGTCTGCGGGCTGCGCATCCCCCGCGTCGACACCGGTCGCCGGCGGCTCCGCAGCTTTCGGGCGCTCGCCTCCGCCCTCGTGACGCGGCCGCGCGCGCTCCCTCACGCCCTCGACGCCGGCGCCCGACACTCCGCGCTCGTGTACGACCGCCGCCTCGCCGGCGCGCGCCGGCCGCGAGGCTGGGACGCGTGCGGTCTCCTGTCGCGGCTTCGCTGACTTCCGCTCCAATTTCGAAATCGCCGGGCTGGGCGACGGCGCCGCTACGTGACGCTGCGCGTGTCGATGCTGCGGTAGCGCGACGACACCGAGCGCGCCAAGCGCCGCCCCCGCTGTGACGGCGGCGACCTTTGCCGTCGCCGTACCCGATGCGCCCGTGATGAGCCGCGCGATCGGTTCAGCCGCAGCGCCTCCCGCCGCGAGCGCGTCGCGCAAGTGACGCCGCGCTCGGAACAGCAACGATTCGACCGCAGGGCGCGAGACGCCGAGCGCGATGCCGAGCTCGCGATACGAGAGGCCTCCGAGCTCGCGGAGCAGAAACGCGTTCCGCTGCCTCCGCGGCATGGCCGAGAGCGCCGACCACAACGCGTCGAGATCGCCGGCGTCGGCCGCGGATGCGAGGGGATCCGCCAGGTGCGGCGGAAGCTGCGGCAACGTCAGCGGTTCGCGCATGCGTGCGCGGACACGTGCGCGGCACTCGTTCCGCGCGATCGCGGCGAGCCAGGCCGGCGGCTCGCGTGGGACGGCGCCGGAGAGGAGTGCCCGGTGCGCCGACACGAAGACCTGCTGCGACGCATCCTCGGCCTCGGCTCGGTCGCGGAGAAGCAAGCGGCAGAGGCCGACGACCATCCGGCCGTGATCGGTAAACAGCTCGCCGGCGTACGCGGCGGCCGCCTCGGCGTTGGGGCGGCCGCCGCGATTCGCCAGCTTCTGGCTAGCCGTCGCCTCCGCCTCCGTCATCGCCTCCGTGGTTGTCGCCACCCTGACCGTTGTCGTCGTCGTTGTCGTCGCCCTGGGCGTTGTTGTCATCACCCTGGTCGTCGTCGTCCGCGACCGGCTGCTGCCCCGTGAGATTGAGCGTGAGCGTCACGGTCTGGTTTACGAGCGATGTCGGCAGCTGGATCCCCGCCGGCAGCGCGAGCACCAGGGGCTGGCCGTTGACACTGAGCGTGATCGTGCCCGTGCCGACTGCGGTGATGACCGCCTGCACCTGAATCGACGGCATCTGTCCGACGACCTGAGTCGCAATCGACGTGAGTTGCCCGTTCGAGCCGACAGATGCTGTCGTATTCACGATCGCGCCCGTGGACGGGCCCGAGTTGCCGGCCGAGAAGAGCGTACGGCCGGTCCGGACCGCCAGCAGGCTCCGCCCGCCGGCGAGGAACGTCGTGGAGCCCGCGCGGCGGACGATCACGGCGTGGATGCGGACGTGATGGGCACGTCCGATCACACGTATGGACGTGCCGTTCACATGCACCCGCGATCCGATCCGCGGAGACGCGTGCGTCCGCACCGTGTGAACGACTCCAGACGCCGTGGCGGCGGCGACGGAGCCGCGCGATTTGCCGACGACGACGCCGTTGAACGCGGCGAGGGCCGCGGTCGGGAAGATCGCGGCCGCTCCGGCGACCGCGGCGAGTAGAGCAAGCTTCCTGGTCATGGCTGCGCTCCTTGTGTCGCTTACCCTCGTCTAGAGGGTCGACACACCGGAAAACTTGCGTCGGACAGCGTCGATTTCTAGGTGACGGCCGTCACAGCACCGGAAAGCTCACGGCGGAGCCGGACGAACAGCGCCTCGAGCGCGAGCGCCGGCGCCAGGTTGAACTCCTCGAACGCCCGCCAGGTTTCGCGGACGAGCTCGCACGCATTCTCGGCGCCGACGAGGCGCTCCGTCTTCGCGTCTTCCGCCAGCTCGGCGAGGCGGTCGTAATGGAGAACCGCGCGGTCGGCGCCGACGGCGACGGCGACGAGGTCCCGGTACCACGCAGCGAGCTCCTCGAGCGAGGCCAGCAGCTCCTCACGCTCCGCGCCGCGCTGCGCCCGCCGCACGCGCTGCTCGGCCTCGCGGGCCGGCAGATCGAGCGTCTCCAGCCGGGCCTCGGCCTCCTCCTTCGCCTCGGCCCCGCGCTCGCGCGCGGCCTCGAGCACGCGCGCCGCAGCGTCCGACGGCTCGAACGCCGGATCCGCGTAGACGCTGCGCGCGATCCGGAGGAGCGTCTCGCGCCGCACCGCCGCCTTCGCATCGAGCAGCCGGGCGACGCGATCGAGGCGTCCAGCCGCGACACGTGCGAGCGCAGTCGCGGCCTCGGGAGTGAGCCCTGGCGCGCGTGCGTCGATCTCCTCGCGCACGGCGCGCTCGGAGAGACGCCGGAAGGGGACCAGCTGGCAGCGCGACCGGATCGTCTCCGGGAGCGGACCCAGGTCGTCTGCGACCAGCACGATCACCGCGTAGGGCGGTGGCTCCTCGAGATCCTTGAGCAGCGCGTCGGCTGCATCCTCGTTCATCGCCTCGGCCGAGTGGACGACGTACACACGGCGGGCCGCCTCGAACGGGCGCATGTGCAGGTCGCGGCGCAGCGCCCGCACGTCGTCGATGCGGATCTGCTCGCCTACAGGACGCAGGACGTAGACGTCGGGATGCGCCTCCCGCTGCACGCGATCGTGCTCGCCGATCAACTCCGCGGCGAAGGCGAGCGCAGCTGCCCGCTTCCCGACACCGGGGGGCCCGTGGAAGAGGTACGCGTGCGCAGTCCCCTCGGCTATGGCCGCGCGGAGGAGGCGCTTCGCCTCGGGTTGCTCAGGAAAGGTCTCGAAGGCGTCCAAGGATCTTCTGCGCGAGCTCCTTCGGCGGCGTTGTGCCGTCGACGGCGACGATGCGGTTCGGGAACATTGCGGCAAGCGCACGGTACGCGTCGTCGACCGCCGCGTGGAACTCCGCACTCTCACGCTCGATCCGATCCGAGGCCCGCGTGCGGGCACGTGCGGTCTCGGGGTCGACGAGGACGAGGATCGTGCGGTCGGGGAGGACGCCGCGCGTCGCCTCGAGGTTGAGCCGGAGAATCCGGTCGACGCCGAGATCGCGGGCGATCCCCTGGTAGGCCAGCGACGAGTCGATGTAGCGGTCCGAGACGACGTCCTTGCCGGCTTGCAACGCGGGCACGATCACGGTCTCGGCGAGCTCGGCGCGCGCCGCTGCGAACAGCGCGGCCTCCGCCCATGGGACCATCGCGTGCCCGTCGAGCAGGATCTGCCGCACCTGTTCGCCGAGCGGCGTCCCGCCCGGTTCGCGTGTCGCGACGACGTCGCGGCCCTGACCACGCAAAGCGTCGGCGAGCAGCTGCGCCTGCGTCGACTTTCCCGATCCGTCGAGCCCCTCGAACGTCACGAACACGTCGACAACGATAAGCGGGACGCACGCCGGCGCACCGGCCGATCACACCGTGACGCGCGACTCACCTACGATGCGCGGGATGCGGGCGGTGGTCACTGGGGGCGCGGGCTTCATCGGCTCGCACGTCGTCGAGGCGTTGCTCGCGCGCGGCGACGAGGTGCATATCTTCGACAACTTCGCAACCGGCAAGCGTGAGAACGTCCCGAGCGGAGCCGTCGTGCACGAGGGCGACATCCGGAGCGAGAGCGAGCGGATCTTCGGCGAAGTCGCGCCGGAGGCGTGCTTCCATCTTGCGGCGCAGGCTGACGTCCGCGTCTCCGTCGAACGGCCCGACTTCGACGCCGACGTGAACGTCGTCGGCACGACACGCGTGCTCGAGGCGGCGCGAAAGCACGACACGAAGGTCGTGTTCTCGTCGACGGGCGGCGCGATCTACGGCGAGTGCGACGGCCCTGCGCCCGAGGATTCGCCGCGTCGCCCGCTCGCTCCGTACGGGACGTCGAAGCTCTGCGGCGAGGAATACCTCCAGACCTACAACCGGCTCTACGGTACCGAGCACGTCGTTTGCCGCTACGGGAACGTGTTTGGGCCGCGCCAGGATCCACACGGCGAAGCGGGCGTCGTGGCGATCTTCATGAACCGCCTCCGCGACGGCACCGCGCCGAAGATCTTCGGCGACGGAAAGCAGACACGCGACTACGTCTTCGGGCCCGACGTGGCCGACGCGACGCTACGCGCGTTCGAGCAGCGCGGCGGCGTCTTCAACGTCGGCATGGGCCGGGAGATCTCCGTGCTCGAGCTGCTGGAGCGGATCCAGGCTGCCGCAGGGACGAGCGTCGAGCCCGAGTTCGCCGATCCGCGGCCCGGCGAGCTGCAACGGAGCATCCTCGACATCTCGGCGGCCGAGCAGAGGCTCGGCTGGCGGCCGCAGCACGACCTCGACGAGGGGCTCGCTGCGACCTGGCGCTGGATCTCGGGTGCCTAGGTCAGAAGCGCGACGACGAGCCCTCAGCGACGGCGGGCGATGAAGACGTACTCGCGGCTGTCGTCGGCCAGCGGTTCGCCGTCGAACCCGCCGTAGAGGGCTTCGAGCTCCAGACCTGACACATCGAGGAGCCCGAGCCATTCGTTCTTCGTTGCCCACCACAGCGAGGTCGTCGCGCCGTCGTCGAGCGTGATGTCGACACGATTGTCGGCGACGGCGTACCGCACGACGTGCGGCACCGGCTCGTTTTGACGCTCGCCGTCGATTCCAGCCGCGATCCGGTGATCGAATGCAAACGCGTTCCACGCGAAGCGACCGCCGGGTTTCAACGACGCGGCGACGCGCTCGAACGTCCGGCGACGGTCGGCCCACGTGGGTAGATGAAGAAGCGCGCGGGCCGGGCAGTAGATGAGCCCCGCCGACTGGTCGACGACGAGCTCGCGCATGTTGCCTTCGCGGAGGTCGAGCTCGACGCCGGTCGCCACAGCGCGTTCGCGGGCCAGTGCGAGCATCGCGGGGGAAAGGTCGATCCCGGTCACGCGCCTACCGATTGCCTCCGCGACGGGAACGGCGACACGACCGTTGCCGACACCGAGCTCGATCACAGCGTCCTCGGTTTCACGTGCGAGCCGCACGTAGAACGGGATGTCCGCCGTCATCGCGGCCGACCACTCCTCGTACCGCTCAGCGAATGCCTCGGGCCAGCTCACGACCGTGATCGTAGGTGCCACGTGCAGGAAACCCTCCGCCCGGCGCCGAATCCGCTCCGCGCATGGAGTGGCGTCGGGCAATGATGGTGATGACGGGCGTAGCCGCGCTCGAGTTCGTCCTGCTCGCCGCCGCGGGCGTCGCATTGGTCGGCAACCCTCTCGCCGGCCACTTCAAGGCCGACGCCGCCAAGGCGGCAGAGCCACGGGTCGCCATCACGCACCCAAGCGCGCCGCAGAAGGCGAGGCTGACGCGGAGCGCGACATCGGTGCTCGTGCTCAACGGCGGCGGCAGGGCAGGCGCGGCCGCAGCGGCGGCCGCCCATGTCCGCGCACGCGGCTACATGGTCGCGAGCGTCGGGAACGCGACCGGCCCATCCCCGCAGACGGTCGTCATGTACCGACCCGGGTTCACCGCGGAAGGCGTGCGGCTCGCGCACGACCTCCACGTTCGCGTCGTGTCCCCGCTCGACGGGATGCGTCCGCCCCAACTGCTCGGCGCGCACCTCGTGCTGATCGTCAGCTAGCGCCGCTGCTACAACCACGCGATGCGCGTCCGCCGCCTCGCGACGTTGCTTCTCGTCGCCGCCGTCGCCACGATTCCGGCCGCGGCGCAGGCGAGTCCGCCGTCGTACACGAACTCGTTCGTGCAGCGCGCCGGGATGCGGTTGCAGGTCGCCGGCAAGCCCTTCCGGTTCGGCGGCGCGAACATCGAATGGCTCGGGCTCGCCGGCTACGGCCCGGAGGATCCCGGCGGGCCGCACTACGCGAGCCGCTACGAGATAAACGACGCGCTGGCGACGGCGCAGGAGCTCGGCGCGAACGTCGTCCGCAGCCAGACGATGGCGGACTCCGTCGGCTGCCCACGGTGCCTCGAGCCGACTCGCGGCAGGTTCAACCCGCGCGCATTTGCCGCGATCGACTTCGCGCTGCGCGCAGCGCGCGCACGGGGGATCAAAATCATCCCGACGATCGTCGGCGACGACGCGCGCGACGGTGGAAGCGGCTGCGTGTACCTGCGCTGGCGCGCGATCGACGTACCGAACTGCTCGCTGATCAACATGGATCCGTTCTGGACGGACGCAACGGTCCTCTCCGATGTCGAGCAGCACCTCCGCGCCGTGCTGAATCACGTGAACGTCTACACGCACGTCGCGTACAAGAACGACCCGACGATCCTCGGTTGGGATCTCCTGAACGGCGGCGGTAGCCCGACGCCGTGGACGCGGCAGGTTGTGCGCTTCGTGCGCTCGATCGACCGTCGCCACCTCATCCTCTCCGGAGCCGCGAACGCTGCGCTGACCGACGTCGGCGCCTGTGTCGCGTTCGTGTACCCGCACTGGTCGCAGTCGCTCGCTTTCCGCGCCCGCGAGCTCGCGGCGTGCCGGCGTGCGCGCAAGCCGTTCCTCGTCTACGAGTACGGCTGGGATCGCACCAACTATGCGACTCGCGGCGACTTCGCGCGGCTGCTTGCATCGCTGCAGCGCAACTCGCAGATCGCGGGCGATGCGTTCTGGGCGTTGCAGGCGCACCGAGACGGGCACGGCTGGATGCCCATCCCGGCCGACACGACCGATCCGAACATCGCGCTCCACGGCGAGAGCGGCCAGTGGTGGGCGCTCTACTACCCGGGCGTCGCGACACTCGTCAACAGCGCGTCGGACATGCGCACACGGGCGCAGTTGATTCGCACGCACAACTACCGCATGCGGGGCCTCGCGGTTCCGCCGCACATGATCCCGCCTGCGCCGCGGATCACGAGCGCAACCACGACGCGCATCTACTGGCAGGGCTCGGCCGGCGCTGCGATGTACAGCGTCGAACGCGCCGCCCGGCGGAGCGGCCCCTGGGCGACCGTCTGCCGCGGTTGCGTCGACGACGCCAGCGACGGCTTCAATCCGCTGGGCCGCGCCGGCTGGTATCGCGTGATCGCGTCGAACCTCGACGGCCGCGTGAGCCGTCCGTCGCCGGCCGTCCACGCTAGGGTCGGATGATTCGCGGCGGCCGTCTTGTCCTCGGGGTGGCAGTGCTCTCCACGCTGGCGTTCGTCGGGCCGCCGACGAGCGGCGCGCACGTGGACGAGCAGGCGGCGAAGCGCCCACCCGCGATTCGGTTCATCCAGGAGCCGAAGCGGAACCGCATCCGCATCGTCGCGCCGGGGTACGAGCTCGCGCTCAGCAACAAGAACGGCTCGCTCCTCTCGCTGCTCAGCCGGCCGGACCACGCGCGACTGCTTGCCGGGCAGAACGGCTGCCTGTGGGCGGCGCGCGCCGACGGCGTCACCGACTACGTCGGCGGCTGCACCTACACCCGCACCGGCCCGAACCGCTTCTCCTACCGCTGGGACAGGAAGACGACGACCCTCACGCTGACGTATGCCGGTGACCCGAGCGCGCCGCATCACGCCACGGCAACGGTGGACCTTGCTGCCGGACGGACGTTCTTCGACCTGAAGCTGACCCTCGAGAACCACTGGCAGCACCCGCTCTGGAGCGCGATCCTTCCCGCCGACCTCTTCGCGCCGAGCGCCTCCGTGCAAGCCGGCTACGCGCCGAACTTCCTGCCCGGCGTCCGCCTCGGCCCCGGCTTCTTCACCGGCGTGCACGAGAACGTGCTCACGTATCCGGGCCGGTGGGGATTCGCCGATTACCTCGGCCTCGACCTCGCGAACACGCATCTCGCCCTCTACTCGGTCAACCCCGAGCCCGCACCGATCCATCCGATCGAGCTCGGCTTCGTCCACGGCGTGGCCGGCTCCGGATGCTCCGGCCGGACGTTCTGCATCACCCACTCGTTCAACACGTGGATCGCCGACGGTACGACGTGGACAAGCCCCGTCGTCCGCCTTCGCGTCGGCGAGACGGTCGACCAGACGCTCGCGGACTACCGCCACGACAATGGCCTCGACCTGTATCCGTCGGTGGCCGACAAGCTCGGCGGCAAGTTCGCGCAGTACGCGCAGGCGCCGCTGATCAAGGCGGACGTGCGCAAGGGCCTGCCGCCGCTCGCGCAGTGGGCAGCCGACCTGCGGCGGCTCCCGTCCCCGGCGATCCTCCACCCGGTTCGATTCCAGCCGGGCGCCTTCGACGCAACCGATCCGGACTTCCTGCCGCCGGATCCGGCCGTCGGCACAACTGAAGACCTGCGTTCGATGATCGACGCCGCGCACGGGCGCGGCCTGTTCGTGATGCCGTACCTCAACGTCAGCTGGTGGAACGTCGATTCGCCGACCGTGCGCGACCTGCTCGCGAAGGGGAATGCAGCGCAGTTCGCGGCGCTCGACAACGCCGGCAAGCCGATCGTCGAGCCCTACCACGACTTCTCCGGCTACGTCGTGTCGCCGCACGCGCCTGCGGTCCGCGATCGCGTCGCGGCGCTGATGAACCAATGGCAGACCGAGGCGCCCGCCGATTGCTACTTCTTCGATCAGATCGGCGCGCGGGCGTGGGTACGCGACTTCAATCCCGCGGCGCCCGACCCGCTGTCATACGGTGACGGCTGGCTGTCGCTGATGGCGCCGTACGCGAACCGCTGCCTGATGGTCGAGGACGGCTGGGACCGTCTCGCGCGCAGCTTCTCCGCGTTCCACGGCGGCTTGCTCGTCGTGCAGCGCGAGACCGCCGACCAGGACTACCTCTACGGCGCCGGCAACTGGCAACCCTTCCCGCTCGCCGCGTTCCTCCTGCACGACAAGGTGCTGTTCTTCCAGCACGACCTCTCGGAGCTGACGATGACACGCGACGACGAGACGCTCGCGTGGAACATGGCCTTCGGGTACATGCTCTCGTACAGCTGGGAGCTGTCGCCGGACGACGACACGCTCGCGAGCCCGTGGCTCGATGTCGTCGGCAGCTACCAGCACGCGGTGGGGCCGTACGTGGCGGGCCAGCCCCTGCAGGGGTACACCTACATCACTCCCGACGTGACGCAGACCGCGTTCCCGAACCTGAACGTCGTCACGAACTGGGGTGCTGTTGACCCCTACATCACCAACGGTTACGGGATCGCGCCGAAAGGGTTCCTCGCACGCTCGAGCGACGGAGCGCTCGTCGCGGGGACGTTCCGGGGAACCTTCGACGGCTTCACCCTGTCGGCCGGGACCCACCACCTGCTCGTGAGCCAGACACCCTCGGCGATCGTCGTGCACCAGCCACTCGGCGCCGACACGCACCTTGCCGTGAAGCTGCCGCCGACCTGGAACGCGACGCAGGCCGTCACGGCGACTGAGTACGGCGCCGACGGACAGTCGCTCGGGCCCGTCGCGGGCCACGTTCAATCGGGGCACTTCGTGTTCGACTGCGCGGGGCCGAGCGCTTCGGGCTTTGCGCCGACGTATCGCCTTACTGCCGGCTGAAAGCGACGTCGTCGAACCAGACCTGCGTCGTGATTCCGTGGGCGACGAGGTCGATCCGAGCATAGGCGGCGTTCCGGGGCGCGCTCCCGCTGACGACGAGCTGCGCCCAGGCGCCGACGGTCAGGAGCTGCGGCGAGGCCACGCGCGCGAGCAGGCGGTCGCCGCGGTCGTGCCACTCGAGCACGATCGAGACCGAGCCGCTCGGGTCGGCGCGCCGCGCGAACACCGAGGCGGAAATCCGGTCGCCGTGGCGCACGCCGCCGTCCGGGGGCACCGTGGAATACGAGGCCGTCCCGGTCCCTGCGATCTCGCCCGACGCGGCCCCGGTCGCCGCGACCGAGTGGTCGACGGCGAACCACATCCCGTCGCCGCTCATCTCCCAGCGCGCCGGAACGCCGCCGTCGATCGCGTCCTCGAAGCCGTTGTTGAACGACACAGGAACCGAGCCGTCGAACGCCGACCGAACGGTGTCAACCGCGGGCTTCGCGCTCCCGTCCAGGCGGAAGAGCCCGTAATGGAGCTCCGGATCCTCCGGTTTCACTGTGCGGTCCGGTACCGCTGCGGGAACGAGGTCGCCCAGCTGCCATACGCCGATCGGAGCGAGACCGTTCGCCTGCGCCGCCCACGCGACCGTGGCGAGGAACTGCGCCTGCCCCGCCTCCTGTGCAGCGCGCGTCCGTGGCAAGCCGCCGAAGCCGCTGCCGCCGAGGATGGTCGGATAGCCGGTCTCGCCGACCCAGAGCGGTGTCGGCGCGACGATCTCCTTCGCGCGCGATAACACCGAGTACGCGCTCGCGCCGCCGCGACCGAAGTAGTGAAGGTCGTAGAAGTCGGGCCGCACGCTGTGGAGCCCGCGCCGGAGCGTCCGTAGCTTCCCGAGGGCGTTCGGACCCGCGACCGACAACGTGATCGGCGTGCCCGGGAGCAGCCGGCGCACGAACGGGATCATGATTGCGGCCCACGCGCTCGTCTGGGGCTTCGGGAGGATCTCGTTCCGCAGTTCGACGAAGGCGATGCGCGGATCCTTCGCGTACGGGTGCAGCAGCTCGCGCGCCCACGTGCGAGAGCCACGATGGTCGTACCACGAGTACCACCAGTCGAACAGCGTCAGCTGGACGTGCAGCCCGCGCGCGGCGGCGAGCCCGACGAACTCGCCGAGGCGCGCCGCGTAGACGGGCGAAACGTGCGGATAGCCGAAGGTGTTCGGCTGCACGATTGCGCGCACGGTGTTCGCGTGCACCGCTGCTGCATGGTCGAGGTCGGCGGAAATGCGCGCCGGGTCCCAGTTGGTCCACATCTCCGTCCAGCCGGCGTCGGACGGGTAGTAGCTGACGACGCGCAGGTCGCGCGGTGCCGTCAGATGCCCGAGTTGCGACCCGCCGGCTGTTCCGGGAACGAGGATGAGCAGAGCCGCAGTGAGCGCGGCGATGACCGGGGCGCGCACCGGCGGGTCGTACCACGTTCCGGCCGCAGCGTCATCCCCTGACCGGGCATTGAGGGCTGTCGGGGTGGACGTGACATCGCGCGACGTTGAGGACGTTGCCCTTGCCCGGCTTGCCCGCGGGCCCGTACTGGTCGAGGAAGTAGGAGCGGTTGGCGGCGGCGAGAGCCTTCCCCCACTTGCCGTCGCGCGCGTAGTGCGTAGCGAGCTCGTACCACGTCTCCGGGTTCCGCGGCTCGCGCTTCGTCGCGTCCAGGAACGGCCTGTCGGTGTCGTCGATCGTCCCGAGCAGGAGCAGCGGCTCGATCGCGAGTGGGTTGAGCGTGTGGGCGTCGTCGAGCGCCGCGCGCGCCGCCGGCAGGTCGCCGCGTCCAAAGGCCGAGAAGAACGCGTCGACGCGGCGGCCCGAGTACCACGGCGCGAAGAGCGAGTAGAGCACGGCGAGCCCGCACACGGCGGCCGCTGCGAGCGCCAGGAGCCGCCGCGCCCGCGCCTCTGCCGGCGCTGGGCGCGCGGCGACGACTCCCGCAGCGAGGAAGAGCGGCGCCTGGGTCGCGACGAAACTCCAGTCGATGTCGACGAGCGAGTGCACCCAGCCGAGCGCGAGCACGACCGCGAGCGCAAGCGTCGGGCGGTCGCGCGGTCCGCGCAGGAAGCCGACGACGATGGACGCTACGGCGGCGGCATAGAGAAGGAGCCCGACGATCCCGGTCTCGGTCAAGAACTGCAGCGGCGTGTTGTGCGGCTCGACCGTCGCCTGGATCGAGTTGTGCGCCGCCACCGTCGACGTCAGCCCGAACGTCCCCGCACCGGTGCCGCCGCCCGGGTGGTGCGTGAATGCGTGCCACGACTGCTGCCACCACAGCCAGCGATTGCCGGAGCTCGCGCTCCCGAGCCGCTGGACGTTGTTCACCGACTGCGCCGACGTGAACTCGTGCCAACGCGCACGCACGAAGTCGCCGGGGCCGCCGGCGTGGACGATCAGCACGACGAGCGCGAGCACGACGAGCGCGCCGAATGCACCAGCCGCGGCGCGGACGAACCGGCGGCGCGCCGGCGCGTCAGGCTCGCGGCGGAGCGCGACCGAGGCGACGGCGGTCGTGACCGCGAGGCCGGCGACGACGAGAACCGCGAAGATCGCACCGTCGCGCGCCCGCTCGTGGTGAGTCGCACCGTTGGCCCGGATCCCCGGAAGCGCGAGCGCGATTCCCGCGACGACGACCCCGGGCGGCACTGCCGCGACGAGCGCGCCGAACGATTCGTGCTGCTCGCGCTCGAGCCACGTCCAGACGATTGCGCCGGCCACCGCGAGCGCGATCCCGAAGCGCGAGAACGTGAGCACGACGGCGACGACCGCGAGGTAGACGTGCAGGGCACCGGCGACGCGCGCGCGGAGCGGGCGCTCGCGGCGGCCGGCCAGCCAGAGGCCGAGCGGAACCGTCAGCGCGGCCACGAGCGCGAGTTGGTTCCAGTAGGCGAGCGGCCAACGCAGCCGCGCGAGCCGCGCGTAGTCGGGCTCGATCCCCGGGAAGACCTTCCCGGTGAGCGCGACGAGGAGCGTCAGCGTGAAGAGAGCACCGAGGCCTGCTGCGATCCACGACCGCGGCACGCCGGCGAGCAGCACGCCGAGCGACGCGAAGGCGAAATAGACGAGGCCGCGATTGGCGTAGTCCCAGGAACGCGCCGGCTGGATCGACCAGGCGATCGTCAGCGCCTGCCAGATCGCAAGCGCGGCGAGGGAGAGCAGGAGCCCGAGCGCCGGGCCGGAAAGCGCAGGAGGCCGCCAGATCGCCGCGGCGACCGCCACGAGGATCGTCGCCCCGCCGATCCAGAAGAGCCGCGAGTCGCTCGAGCCGTGCCCGAAGAGAAGGGCAACGACGAGGAGACCGGCAGCTGCGGCGGGAAGCGCGAGAGCGCCTGCGTCCGCCCGTTGCATCGCGCGAAGCTACCATCGGAGCGGGCGCCGGCCGGTAGATAACAAAGCGCTTACAACCGGCTTACCCGTGGCATATCGGCGTCCGGCACGATGAGCATGATGTTTAGACTCGCCCCCACGGGCGAAGCCCGTTTTCCTATGCCAAAAATCAGACTCGCTCTTCCTCTCGCCCTCCTCGGCGCACTCTGCGCCCTGATCGTCGGACCGGGCGCCGCGGGCGCCGCGACGCAGAGCAAATGCGGGAGCGAGCTCCTCAACGACTATGTCGCCGACGGGCGTATCGACGGGACGTACCCCGTGCACTGCTACCACGAGGCGCTGGCCCGGATCCCCGCCGACCTCGAGTCCTACGGCTCGGCCCGGCAGGATCTGACGCGCGCGCTGCTCGGCGTCACCGCGATCAAGCCGGGCGGAGGTGGCAGCAGCGGCGGTGGCAGCGGCGGCACCCCGCCGCCGGTTGACCCCAACACGATGGTCCCGTCCCAGACGGGGGCGACGCAATCGAAGAAGGACGAAAGCCTCTTCAGCCAACTCGCGAGCAAGCTCGGCCCCGGGAACGCGAGCTCGATCCCGCTGCCGCTGCTGATCCTCGCCGGTGTCGGGCTGCTGCTCGTTGCCGCCGCGGGCGCGAGCTACACGGCGCGCTGGCTCCAGGCGCGGCGGGCGCATCCGCACCCCGCCACCGCACCGCCGGCGCCGCGCCGCAAGTAGCGGAAATCCCGCTCCAGAAGCGGCGTCGCCGGTAGAATTCGTTCCATCCGGACGCCTCCCTAAGGTTCCGAGGTCCGGTCGGTCGGCGCCTCCAGAAGACCCCCGATCGAGATCGATACCGTCCAAGGGACTTCCAGGGAGGACACAAGGCATGGCGACCGCCAAGGCAGCAGAGACGCAGCAGACGACGACCGGCGACGTGGTGAACACCGTCGTCGACGACACGGCGACCCTGGCGGTGCGCCGCTACTTCACGATCCCCGGCCGCGATCCGTTCGACGAGATCGACTGGGAGACGCGCGACGCGTTCATCCCCGGCAAGGATAAGCCGGTCTTCGAGCAGAAGGGCGTCGAGTTCCCGAAGTTCTGGTCGCAGACGGCCACGAACATCGTGGCGCAGAAGTACTTCCGCGGCCGCATGTCGTCGCCGGAGCGCGAGTTCAGCGTCAAGCAGATGATCGGGCGCATCGTCGACACCGTCGGCGCGTGGGGCCGCGACGGCGGCTACTTCGCGACCGAGGAGGAGGCGGAGACGTTCGAATCCGAGCTCAAGGCGATCCTCGTCAACCAGCTCGCGTCGTTCAACTCCCCGGTGTGGTTCAACGTCGGCTTCGAGGAGAAGCCGCAGTGCTCGGCCTGCTTCATCCTCTCGATCGAAGACTCGATGGAGGCGATCCTCGACTGGATCCGCCGCGAGGGCGTCATCTTCCGCGGCGGCTCGGGCTCGGGCGTCAACCTCTCGCGCCTGCGCTCCTCGAAGGAGCAGCTCTCGAAGGGCGGCTACGCGAGCGGCCCGGTGTCCTTCATGCGCGGCGCCGACGCGTCGGCCGGGACGATCAAGTCGGGCGGCAAGACGCGGCGCGCGGCGAAGATGGTCGTGCTCGACGTCGACCATCCCGACATCGAGGAGTTCATCTGGTGCAAGGCGCACGAGGAGAAGAAGGCGCGCGTCCTCGAGGCCGCCGGCTACGACATGTCGCTCGACTCGCCCGACTGGGCGTCGATCCAGTACCAGAACGCGAACAACTCCGTCCGCGTCGCCGACGCGTTCATGGAGGCCTGCAAGAACGACGCCGACTGGAACCTGACTGCACGCACCGACGGCACCGTCGTCGAGACGAAGAAGGCGCGCGCGATCCTGAAGGCGATGGCCGAAGCGGCGTGGCAGTGCGCCGATCCCGGCGTGCAGTACGACACGACGATCAACAACTGGCACACGCTCCCGAACACGGGCCGCATCAATGCGTCGAACCCGTGCTCCGAGTACATGTCGATCGACGACTCCGCGTGCAACCTCGCGTCGCTGAACCTGATGAAGTTCCGCCGCGAGGACGGCGAGCTCGACGTCGAGGCGCTCTCGCACGCGGTCGACGTGATGTTCCTCGCGCAGGAGATCCTCGTCGGCTACTCGTCGTATCCGACGCCCGAGATCGAGGCGAACGCGAAGGCGTACCGCCAGCTCGGCCTCGGCTACGCCAACCTCGGCGCGCTCCTGATGGCGCGCGGCCTCCCGTACGACTCGGACGAGGGTCGCGCGTACGCCGCCGCGATCACCGCGCTGATGACGGGGCGCGCGTACCGCAAGTCCGCTGAGATCGCGTCGCGCATGGGCCCCTTCGCCGGGTACCAGAGGAACGCGGCGGCGATGCTCGGCGTGATGGCACAGCACCGTGCCGCGGTCGGGAACATCGAGAACGCGAACATCGTGCCGAGCGACCTGCTGACGGCGTGTCGCCAGGCGTGGGACGACGTCCTTAACCTCGGCGAGGTCAACGGCTACCGCAACGCGCAGTCGACGGTGCTCGCGCCGACCGGGACGATCAGCTTCATGATGGATTGCGACACGACGGGCGTCGAGCCGGACTTCTCGCTCGTGAAGTCGAAGAAGCTCGTCGGCGGCGGCGAGATCACGATCGTGAACAAGTCGGTGCCGATGGCGCTCGACAAGCTCGGCTACGCGCCGGCGGAGGTCGAAGAGATCGTGGCGTTCATCGACGAGCGCAACACGGTCGTCAGCGCGCCGTACCTGAAGAGCGACCACTACCCCGTGTTCGACTGCGCAGTCGGCGACCGCGCGATCCACTACATGGGTCACGTGAAGATGATGGGCGCGGTGCAGCCGTTCATCTCGGGCGCGATCTCGAAGACGGTGAACCTGCCGGAGACCGTGACGGTCGACGAGGTGGCGCAGCTGTTCATCGAGTCGTGGCAGCTCGGCGTGAAGGCGATTGCGATCTACCGTGACAACTGCAAGGTCGCGCAGCCGCTGTCAGGCAAGAAGGACGGCAGCGCGCAGGAGACACTCGTCTCCGCAGTGCCGCCCACTCCGCTAACGCAGCGCCGGCGCCTGCCGGACGACCGCGTCGAGGTCGGCCGCAAGTTCCGCGTCGGCGAGTACGAGGGGTACATCCACGTCGGCCTGTTCGAGGACGGCACGCCCGGCGACATCTTCGTCGACATCGCGAAGGAAGGCACGACGCTCGCGGGTCTGATGAACTCGTTCATGATCAGCGTGTCGCTCGGCATGCAGTACGGCGTGCCGCTGGAGGTGTACGTCTCGAAGTTCGCGCACATGCGCTTCGAGCCGAGCGGGATGACGAACGACCCGGACATCCGCGCCGCGAAGTCGATCGTCGACTACATCTTCCGCTGGATGGGGAAGAAGTTCCTGACGACCGACCAACAGGAGGAGGTCGGGATCCTGTCGGCGGAAGTCCGTGCACGCCTAGCCCAGTCCTACAACGCCCTGGAAGGCAAGCCGACAGACGCTTCTGTGGCAGTCGAGATGCCGACCCCCGGCCAGACGGCGCTGTTCAACAACTGGGAAGACGCTGTCGAGTGCGCACGCTGCGGCGGCCGGATGGTGCGAACGGGCTCGTGTTACACGTGCCGCGATTGCGGCACGAACACCGGCTGCTCGTAGATACGCGGCGATTCGGACAAGGGTCAGACCCTCCGGGTCTGACCCTTTTTTATGCGTGCGCCGTCCAGGCGGCGTAGAGTCGCCGCGATTCCATACAGGGGAGGGACGATGATCGACCACGTGACCGCCAACGTCAGCGACTTCGATCGCGCGAAGGACTTCTACGCCAAGGTGCTCGCGCCGCTCGGCTACTCGATCCAGGCGCAATTCCCCGGCGCGGCCGGCTTCGGCTCCGGCGAGGGCATCCCCGACTTCTGGATCGGGTCGAGCGAAGAGCGGGGCGCGACGCACGTCGCGTTCACCGCGAAGGACCGCGCAAGCGTCGACGCCTTCTACGCGGCAGCGACTTCGGCCGGCGGCAAGGACAACGGCGCACCGGGCGTGCGTTCGCACTACCACGAGAACTACTACGCGGCGTTCGTGCACGACGCCGACGGCAACAACCTCGAAGCGGTGTGCCACTCGCCCGAATAAAGCGACGCGAACAGGAGGCGGAAGGGGTCGGACCCGGGAGAGCCTGACCCCTTCGCCATTTGCTCGATGTACGGATTACCGCACCACGCATCGAGCAACGCGCGCACTAGAGTGGATCTCGTGCACGCGCCGGAGACGAACGACTTCAGCGCGTGCCTCGGGCGCATCGGCGCCGAGCTCGACCGGTTCGCCGACGGGCGTTACGGCGACGCGCTCGAGCGGCGGGAGGAGTGGACGGATGCGTTGACGCGCGCCTTGCCCGACGAGGGGATCGGCGCCGACGGCGTCGTCGACGAGCTCGAGCGCGTCGTGATCCCGAACGGCATGCGGCTCGCCGATCCCGGGTTCTGGGGCTGGATCACGGTCGCTCCGACGACGGTTCCGATCG
>VAXB01000154.1 GCA_005883995.1 Actinomycetota bacterium
TCTCCCGGCCGGGACCCTGCTGGGGCTGCTCAAGACCTACGAGTCTGCGCTCGCCGAGTTGCGTGCGACGGGCGACATCGCCGTCGACGACTTGATCGCCCGCCTGAAGCGCCACCGCGCGGAGGTCATTGCCGCGCTCGACGCCAGGCATCGGCCGTAACGGGCCGGTCGGTGGGAGCCGGCCTATGCGGATGAGAGGACTTGAACCTCCACGGGGTTTCCCCCACACGGACCTGAACCGTGCGCGTCTACCAATTCCGCCACATCCGCGCGGAGCGACAGTTTAGCCGCGGTTCTTCCGGCCAATCGCCGCGGGTGCGCACAGCCGGGCGAGAGTGGTGCCGCCACGCCGATTTGTGCCTATCCCCTGATCAGCATCCCTCGGCGAACCACTCTCGAGCCCAGCGGCGCCAGGAGGCCAGGCCCAGATGAACGTCCGCTCTCAGAAGGGAGCCCACACCTGCGCAGGGTCTCGGCGCCGGGCGAGTATCGCAAAAGGATGTGGCAATGGCAACAAATCTGGCGAGATGGGCGGAGATAGGTCTACCCTGACACGGCGGGCCGGTGCTTTTGCTCCGGGCGCTTGCCGCAATCGCCTGGGCGAGGCGGTTTTCCCCGCCCCAGCATCGGCTCGCACCTGACGATCCGTCGGGCGCGAGCGGCGCGGCCTGTGTCGCGCCTGGGCGCAACAGACCGGACGCAAAGCCGAGGGCGGCTCGGAGAAAGCCGCCCCGGGAGGTGATCTCCGCAGGGCGCGAAGGCAAGTGGCGAGCTTCCCGATCGGCCGGCGCATGCGACGAACGCCGGGTCCCGAAGTGGCCCTGTCGACACCATTTGTTGTCGGGGATGCTCGTGTGCCCGGCCGACCCCCGGTCGGGGGATTTGCGAATGATAAACCGGCGGATGCTGCCGGCGGCGCTGCACCCGCGTCGAGTCTCGCCGCGGTGTGAACCGCGGCGATCAACCGAAGACGAGGGAGCGATCAACCAGGCACGCCGCGCCGACGATCGGGGTGCGGCGCTGAGCCCGATGCGGTGCGGCTCAGCGCCGATGAGCGGCCTTCGGCCGTCTGTGTGCCAATGAAGATCCGAACCCCATCAACAGCGGCGACCCATGCGCTCGCGACGTACCTCCGGCGCTGCGGCTGCGTCGTCGGCATCGTCGACGAGCGGACCCTGGAGGGCGGCGTCCGACCCGGGTCGCTGAGCGACGACCACGCTCTCGTCGAGCTCGAGGGGTACCTCCTGGTGTGGGAGGCGATGAACGCCCACGTTCGGGTCGAGCGGCCGCGTTCCGAAGCGGCCGCCTGATCTGAGACGCCGCTGAGAACGCCGCGAGCGTGCGCTACTGCGCTTTGACGCCCTTCTGCACGATCGCGTATCCGCCGTTCTCCATCACGACCGTTTCGAGATCCGGGATCTCGTGGCCGCGCATGATCGCGTAGAAGCCGTCGCGCGAGTGCAACATCCGCAAATCGTCCCCGTGGAGCTCGATCGGCTCGTTGCAAAGCGGGTTGCCGCATTCGCAGAGGAATGTCGGTGAGCCGCCGTCGAGCAGCGTCGCGATCTTCTCGTTCAACCGCTTGTACAGCTCTTCCGTCCGGACGACGCGCTCGTCGCGCGGCACGCTGATGAAGGTGTCCGCGTGCCGCGCGAGCGACGAGACGATCGGATCCGGTGTGTCGGGCGTGTCGACGACGGCGCGTGCGAGGAGGTGGATCTTCATCCGCTGGCTGCGCGCGCCGTGGCGTAACAGGCCGAAGGCTCCCTCGATTCCGAGCCCGAACCGCTCGCTGAGGATCCCCTTCGCCTGTTCGATCACGATGCGGCTGTCGAGCGCCTGTTGCAGCTGCTCGGCACGCTCACGCCAAAAGGCCTGATCCTCGCGGGTCTGCATGGTCCTCCCTCGTTCGTTACGTGCCGGTAGGCGACGAGGGAAATGAGCGGCAGCGGCGCGGCTCTAGGACCGGCGCAGCGCATTTGGCTCGCGGGTCCAGTGTACTCCGGAGTGGGGCTACCCGCGGCGATCGCGGTTTGACCCCGCCCGCTTCGGTAAGACCCACGTGCGAGACCGATTTCGTGTGGTGGAGGCCGAGCGCCGAGACCCCGCGTTCGGTCTCGTTTTTCTTGCGGCGAGCGTCGAGACGAGCAGCCGCAAGGTCCGGGCGGCCAGCCCGTTACGACCCCGCGGCGCCATGTGAGAGGAGAGCGTCAGCGCCGACGTGGCGAGCATAGTCGTCCCGGGGAGCTTGCGATGCACGAAGCGCGTTCGGTCGACGGCACCGGAGAAGAGCGGGGAGGGGGCGGCGCGGAGAGCGCCGCCCCCTCGGGTGACCGAGAATCGAAGCCCGGGGAAATGAGCTTCCGGGAATCAATCGGGGCTGCGGCACCCCCAAGATTCCCCCTCTGACTCGGTCTCCGTCGTCCTAGGCATCGTCAGCGATAGGCCGAACGGCCTACCCTCAAAAGGGGGATTTTGCAAACCGGAAAGCGCCGTGGCGTCCGGAATGGTCATCCCGGCCGAGTCGTGGCGCCGCGCTTCGACAGCGATGTCATCGGTCCCGGGGTCGACGCCAGGCGGCGGTGCGGATGCGATCGACCCGCTGCACCCATCAGTAGAATCGGCGCCTCGTGGTCCTTCGGCTCGCGGCCATCGCGATTTCTTTCCTGACCCTCGCGCCCGCCGCACGACGGCTCGGTCCTGCACATCGGCTCCGCGTCCGCGAACGCGGCGCGCGTGGAACTGCATGACGTGACGATGTTCAGCGGCCGCGTGTACGTGTCGCGCATCGTCGTCCCGGCGCGCGGCCTTGCCGGCGCCCAGGTCGACGGCCTGATCGCCGACGGGAAGGCGTACGTCGTCGGACCGAACGCGCTCATCCATCTGCGAGGTGGCAGTTACATCGTCGCGTTGCAGGAGGCGGTTTCGCCCGGACGTCACGGTTCCGGTCTCGTCGCGCTTCGCGTCTACGTCTCCGACCCGTCGCTCGGCCTTGCCCCCGGAACGCAGCTCCTCGTCGGGATGGCGCGCGCCGCGCATCCGACCGGAGCCGCGGCGGCGCGCGCGACCGCAATCCTCGGCGTGCCACAACTCGCAGCCGCCCAGGCGTCCATGGCCGGCGTCCCGAGCGCGGCCTCGCCGATCTCGACGATCCTGCCCACCCTCCCGATCGCGGGAAATGGGATCGGCGTGCAGGCGGTCGCGCTCGCGGAGCACTTCCTCGGGGTTCCGTACGTCTGGGGCGGCGCCAGCCCTTCGGGCTTCGACTGCTCGGGCCTCGTGATGTACGTCTACGGGCTGCTCGGCGTGCGCCTGCCGCACTACAGCGGCTACCAGTGGTACTCCGGGCCGCGCGTCCCTACGAACCAGCTCCAACCGGGTGACATCGTCTTCTTCCACCCGAGCTCGAACGGCCCGCAGCACGAGGGGATGTACATCGGGCAGGGCGAGTTCATCCAGGCGCCGCACACCGGCGACGTCGTCAAGATCTCGAGCCTCTACGACGCGCAGTACGCGCTCTCGTACGTCGGCGCGGTGCGGCCCTACGCGGCGGGGGCTACGTCTTCGCCGTCGTCCTCGCCATCGCAGCCGCCGATGTGGACGTCCGTGCCGGGATAGAGCACTTTCGAGACGCGTAGTGCCTCGACGGCCCTCACCCTGTCGAGGTGGGACGTCCCTCGACCGGGGGAACTTTCAGCCGTTTTCACCCAGCAAGTTGTTCCAGCACGGCCGCGGCGTGGCCGGCCGGTTTGATCCCGAGCAGCGCGCGCGCGATCTTGCCGTCCTCGTCGATCAGGAACGTCGAGCGTTTGATGCCCATCGACGTCTTGCCGTAGGACGTGCGCTCGACCCAGACGCCGTACGCCTCCGCCGTCTCGTGGTCGGGGTCGGCGAGGAGCGTGAACGGGAGCTCGTACTTCGACTTGAACTTCTCGTGCGACGCGACGTCGTCCGGGCTGACCCCGAGCACCTCGATCCCCTGCTCGCGGTACGTGTCGTGCGCGTCGCGGAACTCGCACGCCTCGGTCGTGCATCCGGGGGTGTCGTCCTTGGGATAGAAGTAGAGAACGACGCGCTTGCCGCGGAAATCGGACAGGCGCACGGTGTCGCCGCGATCGTTCTGCAGCTCGAATTCGGGCGCCTGCTTGCCTTCTTCGATCACGCGAACCTCCCTGTAGGGTGCCTCGACGATGCTAACGACGCATCACGTCACGGGATTCCTCGTGATCGTCGTGTGCGTGGCGTCGGCAACTGCGGCGTTCGTGGCGTATCGCCGGCGCGCCGGCGCGGGCCGCTTCGTCGCGCAGCTGCTCGCGCTCGCGCAAACGGTGCTCGTGGCGCAGGTCGCGCTGGGCCTCCTGCTCCTCGGTCGGCACCGGCGGGCGGCAGATCACCTGCACTACCTCTATGGCGCGCTCGCGCTGCTTGCGACGCTCGCCCCGTGGCTCTACGCGCCCGACGACCCGCGGAGGCGTCTCGCGTGGTTCGGCGCAGCTACCCTTGTTGCGGCGGCACTCGCCGTCCGCGCGTACATGACCGCGACATGAGGCGCTTCTTCCGGGACATGAACCCGACGCTTCGCGGCTTTCTGATCATTGCCGCGATCGTCGTCGTCGTGATGCTCCTGAACCTGTACGGCGCGCTGATTGCGATCGGGATGCTCCTGCGCATCGCGTTCTTCCTCGCGATCGCGTTCTTCCTCTTCCTGATGTGGCGCGAACGGCGCGACGACATCGGCAGCTGGTCAGCGCGCCCGAAGACTGTCTTCTACGGCTCGGCCCTCGTGATCCTCGCTGCGATCGGCAGTTACTTCTGGCACGGCCTCCCCGGCTACGACGCGCTCGGGCTGATCGGCGTCCTCGCCTGCGCCGGATTCGCCATGTGGAGGGTCTGGAGGGACGAGCACACCTACCGATAAGAGACGCATGAGGCTCGCCGCCGTCCTTCGTCCCGCGCCGCATCTTCGAGCGCGTCTTCGATCTCGGCGGTCGCGTCGACGCGATCTGGCTCCCGATCGCGCTCGCGTTCGAAGTCGCGGCGTACGTCGGCTACATCGTCGCGTACCGCGAGATCGTCCGAGTCGAAGGCGGCCCGTCGATCGGCCTCGGCCGCGCGGGTGCGATCGTCGCAGCAGGGTTCGGCGTCTTCGTCATTCGCGGCGGCTTCGTGGTCGATCGGCTCGCGCTCGAGCGGGCCGGCATCTCCGGACGCCAGGCCCGCGTCCGCGTGATCGGGCTCGGAATGCTCGAGTACGCCGTGCTCGCTCCCGCTGCCGCGGTCTCGGCGATCGTGATCGTCGCCCGGGGCGAGAGCCGTCCGAGCCTCGGTTTCACTCTCCCGTGGGCGCTCGCCGTTCCGCTGGGGTTCGCAGCGGCGATCCTTGCGCTCGCGTACCGGGACCGCGTGACCGGTCGGAGCGGTTGGCGCAACGTCGTCTGCCACGCGCTCGACGCATTGCACATGCTCCGACGCCTCGCGGTCCAGCCGCGCGAGCACGCCGGCGCGTTCCTCGGGACCGCGCTTTACTGGGTGGGCGACGTCGCCTGCCTCTGGGCGTGCCTGCGAGCGTTCCACGAGACCCCGGACCTCGCGGCACTGGTCATCGGCTACGCCACGGGTTACGCAC
>VAXB01000155.1 GCA_005883995.1 Actinomycetota bacterium
TCTCCGCGACGACCTTAACCGGCGACCGCGAGCTTCGCCGTTTCTCCCGTCACGCTCGCAGGTGCAGTTCGTCGAGCGTCTTGGCCAGTCTGCGCTGCCGCGTCTCGGCCGTCTGGGCGCCTTCGATCGCGCGAGCACGTGCCGCTTCCGGTTGCTGTGCGAGAGAACTCATTGGCGGGACCTTCCGCACCGGCGGCACCGACGGCTCGGTGATTCGGGGTCTGCCTATCGGCGACGGGCGCGCCGCCGCGGCCGCGCCCGCAGGACCTCCGCTGCCTTCGACGACGCGCAGGTCCAGCAGATGCCGAAGGCGTCACGGCGGTGCCCGTGGATACACAGCGGCGCCCGGTGAGGCGATGCCTTCGCGCGCACCGGCTCGGCGTCGGCACAGAACGAATCGCGGATGTGCTCAGCCCAGGCTGCGTCCTCCCGCGCCTGTGGCACGTCCGCAATCCAGCCGCAGCGAGGGCACGCGATCACGCGGCGTCACCTGGGCCGTCCATGCCATTCAAGATAGCCACCGGGGCATCCGTCGAAGCGTCGGCACAGGCGCTCTCGTCGGCGCCGTTGCCTTTTCGGCCCGACAGTCGTAGCGTCCGTGGCGCGGGTAGGCGTCACGCTACGAGGGGAGAGTTCATGCCACGCCGCAAGAGGTGGCGAGGACCGCGTCCGTGGGTCGTCCTTTGCTTCGCCGTCGTCGGACTGGTCATTCCGACACAAGCGGGTGCAATCACGTCGGCTCAATGCGACACGCAGGTCAATGACACGCCGAGCAAGCTCGTGCCTTGCATCCAAACCGACGATCTCTGGCAGCACATGCAGGCTTTCCAGGCGATCGCCGATGCGAATCCGGGTCCCGACGGGATGCCGTCGCGCAACTCCGGCGAGCCGGGATACCGCGCGTCGGTCGACTACGTTGCGTCCGCGATGAGGGCCGCTGGGTACAACGTCACCATCCAGCAGTACACGTTCCCGTACTACGCGTACGTCGGAATACCGTCGTTCAGGGAGATCTCACCGACTGCTCAGACCTACAGTCTCCTGAGCGATTGGGGCGCAGGTGAGAGCCGCGGGGCCGCGACAGCAGCGATCCAGCCGGCGCGCGGCATCGTGCTGCCGCCGACGCCGACGTCGACCTCGACCAGCGGGTGCACCGCGGGCGACTTCGCCGGCTTCGTGTCCGGCCGGATCGCCCTGATCCAGCGCGGCGGTTGCAACTTCGGCGTGAAGGTGCTGAACGCGCAGGCAGCGGGCGCATCGGGGGTGGTCATCTTCAACGAGGGGAATCCCGGCCGCACAGACCTGCTGATCGGCAGCCTCGCCGATGCTGCAGGGAACTCCTTCATCGGGACGATCCCGGTCGCGTTCACGACGTTTGCCGTCGGGCAGAGCCTCTTCAACCAGTACCAGCAGGCGGTGCAGGCCGGAACGCCCCTGCCGATGACGAGCATCAGCATCAACGCGATCGTCGATCTCAACCGGCCCGATTGGAACGTCATCGCGGACTCGAAGGGCGGAGACAAGAACCACGTCGTCGTCGTCGACGCCCACCTCGACGCGATCTACGGCGCCGGAATGCTCGACAATGCGTCCGGCTCCGCGACGATCCTCGACATCGCCCAGAAGATGAAGAACGTCACGCCGCTGAACAAGCTTCGCTTCGTCTGGTTCGGCGGCGAGGAGTTGGGACT
>VAXB01000143.1:0-1386 GCA_005883995.1 Actinomycetota bacterium
CCGCGAGCTCGAGGTCCTGCGCTTCATCGGCATGGGCGAGACGAACAAGGCGATCGCATCGGTGCTCGGCATCAGCGAGCGGACTGCACGATCGCACGTCTCGAGCATCCTCGCCAAGCTGGGGCTGAGATCGCGAACGCAGGCGGCGCTCTGGGCCGTCCGGGAGGGTCTCGTCGGTCCGGGCGGATCACCCACAGGGGATGACGCAAGGCCGTAGCGGGGCGGGAAGATTGGCAGGGCCCTGGTCGGGGTGCTCGATCGGTTCGAGGCGAGGAGGCCAACGGTGTCCGGTGCAACTGCCGACGTGGTGCCAAGTGTGGAGTCGGATGAGCGCGCGCCGCTCGACGAGTCTGCCGCCGTCCGAGCGACCGGCTGGCATCGCTGGGTGCCGTGGGTGCTTATCGTCCTGGCCGCGATCATCGCTCTTGCCGCTTCGCTCAACGTCTGGGTCAAGCGCCAGGCGCTGAGCACCGACAACTGGACGAATGCCAGCTCGCAGCTGCTCGAGAACAGCGAGATCAGGAGCGCCGTCTCGGTCTATCTCGTCGACCAGCTCTACCAGAAGGTCGACGTGGGGAAGGCGCTCGAACAGCGCCTCCCGCCGGCGGTAAAGCCGCTCGGCGCGCCGCTCGCGGCGGCCCTCGAGCCGGCTCTGGTTCGAACGACGAACACGCTGCTCGGGCGACCGAAGGTGCAGCAGCTGTGGAAGAACGCCAACCGCCGCGCCCATCAGCTCTTCATCGCTGTGCTCGACGGCAAACACCGGATCCTCCAACAGACGAACGGAAACGTCGTGCTCAACCTGCGGCCGTTGCTCGATCAGATCGTCGCGCAGACCGGGATCGGCTCGAGAATTGCGCAGCGGCTTCCGCCCGATGCCGGCCAGATCGTTGTCATGAAAGGCAACGCACTCGACACGGCGCGGAAGAGCGTGAAGGTGATTCGCGTGCTCAGCTTTTTCCTCGTCTTCCTCGTGCTCGCGCTCTTCGCCGCGGCCGTGTATCTGGCAAGAGGACGCCGTCGCACGATGCTCCTGGCGGTCGGCGTCAGCACACTCGTCGTCGGTCTGCTGGTGCTCGTCGTCCGGCGCTTCGCCGGGAACTATCTGGTCGACGCACTAACCGGCAATCCTGACTCGAAGCACGCGGTCACCGCCGCCTGGGCAGTCGGGACGCAGTTGCTGCGCAACGTCGGCATCAACATCGTCGTCTACGGCAGCCTGGTCATCTTCGCCGCGTTGGTCGCCGGCCCGTCGCGCGTCGCCGTGTGGCTACGTCGCGTCTCGGCGCCGACGATGCGTGAGCACCCGATCGTCGTCTACGGCGTCGTCGCGCTCGTGCTACTCGTGGTTCTGCTGACCGGGCCGACCGACGCACAGCGGGTCTA
>VAXB01000143.1:1477-4139 GCA_005883995.1 Actinomycetota bacterium
CCCTCTTCGGTTTTCGGCAGGGGCTGCTGCAGGCGCGGCCCGACTGCCGCAGATGCCCCTCGTGCGGCCGGCGGCTCCGGTCTTGGACGTGCTGGAGCTGCACCGACTCCCGCGATACCTAGCGCCCGCGTGCACCGCGTTGTCTCCCGCCGGCAGCGCCTCTTGGTCGCGACCACGCTTTGTGCCGCACCATGCCAGTCGCTGAAGAAAAGCTGAGCGCTCGCAAGAAACGCGGCCTGCTTCGTCGCGTCGCTCTCGCAGCGGTGAGCCTCGGCATCGTCGTCGCGACCTTCGTCTTCTTCCTCCCGACGATCGCGAACTACGCCGATGTCTGGGCCGTCGTCAAGGAGCTGTCGTGGCCGTGGATCGCGGCGCTCCTGGGTGCGACGCTCCTGAATCTCGTCACGTTCGCGCCGCCGTGGCAGGTGTGTCTGCCGGGACTCTCGTTCCTTCGAGCGATGGAGTTGACGCAGGCGTCGACCGCGCTGTCGATCGTCGTGCCCGGAGGGGCCGCTGCGGGCGCCGCGGGCGCGTATGGGATGTTGCGGAGCTGGCACTTCCCCGCACGCGACTTTTCGCGCGCCGTCACGCTCACGAGTCTGTGGAACCAGTTCCTGAACCTCTCGTTTCCGATCATCGCGGTCTTCCTGCTGACCATCACCGGTGAGCAAACGGCGGCGCTCGCAACCGTCGCGTTCATCGGCGTCGCCGTGCTCGGTGTCGTCGTTGCAGCGTTCGTCGTCGTGCTCGTGAGCAACCGCCTGGCGCGAGAGCTCGGCGACCTGATCGCGCGGGTATTCACGTGGGCGCGCCAAAAGCTGCATCGCGGCCCCGTGACGTGGGACGGTGGCAGCTTCGAGCGTTTCCGGACCGATGCAGGCGATTTTCTGGTACGTCGGTGGCACGTCCTGACGCTCGTCTCGCTCGCCGGAAGCCTGACGGTCTTCGGAGTGTTGGTGGTCTCGTTGCGCGCACTCGACATTCCGTCGTCGCAGGTCTCGCTGGTCGAAGCGTTCGCAGCGTGGGCACTCGTCCGCCTCCTCGGCTCGATCCCGATCACGCCCGGCGGGATCGGCGTCGTCGAGCTCGGCCTCACCGGCGCGCTCGTCGGCTTCGGCGGGTCCAACGCCGCTGTCGTGGCCGCGGTCCTCGTCTACCGGTTCTTGACGATGGTGCCGACGCTGGTCCTCGGGCTCGTGGCGGCGTTCACGTTCCGCCGGCACCGACCACCCGACGTGGCGGGGGTCGCCGGCGCGCCTACGTAGCTCCGCGGCGGTAGGTCATCCCCTTCGGATGATGCTGTGAGTCGCCGCGTTTTCGATCATGCGGACGATGTGGTTCCTCTCCCTCGAGGTTCCGGTTGCGGCCGCAGCCCAGGCGCTCGCGACGCGGGCGAGGATGGACGCCGGGCTGGCCCCGGCCCTCGCGTCGCGACCGCCCGGATCCGCGCGGTTTGACGGCGACTAGATGCGGCTGGAGTTGGGAAGGCGCGTTCGCTGTACCGACGACGAGCTCGGTGAGCTCACGGACCTCGTGGTCGATCCGGTGAAGAAACGCGTTACGCATCTCGTCGTCAAGTCGCGCCACGGAGTCGGTGAGGCGCATCTCGTGCCGATCGAGCTGGCCGAAGCGGGGGAGGGGACGGAGATCCTGCTCACGTGCGCCTTGGCGGACGCACGCGCGCTGCCGAACGCGGAAGAGTTCGCGTACCTTCGACTCGGCGAGATGCCCAAGGGCGATCCGGACTGGGACGTCGGCGTGACGACGCCGCTCGCGCTTCCGTACTACGAAAGCGGGGGGCTCGATTACGGATTCGGTATGGGACAGGACCTCGGCATGGTGTACGACCGGGTTCCGAAGGGCGAGGTCGAGGTTCGGCGGTCGAGCAGCGTGATGACGACCGACGGCCACTACGTCGGCGACGTCGACGGCTTTCTGGTCGACGAGGAGGACCAGATCACGCACTTCGTGCTCGAGCGCGGCCACCTCTGGGGCCGACGAGAAGTGACGGTGCCGATCGGTGCAGTCGCCAAGGTCGAGTCCGACACGGTCACGGTGAATCTCTCGAGCGACGAGATCGGCGCGCTGCCTGCGCACAAGATCCATCGCTGGCCGCTGGTCGGCGGGAACTAGCGAGGTTCCAACAAAAGCACGCCGCGCCCGACGTAGTGGGACGTTCCGACGCGCATCGGGGCGATCGCCGTGCCTCGCCCGAAGGTCCCATGCGGACGGGGGATTCCGCCGGACGATCGCCGGCGTACGACCTGGCAGAGTTGTCGTGATGCAGTTGCGCGAGATCGACGTCGGCGGTCATGCGGTTCGCCATCGCGTCGCGGGCGCAGGTGAGCCGCTCGTGTTGGTTCACGGGCTTTCGGGCTCGTGGCGTTGGTGGGCGCCGCTCGTCGACCTGCTGAGCGACAGCCGCCGGGTGTACATGGTCGATCTGCCGCGGCGACGACGGACGCCGGAGCTCGCACAGATGGCCACGTGGCTCTCGCGGTGGCTCGACGCGGTCGGAATCGGCAGTGCGGACTTCGCGGGGCACTCCCTCGGCGGGCTCTTCGCTGCGCAGCTCGCCGCGCGGCACCCGAGCCGCGTCCGGCGGCTCGTCCTCGTCGCGCCTGTCGGTGTTTCGTGCGGGCGGGGTCTGTCCCGCCGCGCA
>VAXB01000032.1 GCA_005883995.1 Actinomycetota bacterium
CAGAGCTCATCGACGCACTGACCGGCCTGCGGAAGCCAACGAGCGGAAGCGTGCGGATCGGCGGGCGCGACCTGACGTCGGCAACCGCCCACGAGCATCTCGAGGCCGGCCTCGGGCACATTCCCGAAGACCGACAGCGCCGCGGCCTCGTGCTCGACTTCTCGCTCGCGGAGAACCTCCTGCTGCACGACTACGACAAGGCGCCGTTCTCGAAGTTCGGGTGGCTGTCGCCGGGCCGCGTGCTCGAACGTGCCCGCTCACTCCTCGGCGAGTTCGACGTGCGCGGTGGCGGGCCGAGGACGCTCGCGTCCGCCCTGTCGGGCGGCAACCAGCAGAAGGTCGTCGTCGCGCGCGAGGTCTCTCGGGACCCGCGCGTGTTGATCGCCGCGCAGCCGACACGGGGGCTCGACGTCGGCGCGATCGAATTTGTGCACAAACGCCTCGTCGCCGAACGCGACGAGGGGCGCGCGATCCTGCTCGTCTCGCTCGAGCTCGAGGAGATCGTTTCGCTCTCCGACCGGATTCTCGTCATCTACGAAGGGCGCATCGTCGGCGAGTACGGCCCCGACGTCTCGGAAGAGGAGCTCGGGATTGCGATGACCGGCGCCGGCAGAGAGGCCGCGTGACCGAACCACCCGCCGGACCGGAAGGCGGCGGCGACCGCGAAGCGGTGACCGCCCCGGAGCCCCTCTCGAGCGACCCGACCGCCTACGCGCCGACCGTCGCGGAGCGCCTCGCGACCTACCAGCGGCTCGGCGGGGTCGTCACTCCGGTGATCACCGCCCTGTTCGCGTTCTTCATGGGCGGCCTCGTCGTCCTCGCGACCGGCCACAACCCGCTCAGGGTCTACAAGGGGATCTTCTCCGGGACGGGCCTCGACTGGTTCTTCCATTTCGGCAACTACCACATCGACATCCCGTTCACGAACCACCACGTTTTCTTCTGGTGGAACACGTCGATCGTCAGCAACTCCGCCTACAACCTCCAGCAGACGCTGATCCTGACGACGACGCTGATCCTGACCGGCCTGGCGGTCGCGTTCGCATTCCGCTGCGGCCTGTTCAACATCGGCGGTCAGGGTCAGTACCTGATCGGCATCATCACCGGCCTCTGGGTCGGGACGAGCTTCCCGCACATGTCCCATGTGCCGCACGTCCTGCTCACGATCGTCGTCGCGTCGCTCGCAGGGGCGTTGTGGGCTGCGATCGCCGGTTTCCTCAAGGCGACCACGGGAGCGCACGAGGTGATCACGACGATCATGCTCAACTGGATCGCGTACTGGATCGGCAGCTGGGCGTTCGGTCAGGGCGGCGCCCTGCAGAACTCGACGAACCCGGCGCTCCCGGTGTCGAACGACGTTGTTCCGAGTGCGCGGCTCTGGGCGTTCTGGGGCAACCCGGCACTGCAGGCGCTGCACGTCGGTTTCTTCATCGCACTCGCCGCGCTCGTCGCGTTCTGGTTCACGCTGAACCGCACGACGTTGGGCTACGAGGTCCGCGCGGTCGGGTTCAACCCCGAAGCTGCGCGCTACGGCGGCATCAGCGTCTCGCGCAACTACGTCACCGCGATGGCGATCTCCGGGATGTTCGCAGGGCTCGCGGGTTGTCTCGACATGATCGGCTACCAGTACCGCTTCGGGGTCCTCGACGTGCAGACGTCGCAGCTCGGTTTCATCGGGATCGCGGTCGCGCTGCTCGGCCGGAACAAGGCCCTCGGCGTCGGGCTCTCCGCGCTGCTCTTCGCCTCGTTGCTCTACGGGACATCGACCCGCAGCCTCAACCCGGACGTCTTCCCGCCGACGCTCGCCGGCAACCTGACGTGGATGATCCAGGCGCTCGTCCTGCTCTTCATCGGCGCCGACGTCCTGATCATCTACGTGTGGCAGGCTCGGCGGAAGGTGCTGAGACCGTTCGGTATCGGTGCGTCGCCGCGTCGGGCGGAGGGCGCCTGATGGCGGCGCGGGCGGAGGAGCTGCCCCGCTGGCGCGGGAACCCGCCGCGGTCGGTCGCGGTCGGCGGGATCGTCCTCGGCTGCCTCGCGTTCCTGCTCGCGCTTCCGCTCGGTCACCACATCCCGACGCGTCAGCCGTGGGTCCCGGCGGCAGTCGGGATCCTGGCGATCGCGGCCGGCATCTGGGCCGTTTCCCGCCGCGCGTATCGACTCGGCTGGCTCGCGGTCGCCGCCGGCGTGATCGGGATCGGGATGGGCGTCCTCGCGACGCATGCTGCCGTCGGCAACCTCCACTACGTCGTCTCGTGGACGCCGCTCTTCACTGCGATGTTCGTGTTCGCGACGCCGCTGACGTATGCGGCTCTGGGCGGGATGTTCTGCGAGCGAAGCGGCGTCGTGAACATCGGGCTCGAGGGGATGATGTTGACCGGGGCGTTCTTCGCCGTGCTCGGCGCGGACAAGTTCGGCAACTGGTCGCTCGGCATCCTCTGCGCGATCGTCGCCGGCGGGTTGATGGCGTTGATCCACGCGTTCGTGTCGATCCAGCTCCGCGCGGACCAGATCGTCAGCGGCACCGCGATCAACTTCCTCGCGCTCGGGGTGACCGGGTACTTCTTCATCCAGGTCTACGGCGCGAACGGCACGCCCGGGTCGATCTCGCAGGTCCCGGACGTCAACATTCCGGGCGCGGACCACCTCGGCGCGTTCGGCCAGATCTTCGGGCATCTGAACCTGCTGATCTGGGTCTCGTTCCTCCTGCTGTTCGT
Source organism: Actinomycetota bacterium (assembly GCA_005883995.1). Classification (GTDB taxonomy): domain Bacteria; phylum Actinomycetota; class Thermoleophilia; order Gaiellales; family Gaiellaceae; genus 3-1-20CM-4-69-9. Next base: position 2,718 of record VAXB01000032.1, read on the forward strand.
GTCGTACGTCGTCATGTTCCGCACACCGATCGGGCTGCGGATCCGTTCGGTCGGCGAGCATCCGCGGGCCGCCGACACGGTCGGCATCTCCGTCTACGGGATCCGGTACGGCGCGACGATCGTGTCGGGCATGCTGGCGGCGCTCGGCGGCGCGTACCTCTCGATCGGGTTCGTGGGCTCGTTCAACGAGAACATGACCGCAGGCCGCGGCTTCATCGGCCTCGCGGCGCTGATCTTCGGCAACTGGCGCCCCTTCGGAGCATTCGCGGCGGCGCTGCTGTTCGGCTTCTCGCAGGCGTTGGCCTTCCGGCTCGCCCAGCCCTGGGGCAACTCGGCGGTGCTGTTCCAGGCGCTCCCGTACGTGCTGACGCTCGTCGCGGTCGCGGGCGTGATCGGCCGCTCGACGCCGCCGGCGGCCAGCGGCCGCCCCTATCGAAAGCAGTAGGTATCCGCGTTGTTTGGCGTACCGCGATCGCGGTACGCGAAGGGAAAACAGACGAAAGGACTCGAATGTTCGGACGCAGCAGAACGCAGAAGCTCAAGGACACCGGCGCGAGCGGCAGTGAGCTCGCGATCGCACTTGCGAAGGACAAGAAGTTCAGGCGCGAGATCGCGAGAGCGGTCGGGCAGGGGGCAAGCGCCCGGCGCCGCGCACGCCGGCAGATCGGCGCGGTCGCCGTTGCGCGCCGGCTCGCTGCGGATGCAGCGCTTCGCCGCCAGCTCGGCGAGGTCGCCGACGGCCTCACCGGCGCGTGGGTCCGCGTCGAGAAGAAGCGGAGCCATCGCCGGCGGAACCTCCTGGTCGTGCTCGGCCTCGGCGGCGGCGCGGCCGCGTTCGCGGCGCAGCGCATCAGTGGCCGCCTTTCGCGCGGCGGTTCGGCGTCCGGCGGCGTGATGTCGGCGCAGCCGCGCACGGTCACGGAGACGATCGAGGTCGCCGCGCCGATCTCCGTCGTCTACAACCAGTGGACGCAGTTCGAGGACTTCCCGCTCTTCATGGACGGCATCGACCACGTCCAGCAGCTCGACGACACGCGGCTGCACTGGTCAGCGACGGTCGCGGGCAAGTCCGCCGAGTGGGACGCGAAGATCCTCGAGCAGCACGTCGACCGTCAGATCAGCTGGATCAGCGAGGACGGCAAGGCGACGCGCGGCACGGTCACGTTCGAGCAGATCACACCCGAGCGGACGCTCGTCAGTCTCTCGATGAGCTACCAGGCTGAGGGCCTCGCCGAGACCGTCGGTTCGGCTGCCGGGCTCGACAGCCGGCGTGTCCGCGGCGACCTCGAGCGGTTCAAGGAGCTGGTCGAGAGCCGCGGCGCCGAGAGCGGCGGCTGGCGCGGCGAGATCAAAGAGGGCGACGTCACGCGCTGAGGGCGCGTGCGGTCGGGTGTCGCGCGGCGGCACCCGGCCACTCTTCCTTCACCTCGCAGCGCAGCGAATCGCTTGAATAGGCGGCCGCCGCATGGCCGCGACCCGTTCTCCCGCCCAGAGCAGCAAACGACGCGCGTGGCTCGCGGTCGTCCTCGGCGTCGCCGGCGTCCTGACGATGCCGGCTGCGGTGGTCGTCGCCGACCGCTCGCAGCAGGTCACGCTGCTCGACGCCGCGTATGCCGTGCCGCTCGCTCTGCTGCTCGGCGCGCTCGCGACGGGTATGGGGCACCGCGCGAAGCGCAACCTCGAATGGCTCGGCCTTGACGGGCGCGGCAGCGGCGTCGCCCGGGTCGGCCGCGTGCTCGGCGTGCTCGGGCTCTCGCTCGCGCTTATGGCGGGATTGTCGGTCGTCTTCTACGAGGCCGTCCTGTATTACCAGCGCCATTATCGGTAGTAGCATCCGCGAGCCGCCATGTTCGAAATCGGAAGCAGCTTGCGTGAGGCGCGCCTGCGCCAGGGACTCGATTTCCCCGAGCTCGAGCAGGCGACGAAGATCCGCGGGAAGTACCTGCGCGCGCTCGAGGACGAGCAGTTCGACGTCCTGCCGGCGCAGACGTACGTCAAGGGGTTCCTGCGGAACTACGCGGAGTACCTCGGGCTCGACGGCCAGCTCTACGTCGACGAGTACAACTCGCGCTACGTCCTCGGCGAGGATGCGCCGCTCCCGCGGCCACGGCGCTCGGAGCCGCAACGCCGCGGCCCGCATGTCGAGAGCCGCGTCGTCCTGCTCACGGTGCTCGGGATCGCATTGGTCACCGGGCTCGTGATCGTCGCCTGGCGCTCGGGCTCCTCGAACAAGAACACGATCCTCGGACTCACTTCGACGCAGACGTCGACGCGCCCGGTCGTCAGGCCAAAGCCGCGTCCAACCGCCGCGCACCTGCGCACCCTCGAGAAGGGGGAGCGGCAGCTGTTCGTCGCGCGCCGGCTCTGGATCCACGCCGGACGGCCGGAGGCTCTCAGCGCGCGGCTGAACGGCCGTCTGCTCCGTTTGCCGTCGGGCGGCGTGAAGACGTTCCTCGTCACCGCGCGCGGCCTGAGCGCGACGACAGGGGCCTGACTTTGGTCCGCCGGCGGGCGGCCCTCGTGATCACGGGGAGCGAGCTCGTCCGCGGCGACCGGACCGACCGCAACGGCCCGTTCCTCGCACGCGAAGCACTTCGGCTCGGCCTCGAGCCGGCACGGATCGAGATCGTCGGCGACCGTGAGGACGAGTTGGAGGACGCGCTCCAGCACGGCCTCGCCGCCGACCTCTGCATCGTCTCCGGCGGCCTGGGGCCGACGCACGACGACCGCACCGTCGCCCTCGTCGCGCGTGCGGCCGGCGTGCCGCTCGAGACGGACGAGCATCTGCTCGCCGAGATCGGGGACGTCTCGCGGCGGTTCGCGGCCCGGTCCGGCCGCCCCTACGCCGACTTCGAGGCCGGGGTCCGGAAACAGGCGACGATCCCGCGCGGCGCGCTCAACCTCGGGCTCGCGGGGACAGCTCCGGGCCTCGTCCTCGAGACGTCGCAGGCCGTCGTCGTCGTGCTGCCGGGTCCGCCCGCCGAGCTGCAGCGGCTCTGGCCGCGGGCGATCGAGACCGCGCCGTTGCGGAGGCTCCTCGCGGACGTCACGCCACCCGAGCGGCGGTTCCTTCGCTTCTTCGGCGCGAGTGAGTCCGTGGTCGCCAAAGCGCTCGAGGCGGCGGGCGGTGACGGTGACGGGGTGGAGGCCACGATCTGCGCCCGCGACTTCGAGATCCATCTGGACCTCCTCGTCGAGCCGGGCGCCGGGGCGCGCGCCGATCAGCTGATGCGCACGATGCTCGACCCCCTCGAGCCCTATCTGTTCGCGGAGCGCGAGGCCTCGGTCGCCGAGCTCGTCCTCGACCTTTGCCGCGTCCGGGGGTTCACGCTCGCGACGGCGGAGTCGTGCACCGGCGGCATGGTCGCCGAGCGCGTGACCGCCGTCCCGGGCTCGAGCGACGTCTTCGTCGGCTCGATCGTCGCGTACGCCGACCACGTCAAGAGCGCGGAGCTCGGCGTGGCGCGCGACGTGTTGTCGCAACACGGCGCCGTGTCCGCGGAGACTGCGGCCGCGATGGCGTCGGGCGCGCGCTCGCGCCTCGGCGCCGACGTCGCGGTCGCGGTTACCGGGATTGCCGGGCCCGGCGGCGCGACGCAGGAGAAGCCGGTCGGCCTCGTCCATCTCCACGGGGAGACGCCGGACGGCGGCAGCGGCCTCGAGTTCCAGTTCCCGGGCGACCGCGACAGCATCCGCCGCCGCGCCACGGTGACGGCGTTGCATCTCGTGCGGCGTTTGCTGACACAGAGCCGCGACAGTCCTGGGTGAATCTTCCGGCTAGCGTGGCGGGACGTGAACGCGTCCGCCTCTTTTGCGCGCTACGGCTTCCGGACGAAGTGCTCGACCGCATCGCGAACTGGGGCAGGGCCGAGCTCGCCGAACGAATCGTGGAACGGCGGAACCTGCACGTCACGCTCGCATTCCTCGGGCACCGTCCGGTCGAGGAGCTCGACGGCATCGTCGCCGCGATGCGGGCGGCCGCGACCGCGGCCCACCCGATCGCATTCGAGCCGGTGCGCTACCGCGAGACCCGGAGCGTCGGCATGCTCGTGCTCACCGACGAGGCCGGCGCGGCCGCGTCGCTTGCAGCCGAGGTCGCGGAGCGCCTCGCTACGCTCGGCGTGTACGAACCGGAAGCGCGTCCCTGGCTGCCTCACCTCACCGTCGTGCGGTTCCGGCGACGGCCGCACCTCGACCCGCCGCTGCCTCCGCTCGGGCGATTCAGTCCGTCCGATGCCGCCGTCTACCATTCGGTGCTGCGGTCCGCGGGGGCGCAGTACGAAGTCGTCGAATCCTTTGCCCTAGGAGGTTAATCAGGTGGATCGCGAGCAAGCTCTGGACGTCGCGCTCGGTCAGATCGAGCGGCAATTCGGCAAGGGCTCGGTCATGAAGATGAACGACCGTGCCGCCGTCTCGATCGGCGCGGTGTCGACGGGGTCGCTCGCGCTCGACCTCGCACTCGGCATCGGCGGCCTGCCGCGCGGCCGCATCGTCGAGGTCTTCGGCCCCGAGTCGTCGGGAAAGACGACGCTCGTCTACCACGTGATCGCGGAAGCGCAGCGGCGTGGTGGCATCTGCGCGTTCATCGACGCCGAGCATGCGATGGACCCCGCGTACGCGAAGCGGATCGGCGTCAACATCGACGATCTGCTCGTGTCGCAGCCGGACACGGGCGAGCAGGCGCTCGAGATCGCCGAGCTCCTGATTCGTTCCGGGGCGCTCGACGTCGTCGCCATCGACTCGGTCGCCGCGCTGACGCCGAAGGCCGAGATCGAGGGCGAGATGGGCGATTCGCACGTCGGCCTCCAGGCGCGGCTGATGTCTCAGGCGCTCCGCAAGCTCGCCGGCACGCTGAACCGCACCGACACGATCTGCCTGTTCACGAACCAGCTGCGCGAGAAGATCGGCGTCATGTTCGGGAACCCGGAAACGACGCCCGGAGGTCGCGCGCTGAAGTTCTACTCGTCCGTCCGGCTCGACATCCGCCGGATCGAGACGTTGAAGGAAGGCGTCGAGGCGATCGGCAACCGTGTCCGAGTGAAGGTCGTGAAGAACAAGGTCGCGCCGCCGTTCAAACAGGCCGAATTCGACATCATCTACGGCTCCGGCATCTCGTGGGAGGGGACGGTCCTCGACGCCGGGCTCGAGCGAAAGGCCGTGCAGAAGTCGGGCTCCTACTTCTCGTTCGACGACGAGCGGCTCGGTCAGGGCCGGCAGAACGCGACGGCGTTCCTGCGCGAACATCCGGACGTGTGCCAGGCGATCCTCGCGAAGATCCAGGCGGACGTCGGGCCCGAACAGGTCGCGTCGGCGCGGCTACTCCCGAGCGCTCCCGCCGCTGCGGAGACGAACGGCAAGGCTCCCGCGGCCGAAGACGAGACGGCGGCCGCGAAGGCGTAGCGGTCCGGTGGCGAGCGTGACCGCGCTCCGCGGGCTCTCCCGTGACCGCGTCGCCGTCGAGCTCGACGGCGCTCCTTGGCGCGTCGTTCCCGCGGCGGCCGTCGTCCGCGCCGGCCTCTCCGTCGCAACGACGCTCGACCGACCGGCTGCGCGGATCCTTCGGCATGAGCTTCGCCGAGCGGCGGCGGAGGACGTGGCGCTCCGGTCGCTGCGATCAAGCGACCGCTCGCGTCACGCGCTCGAGCAACGGCTCGATCGCGCGTCGGTCGCTCCCGCCACGAGGGACGAGACGCTCGGGATGCTCGAGCGGACGGGGCTCGTCGACGACGCTCGCTTCGCGATCCGCCGAGCCGAATCGCTGGCCGCGCGCGGTTACGGTGACGCGGCGATCGAGGCTGACCTCGAGCGCGAGCGCGTCTCCGCGGAACATCGTGCGGCCGCGCTCGAAGCGCTCGAGAGCGAGATCGACCGCGCGCGGCGAATCGCCGAGCGGCGCGGTCGAGACGTGCGCACGGCGCGGCTGCTGGCGTCGAAGGGCTTCGGCGAGGACGCCGTCGCCGCGGCGCTTGGGCCGACCTTTGCGTCAGACCTGTAAACACGGATAGGATGCAGCTACTTCATCTGACGTTTGTCCTGCTCTACGGCTTTTTCCGAATCGAAACCGCTCGACTGAAACCGATGTTCATCCTCGACCACGCAGACACCGTAAGGACGTTGCAAGCGGCGTCCTAGGCTTCGCTTCGCCGAGCCGCGGCGGCGGCTCGTTTCCACGATTCGGGACATCCGTTCGCTGGTGCGACGCCGGATGGGGTCGCGGTAGCTCCGCGTACAACGACCCAGGAGCGCAGCGTGCTGATCGCAATCGGGATCCTGATCGGGCTGGTCGTCGGAGCGATCACGTGCGTGCTCGGGCTCGGCATGACGGAGCGGTCGCGGATCGGGCAGGCGCGGCGGCTGCGCCACCAGATCGTCGACGACGCCCGCCGCGAGGCGGACACGCTGCGCCGGGAGGCCGAGATCGCCGCGCGCGAGGAGGCCGTACGGCTTCGAGCGCAGGTCGACGCCGAGGTCGCGGACGCCGAGCAGCTCCGCCGCGAGGCGGAAATCGTCGCGCGCGAGGAGGCCGTCCGCATTCGCGCCCAGATCGACGCCGAAATGTCCGATCATCGGGCGCGGGTCGTGAAGGTCGAGGAACGCGTCCTTGCCAAGGAGGAGGAGATCGACCGGAAGCTGACCGACCTCGCTCGTCGTGAGCAGGGCCTCGCCGACCGGGAGAACCACCTCCGGCAGCTCCAGGAGGAGCACAAGCAGGCTCGCGATGAGCAGCTCGCCGAGCTCGAGCGGATCTCGGGGCTGACGGTCAACGAGGCGAAGCAGCACCTGCTCGAGCGCGCCGAAGATCGTGTCCGGCACGAGCTCGCGCGGCAGGTGCGCCAGCTCGAGGAAGAGGCACGGGTGGAGGCGAAGCGGCGCGCCCGCAACCTCGTTGCCGATGCGCTCCAGCGCGTCGCGGCGAGCCACGCTGCCGAGACGACCGTGTCTGTCGTGGAGCTTCCTTCGGACGACATGAAGGGCCGGATCATCGGCCGTGAGGGCCGTAACATCCGCTCGCTCGAGCACCTGACCGGCGTCGACTTCATCATCGACGACACGCCGAACGCGGTCGTGCTCTCGTCGTTCGACGGCATCCGGCGTGAGATCGCGAAGCTGACGCTTCAGAAGCTGATCGAGGACGGCAGGATCCACCCGGCGCGGATCGAGGACACCTACTACGCGTCGAAGGCCGAGATCGACGAGCACATGCTCCAGGCCGGTAAGCAAGCGGTCTTCGAAGCCAACTGCGGTGACTTCCACGAGGAGCTCGTCAAGATCCTTGGTCGCCTGCGGTACCGCACGAGCTACGGGCAGAACGTCCTCCGCCACACGCTCGAGGTCGTCCACCTGGCGGGAATCATGGCGTCCGAGCTCGCGGCCTCGGTGAAGGTGACGAAGCGGGCGGCGCTCCTGCACGACGTCGGCAAGGCCATGACGCACGAGATCGAGGGATCGCACGCGGCGATCTCGGCACAGCTCGCGCGTCGCTACGGCGAATCGCAGCACGTCGTCCACGCGATCGAAGCGCACCATTACGAGGTCGAGCCGCAGACGGTCGAGGCCGTGCTGCTGATCTCTGCGGACGCGATCTCGGCGTCACGCCCCGGCGCACGCGGTGAGAGCCTCGAGCACTACATCAAGCGGCTCGAGGCTCTCGAGGAGCTCGCGGCGCAAAAGCCGGGCGTCGAGAAGGTGTACGCGCTGCAGGCCGGGCGGGAGATTCGCGTGATCGTGCATCCGGGCGAGGTCGACGATGACGCTGCCGTGTTGCTCTCGCACGAGATCGCGCGCGAGATCGAGGACCAGCTGGAATACCCGGGCCAGGTGAAGGTGACGGTGATCCGTGAGAGTCGAGCCGTGGACGTGGCGCGCAATGCGACCGGCCACATGAACCACGCGGCCTAGCAGCGCTCGAGGCAGCCGCGCCGGCGCGAGGCCAAAGCGCCGGAGGGTAGTCGGATCCCGAAAAGCCACCGGTACCATTGGCGCCCGTGCGGCGGTACCACGTCACGACATTCGGCTGCCAGATGAATGCTCACGACTCGGAGCGGATCAAGGGCATGCTCGAGGAGCTGGGCCTGGGGGAGGCGCCGTCCCAGGCGGATGCCGACGTGCTCGTCTTCAACACGTGCACGATCCGCGAGAAGCCGGACACGAAGTTTGCCGCGCACCTCGGCCATGCGGTTGCGCAGAAGCGCGCGAAGCCCGACACCGTGATCGCCGTCGGTGGCTGTTACGCGGAGGCGCAGCGCGAGCGCCTTTTCACGCTCTATCCCGATGTCGACGTCGCGTTCGGCCCGGGCTCGATCGCGCACCTCGGGGAATGGCTCGGTGCCGGCGGGGCCGGAGTCAGCCGCGGTCGCTTCGGTGTCGACGAACGCAGCTTCGCGGGGGAGCTGCCGATGCACCGCGAGCGGTCGTTCCAGGCGTGGGTCCAGATCTCGATGGGATGCAATTCGAAGTGCGCGTACTGCATCGTCCCGGCTGTGCGCGGCCGCGAGTCGTCGCGGCGGCCCGGCGAGATCGTCGCGGAAGTCACCCGGCTCGCGGCAGACGGTGTTCGCGAGATCACGCTACTCGGCCAGAACGTCAATTCGTGGGGCCGGGATCTCCTGCCGGACGTCAAGACCGAGTTCGGCGAGTTGTTGCGCGCGTGCGACGCAATTCCGGGGATCGACCGGATCCGGTTCACGAGCCCACACCCGAAGGATTTTCGCGCTCCCGTGATCGCAGCGATGGCGGAATGCGACGCCGTCTGCGAGCACGCGCATCTGCCGTTGCAATCGGGCTCGTCGCGGATCCTCAAGCTGATGCGCCGGACGTACACGCGCGAGCGCTACCTGGGCCTCGTCGACGAGTTGCGCGCCGCGATCCCCGACCTCGCGCTGACGACTGACATCATCGTCGGCTTTCCGGGCGAGAGCGAGCACGACTTCGAGCACACGCTCGAGGTCGTCGAGGAGGTGGGTTTCGACGGCGCGTTCACGTTCGTCTACTCGCCGCGCGCCGGAACCGAGGCAGCCGCGATGGCGGATCAGGTGCCGGAGGAGGTCAAGCGCGACCGCATCGAACGCCTGATCGACCGCGTGCAGCGGCTTGCGCACGAACGCAACCGCGCGCGGGTGGGCGGCGTCGAAGAGGTGCTCGTCGAGGGGCCGAGCAGGACCGATCACGCGTTTCTCCGCGGCCGCACGCGACGCAACACGACGGTGAACTACGCCGGCTCCGCTCTGCCCGGCGAGCTCGTCGACGTCAGGATCGACGACGCGACCTCGACGACGCTCCGCGGCGTCCAGGCGGTCGCGGTCGCGGCATGAGAGTCCTCGTCACAGGCTCGTCCGGCCAGATCGGTACGAATCTCGCGCTTCGGCTCCTCCGCGACGGCCACCACGTCTTCGGCGTGGACAAGCGCCTGAATACCTGGACGGACGATTTCCGCTACCTGCTCCAGGACCTCTCCGGGCACTACCCGTCGTTCCCGGGCGGCATCGGGGGCGTCGAGTACCCGGAGGTCGACCTCGTCGTCCATCTTGCGGCGCACGCGAAGGTCCATCAGCTCGTCCGGCAGCCGCACCGTGCGCTCGAGAACGCGATCATGACATTCAACGTCCTCGAGTTCTGCCGTCAGCAAGGGGTGCCGATCGTCTTCTCGTCGAGCCGCGAGGTCTACGGCGACGTCCACCGGTTCGCCGAGGAAGAGGCCAAGGAGACGAGCGCCGACTTCGCATACACCGAGTCGACGTACTCGGCGTCGAAGATCGCCGGCGAAGCGCTGATCTATTCCTACGCCCGCTGTTACGGGCTCAACTACCTCGTGTTCCGGTTCTCGAACGTGTACGGCCGTTTCGACAACGACCTTGCGCGGATGGTGCGTGTGATCCCGCTCTTCATCCACACGATGCAGCGGGACGAGCCGATCACCGTGTTCGGTCCCGAGAAGACCCTCGACTTCACCTACATCGACGACTGCGTCGACGGGATCACACGCGGCGTCGAAGCGCTCGGCGAGGGCCGCGTGGTCAACGAGACGATCAATCTCGCGTACGGGCAGGGGAACACGCTCGTCCGCGTCGCAGAGCTGATCGGGGCGGAACTCGGCACCGATCCGAAGATCACGCTCGCGCCGTCGCTGCTGGGAGAGGTGACGCACTACGTCGCCGACTTGACGAAGGCGCGTGAGCTGCTCGGCTACGAGCCGCGCGTCCCGGTCGACGAGGGCATTGCGCGGGCCGTCGGCTGGTTCCGCGAGCATCGGGCCGCACATCCGGAAGACGCGTCGGCGCTGCCCGCGGACACGCTCTTCCCGCAGGATCTCGACGTTGGCTGGAAAACGGCCGCACCCGTCCAGCCCGCTTCGTAGCGGGCTCGTCGTCGCGCTCTTCGGTCCGACCGCGTCGGGAAAAACCGCGGTCGCCGAGGCGTTCGCCGAGCGCAGCGGCGGCGACGTCGTCTCCGCCGACGCGATGCAGGCGTACCGCGGGCTCGCGATTCTGACGGCGCAACCGGCCCGGCCGACGCGGCTCGTCGGGATCTGGCCGCTCTCGCATGAGGGCTCCGTCGCCGAGTACGCGGTCGCCGCGCACCATGAAATCGACGCGATCCTCGCCGAGCGGCGCCCGCCGATCGTGGTCGGTGGGACCGGTCTCTACTTTCGCGCAGCGCTCGCCGAGCTGAACCTTCCGCCGGCGCCTTCCGACGAGCAACGGCAACGCTGGGAGCGCGTCTACGACCGGATCGGCGGCGACTCGGCGTACGCGCTGCTCGAGGAGCGTGATCCCGCGGCGGCGTCGCGCCTGCATCCCAACGACCGCCGGCGCATCGTCCGCGCGCTCGAGCTGACGGAGCTGGGGCGGTCGCTCCGGGCCGAGGAGGACCGCCTCTGGACCGGCGAGACACGGCACCCGACGATCGTGTTCGGGCTCGACGTGCCGCGAGAGACGCTCGAGCGGAGGATCGAGGAGCGCGCCGGCGCGATGTTCGCTGCCGGCGTCGAGCAGGAAGTGCGTGCCGTGCTCGCCGGCGATGTGTCGCCGACCGCCGTCCACGCCCTCGGACTGCGCGAAATCGCCGAGCTTCCGCGCGAGCGTGCGCTCGCCGCGCTCGTCACGCGAACGCGCCGGTACGCGGCGTATCAGCGAAAGTGGATGCGGCGGATTCCGGGCCTTGTTACGGTCGCCGGCGATCGCCCGCCCGGGGTGACTGCGGATGAGATGCTCGAAGTGGCACGCGCTCGGCAACGACTACCTGCTCGTCGAGCAGGCTGAGCTGACGACGCCGCTGTCGCCGGACTCGGTTCGGCGACTCTGCGACTACCACTTCGGCGTTGGTTCCGACGGAGTGCTCGAGATCCTCGCCGTCACCGGCACGAGAGCCGACGTCCGGATCTGGAATCCGGACGGTTCGACGGCGGAGCTCTCCGGCAACGGCGCCCGCATCGTCGCCGCGTGGCTCGCGCGCCGGGTCGGCGAGCCGGAAGTGCAGATCCGCGTCGGCGGTCGAGAGGCGACAGCCGACGTGCGCCGTGACGGCCAGATCGTCCTCGACGTCGGGGTCGTCGACGTCGGTCAGCCGGAGCGGCTCGACCTCGACGGCGAGCAGGTCGAGGTCACGCCCGTGTCGGTCGGCAATCCGCACGCCGTGATCCGCCGCGAGCCGGAGCGCGGAGAGTTGCGCCGGCTCGGCCCCCGCGTCGAACGCCACCGGCGCTTTCCGGATCGGACGAACGTCCAGCTCGTCCGCGTCGACGGGCGCCACGATCTGACGGTCGGCGTCTGGGAGCGCGGAGCGGGGGAGACGCTCGCGTCGGGGACGAGCGCGGTCGCAACCGCGGCCGCCGCGGTTGCGAACGGCTGGTGCGAAACGCCGGTCCGAGTCCACCTCCCCGGCGGCGAACTTCTCGTCGAGCTGGCCCCAGACGGGACGGCAAAGCTCACAGGCCCGGCCGAAGAAATCTGCCGGATCGAACTCGTCTGAAGATGACGTGTCCGCGCACCCCCACCCATTCAAGGGTGGGGCTGAACTGCCCGCCACCCTCGTGGTGGACGCTATCGACGAACGGCGCGCTGATCTGTGCCGGAACCGTGCCGATTTTCAGGCGCCGAGGCCGTGCTCGCGGAGTGCGTCGTTCAGGCTGACCTTGAGGTCGGTGGCCTCGCTCCGCCAGCCGATGATCAACGCGCACGCAAGGTGGTACGTCCCTGCCGGAAACTCGCGCGGACGCGTGCCGGGGACGACGACCGCACGCGGCGGCACGAACGCGCGATGCTCGACGGCCTCCGGTCCCGTCACGTCGATGATCGGCACGGTCGCCGTCAGCGACACGTTCGGACCGAGGACGGCGCCGGCGCCGACCCGGACGCCTTCGGTGAGGATGCAGCGCGAGCCGATGAACGCGCCGTCCTCGACGATCACCGGACGCGCGCCCGGCGGCTCGAGCACGCCGCCGATCCCGACGCCGCCGGCCAGGTGCACATCCGCGCCGATCTGCGCGCCCGAGCCGACCGTCGCCCACGTGTCGACCATCGTCCGCGGCCCGACCCAGGCGCCGATGTTGACGTAGCTCGGCATCATCACGACACCGGGCGAGAGGAACGAGCCGTATCGCGCGACCGCAGGTGGCACCACCCGAACACCCAGACGTTCGTAATCACGCTTGAGCGGAATCTTGTCGTGGTACTCGAACGGCCCGACCTCCTGCGGCTCCATCTGCCGCAGCCGGAAGAACTCGAGGATCGCGCGTTGCGCGTCCTCGTTCACGCGCCACTCGCCGTCGTGCGGCTCGGCAACGCGGATTTCGCCGCGGTCGAGCGCGGCGACGAGCGTCTCTACGCGCTCCGCGTTCAAAGGACCGCGTCGAGAATCTCGCCCGCACGACGACACTCGTCGTACGTTGGGACGAGCGCGATCCGCCAGTAGCCCTCGCCGGCGGAGCCGAAGAACGATCCGGGCGAGACGACGAGCCCGTGCTCGAGCAGACGTTCGGCGAACGACTCGCTGCTGTCATCGCCCGGCACTTCGAGCCAGAGAAACATGGTCGCGGAACCGCCGGCCACACGTACGTCTTTCCGCGCCAGAACCGGGAGCAGCACCTCGCGCTTCGCGCGGTACGCGGCGCGCGTGCGCTCGACGTGATCCTCGTCGTTCCACGCGACCACCGACGCGCGTTGGACGAACTCCTGCGGCGCGGTGCCGACCGACGGCCGGAACTGCTTCAGGGCGTCGATCAACTCGCGGTCGGCAGCGACGAAGCCGGACCTGTAGCCCGTCATCGAGGATCGCTTGCTCAACGTGTTGAAGACCGCGATGTTGCCGCGTTCGCGGACTTCCAGCGCGGAATGTGGCGGCGTGTCGAACCACAGCTCCGTGTACGCCTCGTCGGACGCGAGCAGGAAGCCGTGCTCGCGCGACAGGTCCGCGAGCCGCGCGAGAAACTCGGGCGGGGCAACGGCGCCCGTCGGGTTGTTCGGATAGTTGATCCACGCGATCGAGGTTCGCTCCCAGACGGAGTCGTCGACGGCGTCGAGGTCGGGGAGGAAGCCGTTCTCTTCGCGCAGCGGCAACTGCCGTACCTCTGCGCCCGCGAATGCACCGCCGCGGTCGGGCACCGGGTAGCCGGGCTCTGTCGTGAGGACGATGTTCCGCTCCGACCGTGGGTCGACGACGACCTGCGCGAGCAGGAAGATCGCCTCCTTCGAGCCGTACGTCGGCACGATTTCCGTCTCGGGATCGAGGTCGACGTCGAAGCGACGCGCGCACCAGCCGGCGACGGCCCGGCGAAGCTCGGGCAGGCCCTCCGCGAGCGGATATCCCATCCGCTCGCGCAGCCCGTCCACCAACGCGGCGCGGATCGCGGGGTCGGTCGGCTCCATCGGATCGCCCTTGCCGAAGTCGATCAGGGCGACGCCTTCGGCCGCGAGCCGCCGCTTGGCCCGCTCGAGCCTGACGAACGGGTAGGTGCCCGTGGCACGCAGAGCGGGGGAGACCTGCATCGCCTGCATAATGCTGGTTGTGATCCCACGCCAGCCGGAACCCGCGCTGGAGCGGGGGTTCATCGCCGCCGTGCTGGCCCAGGGAATCGACCCCGACGACGAGCTGGCCGAGCTGCGAGAGCTCGCACGCACAGCGCTCGTCGATCCCGTCGGAGAGGTCGTCCAGCACCGGCCGAGGCCCGAGCGGCGGACGTACGTCGGCAAGGGAAAGCTCGAGGAGCTGAAGCACGCCTACAAGGAGGCAGGGGCCGAGGTGCTCCTCGTCGACGACGAGCTCGATCCGGCCCAGCAACGCACACTCGAGGATGCCCTGCAGGCGCGCGTGGTCGACCGCACCCAGCTGATCCTCGACATCTTCGCGCAGCATGCGACGAGCGCCGAGGGCAAGCTCCAGGTCGAGCTCGCCCAGCTCGAATACAACCTGCCGCGCATGCGCGGGATGTGGCAGCACCTGGAACGCCTCGGCGGCGGTGTCGGAACGCGCGGGCCGGGTGAATCGCAGCTCGAGACCGACCGCCGGATCGCGCGCAGACGAATCACGTTGCTCCGCCGCCGGCTCAGAGAGCTGAGCAAGCAGCGCGACACCCGTCGCAAGGGCCGGCGCCGGGCCGAGACGCCGACCGTCGCACTCGCCGGCTACACAAACGTCGGGAAGTCGACGCTGCTGAACGCGCTGACCGGTGCCGACGTATCGGTCGAGAACCGGCTCTTCGAGACGCTCGATCCGACGACGCGCGGCTTCGACGTCGACGGCCGCCGCTACCTCGTCACCGACACGGTCGGGTTCATCCGGCGACTGCCGACGCAGCTCGTCGAAGGGTTCGCCGCAACGCTCGAGGAAACGCTCGTCGCCGATCTCGTGTTGCACGTCGTCGACGCCTCTGCTGCCGACGATCGGCTGGACGAGCAGATCGCTGCCGTCAACGGCGTCCTCCACGAGATCGGCGCCGACGACCTTCCGGTCGAGCTCGTGTTGAACAAGATCGACGCTGTCGACGGTCTGCGACGGCGGCGGCTCGCGAACCGGTTCCCCGAGGCTCTGCAGGTTGCCGCGCTCACCGGCTATCACCTCGACGAGTTGCGCGCGCGCATCGCGATGCGCTTCGCCGATCGGTTCGAGGCGGTACGGCTGTTCCTCCCGTACGACGAGGGCGGAAAGCTCGCCGAGCTCTACGCGCTCGGCGCGCCGATCGAGGCGCGCGAGGATACGGAGACGGGCGTGCTCGTACGCGCGCGGCTTCCGCGACGTGAGCTCCGGCGATTCGCGCAGTACCTCGTCGCGGAGGCTCGATCCGAGCGAGCGTCGCGCGCCCATTGATCGAGCTGCCGATCCGCCGCCTGCGGCCCGACGCTGTACTTCCGGAGCGTGCGTACACAGGCGATGCAGGACTCGACCTCGCCGCCTGCGAGCGTGTCGAGCTCGGGCCCGGCGCGCGCGCGGTCGTCGCGACGGGGCTGTCGGTCGCGATTCCCGATGGATACGCCGGTTTCGTCCAGCCGCGCTCCGGGCTCGCGGCGCGCAACGGGATCACGATCGTGAACACGCCCGGACTCGTCGACTCCGGCTACCGCGGGGAGCTGCGCGTGATCCTTCTCAATACCGATCCCGCTGAGGCGTTCGTCGTCGAGCACGGGATGCGGATCGCGCAGCTCGTGATCGTGCCGGTCCCGGAGCTCGAGCTGCTCGAGGTCGATGAGCTCCCGTCGAGCGAGCGCGGCGTCCGCGGCTTCGGCTCGTCGGCCGTCTGATGGAACCGCGGATCCGCGTCTCGGCAATCCTGCGCTGGAAGGGACGCGTGCTCTTGTGCCGACACGAGAAGCCGGGCCGCGAGTACTGGCTCCTGCCCGGTGGCGGTGTGAATTCAGGCGAGAGCCTCGTCGATGCGCTGCACCGCGAGCTGGCGGAGGAGGTCGGGATCGGCGACGACCTGCCGCTCGAGGGGCCCGTCGCCGTCGCGGACTCGATCTCGCCGGGCCAGAGCGTCGCGTCGAAGCACGTGGTGCACATCATCTTCGCCGGTGACCTCGGCGGCCGTTCGCTCGAGCAAGTCACGTCGCAGGATGCAGCGGTGCGGGGGCATCGTCTGTTCGGACCGGCCGAGCTCGACGGCGTCGTCCTCCATCCTCCGATCCAGCGCTTCCTCACGCGCTGGGAGCCCGGCGACCCCGTTGTGTACCTGGGCGCCCTGTGGGCTCCTTGACACTGAATCGGCGCGCATCCGCGTACCTCGTGCGCGTCGTAGTTCGGTAGCGTCGATCCCGAGGGTGGCGGGCTGTTGAGCCCCACCCTCTGAATGGGTGGGGGTGGGTCGGCCACGGCTCGAGGCGACACGGCCGTCGAGGGCGCGCTAGTAGCGACCGCCGCGGGTTTCGGCTCGGCGTGCGGAGATCCTGTGGGCCTCCGCCTCGAGCTCGTCCGCAAGCGGCTCGAGCGGCTCGGGGTCGCGCCCCGTCGCGTGGGCGAGCGCCTGCGCCAACACCCAATCGGCGAACCACGGGTTGCGCGGGAGCAGCGGGCCATGGAGGTACGTGCCGACCGCGCGGCCAACGCGACAGCCTTCGTACCCGCTCTCGCCGTCGTTGCCGAAGCCGGCGACCACACGGCCGAGCGGTTCCGCGCCGTCGTCGAGATGCGTCCGGCCCGCGTGGTTCTCGAAGCCGGCAAGCGGTCGCCGGACGCCGGCGTCGAGCTCGCACTCGAGCAGGACGTCACCGATCATCCGCCGCTCACCGGCGACGGTTTCGAGCGGGAAAAGCCCGACTCCCGGCAGGTCCGCGCCGTGAAAGTCACGGTACGAGCGGCCGAGCAGCTGGTAGCCGCCGCAGACGGCGAGGATCGCCGTGCCCGCCTCCGCCGCTGCGATGATCCCGTCGCGCTTGGCGGCGATGTCGTGGGCGATCAGCGCCTGCTCACGGTCCTGGCCGCCGCCGACGTACAGCAAATCGTGCGCGGCAGGATCCATGGCGTCTCCAATCGACAACCCGCGCACGTCGAGCTCGTGGCCGCGCCAAGCAGCGCGCCGCGTCAGCACGGCGATGTTTCCGCGGTCTGCGTAGATGTTCAGGTAGTCCGGATAGAGGTGCCCGACGCGAATCTTCACGCCGCGCGCTCCCAGTAGGGACGCACGAAACCGCGCTCGGCGACGATCTTCCGCAGCGCGAGCATCGCCGTGTACGTGGGAAGCAGGACGAGCTCGCCGTCCGCCTGCGTCAGCTCGAGGCCGCGGTCGAGTGCCGCCTTGAGATCCGGGACGACGTCGATCGCCGCGGCGTCGAGCCCGCCGTACTTGAACCGCAGCGCCAGCTCGGCGGCCCGGTCTCCAGTCGCGACGAGCATCTGCAATCCCGGGATGAGCGGCTCGAAGTCGACGTCCCAGATCCACGAAACGTCTCGTCCATCGGCGATCGCGTCGTTCAGCGCGATCACGGCGACGCGCGGCGCGGCGCCGTCGACGATCGTCCGTACGGCTTCGTTGGCACCGGCCGGGTTCTTGATCAG
This sequence comes from Actinomycetota bacterium, assembly GCA_005883995.1. Classification (GTDB taxonomy): domain Bacteria; phylum Actinomycetota; class Thermoleophilia; order Gaiellales; family Gaiellaceae; genus 3-1-20CM-4-69-9. The sequence continues at coordinate 20,199 of VAXB01000032.1, forward strand.
GAGCATCAGCAGCCGGCGGTCACCGACCGCGATGCGCTCGAATCGGCCGAAGGCCGCGTCGAAGCGCGTCAGCCCCGTGACGATCTCGCCGGCGCTCGCGCCCAGCGCATGTGCGAGCGACGCGGCGGCGAGCGCGTTGTAGACGTTGTAGAGGCCCGGCACCGCAAGCCGGATCCGCTGATCACCGTCCGGCAGCGCGAGCGTGAACGCAACGGCGTCCAGGCCGTGAAGCTCGATCTCGGTCGCGCGGACCGTCAACGCCGGCCGCGCGTGGCCGCATGCGGGGCAACGGTAGTCGCCGAGATGGCCCACGTACGCGGTGAGGTACTCGTAGGGAGTCCCGCAGCGCACGCAGTACTTCGAGTCGGCCGCATGCTGGAGCGACGAACGCCCTTGCCGCGGGTCGTCGATGCCGAACACGACCGCGTTCGAATGTGCGCGAGCGAGCTCTCCGACCTGCGGGTCGTCACCGTTCACGACGAGTGCGGCCCGATCGTCGAGTGCGGTGACGGCGGTTCGCCAGCGCTCGGCGACGTGCTCGAGCTCCCCGTAGCGATCGAGCTGGTCGCGGAAGAGGTTCCCCAGGCAGATGGCGCGTGGACGTAACCGCATCGCCACCTCGGGCAACGCCGCCTCGTCGACCTCGAAGAGCCCGAGCTGCGCGTTCCGTGCGTCGAGCAGCGCCGAGGCAACCCCGGAAACGAGGTTCGCACCGGCGCGGTTGTGGGCCAGCCGCACGCGTCGTTCCAGGATCGCGGCGGCCATTGCCGCCGTGGTCGTCTTGCCGTTGGTTGCGGAGATGAGCGCCGAACCGAGGGGGAGGCGCGCGGCGAGCCGGTCGACGGCGCTCGGGTCGAGCTTCCAGAGCAACTTTCCGGGGACGGTCGTACCGCCGCCGGTGCCTGCGAGCCGCGAGAGGCGCGCCGCTGCTCGGGCCGCGGCGATCTCGGCGGCGAGCGGGACGGGAAGGCGCATGCGCGGAGGCTACCCACGGCGTCTCGTGCGTCGGCCGCGCGGCTGGTCTAACCCTTTCGGGTGAATCGTTCGAGTGAACCCCGAAAGGGGGATGCCCACCCGCCGGGCCACCCCTAGCTTCCATGTGCGCAAGACGGGTGGGAACCGTCTGCAAGGCGGGAAAACCCTTCTTGTCTGTGGCCCTCAGGAAGAAGGACGACGAAGTGAACGCAGTTCCAGGCGAGATCGCTATGGCACCGGACACGCCCGTCCGGAACGAGCAGCTGCCGCTGAAGGCGCGCGTCTACTTCTTCGCAGTTGCGATCGCGACTGCGGCCTCGACGCTTCCATTCCTCGGCCGGTTGCAGCACACGCACGACTGGATCGCGTTCCTCGTTCTGGGGACCGCGGCGGCGACGGCCCAGGTCTTCGTCGTTCGCACACCGAACAACCAGGCGTACCACACGGCCATTCCGTTCGTCCTCGCCGCAGCGCTGCTCTTGCCACCCGAGCTCGTTGCGCTGATGGGGATCGTGCAGCACGTGCCGGAGTGGTTGCGCATGCGGTACCGCTGGCACATGCAGACGTTCAACATCTGCAACTACGTGCTCGCGTCGATGGGGGTGTGGTTCTTCGCGCAGCATCTGATCCTCAACTCGAGCATGCTCGGCAGCGCGACGGCTCGGGCCACGCTTGCGGGGATCGTCGCGTGCGTCGTCTTCGTGACGCTGAACCACGCGACGCTCGCGATGATGCTCCGTTCCGCGTACGGCTTCAGCTTCCGCGAGACGGGGTTGTTCGACATGGAGAATCTCTCGACGGATCTCGTGCTCGCCGCGCTCGGCGTTGCGACGTACGCCTTTTGGCAGATGAACCCGTGGCTGATCCCGTTCGCGGTCGCGCCGCTGATCCTCGTCCATCGCTCGCTCAGCGTTCCGCAGCTGCAGGCGGAGGCGCGCGTCGACCCGAAGACGGGCCTCTTCAACGCGCGCCATTTTGCGGCCGCGCTCGCTGAGGAGCTCGGGCGCGCGCAGCGGTTCGAGCGCCCGATGTCGCTGATCATGGCCGACCTCGATCTCCTGCGCGACATCAACAACACGTACGGCCATCTCGCCGGCGACGCCGTGCTGAAGGGAATCGCAGAGGTGTTCCGCGCGCAACTCCGCCACTACGACGTGCCGGCGCGCTTCGGCGGCGAGGAGTTCTCGATCCTCCTCCCGGAGACACCACCCGAACAGGCGCTCGAGATCGCAGAACGCATCCGCCGAGCGGTCGCCGACCGGATGTTCGATGTCGAGACGTCGAGCGAACCGATCCGCGCCACCGTGTCGATCGGCGTCGCCGGTTATCCGAAGGACGGCACCGACGCGAACGAGCTCATCCACCAGGCTGACCTCGCCGTCTACCGGGCGAAGCTGCAGGGGCGCAACCGCGTCCTCGGCGCGAGCTCGGAGCCGCTGCTGATGCCGGCGGAGCGCCAGACGCGCCTCGTTGCCGTGCCGGAGGAAGGCCAGCATCACGCGCCGCTCGCGGCGCCCACGCCCGTGCAGCCGAAGGAGGAGCGCCGCAGCGATCCGCACCCGCGGCCGCACGCGGTGCACGGCCCGCGCTTCCTCGCCCTCTCGTGGCGGCTCGGCCTGATCGTCGGCGTCGTCAGCGCGGCGGGAGTGGGGGCGGGGATCGCCGGGCTCGTCGTCACCTGGACGTCGAAGGACATCCTCGGCCTCCTGACGGTGATCGCCTTGATCGGCGTCGGGCAGGCGCTCGCCCTCGAAGCCGAGGGCGGCTCGATCTCGATCGGCGCCGTCGGGTGCCTTGCCGGTGCCGCGCTCTTCGGACCACGCGCCGCACTTCCGCTCGCGATCGCGAGCGTCGCCGTCGAATGGAGCGCGCGCCGCTCGGAGCTCCATCGCGTCCTCTTCAACATCGGTTCGCTGACGCTCGCCTCGCTCGCTGCGGCGAGCGTCTTCAAGCTCGGCGACTTCGTTCCCGACGGAACGCAGCACCGACTCGCCGTCGCCGGCCTCGGCCTGGCGGCCGGCGCCGCGTATTTCGCGGTCAACATGGGTCTCCTGTCGTTCGCACTTGCGGTCGAGGGGCACGAGCGCTGGTGGGCCGTCTTTCGCGAGCGGTTCGCGTGGCTCTTGCCGCACTACCTCGTGTACGGCTTCATCGGCGGCGTGATGGCGCTCGCATACGAGGCGGTCAAGCTGTTCGCGCTCGCTGTCTTCGCCGTTCCGCTCGTCCTGATGCGCAAGACGCAGGAGGCCTACCTCAAGCACACGCAACGCAGCGCCCAGAAGCTGCGCCAGGCGGCCGAGACGATCCAGTCGCAGAACGTCTCGCTCGAACAGGCCAACAGGCTGCTCAAGGAGCGCTCGACCGCCGCGATGGAGTCGCTGTCGGCAACGGTCGACGCGCGTGACTCGTACACCGCCGGCCACTCGCGCCGGGTGCAGCAGCTCGCG
>VAXB01000174.1 GCA_005883995.1 Actinomycetota bacterium
CGTGCTTCTGATCGGCTGGATCGTCGCGCGTTTGCTCGGCAAGCTCGCGTGGCGGGTCACCCACCGCGCCGGTCTGGATCGCGCCCTCCATACCGGGAGCGGTGGGAGCTTCTTGCAACGGGTCGTCCCGGCGCCGTCATGGCTCGTCGGCCGCGTGGTTTTCTGGGCGATCTTCCTCGGCGCGATCTCGCTGGCCGCCTCGGTCCTCGGAGTCGCAGCGCTCACGGCGTTCGTCGGCGCGATCTGGGCGTACCTGCCGAACGTGCTCGCAGCCGTGCTGATCTTCCTCGTCGCGGGCGCGGTCGCGGGAGCGGTGGTTGCCCTGGTGAAGCGAACGATGGGCGACACGGCGCTCGGCAAGATCGTCGCGACGGCAGTACCGGTGCTGGTCATGACGATCGCGACGTTCATGATCCTCGAGCAGTTGAAGATCGCGCACGACATCGTGGTGACGACCTACACGTTGTTGCTCGGAGCGATCGCGCTCGGTGCGGCGCTCGCATTCGGGCTCGGCGGCCGTGACGTCGCACGTCAGATGCTCGAAGGCGCCTATGCGAAGGGGCAAGAGAACAAGGAGCAGTACCGCCGCGACCTCGACCAGGGGCTCGCGCGCGCGCAGACGCAGGTGCAGGACAAGAAGGACGACCTCCAGGGGCAGAACGCCCGCGCGACGGGCGCGACGACAAGGCCCTAGGACAACGACATGACGAAAGGGGAAGCCGCCATGCAGCAGCAGGAGATGAACAGGGTGCGCCTCGACGAGATGCGCGGTGCGCCCGTCCACGACAACGCCGGCGAGAAGATCGGCAAGGTCGAAGAGATCTATTACGACCAGCAGACGAGGGTGCCGGAGTGGATCGGAATCGGTACCGGGTTCTTCGGGACGAAGCGCGTGCTCGTTCCCGTCAAGGGCGCGCAGGTCAGCGACGAAGGGCTGATGCTCGCGTATCCGAAGGATCAGGTGAAGGACAGCCCTGACATCGACGGAGACGAGATCTCGCAGCAGACCGAAGCGGAGCTCGCGTCCTTCTACGGGCTCGGATATTCCGAGGAGCGATCGAGCACCGGACTGACCGAGGGTGCCCCGAGCGGCGGCGGCGGGACGCAGTCCGCGCGAGACGAGGACCAGGCGGTTACGCGCTCCGAGGAGGAGATGGAGGTCGGCAAGCGCCAGGTCGACGCCGGCAACGCACGGCTTCGGAAGTGGGTCGAGACCGAGCCGGTGGCACTCGACGTCGAACTGCGGCGCGAGGTCGCCCGCGTCACACGAGAGCCGATCGACCAGCCGGTCGGCGAGCACGAGTTCGTCGAGGAGAAGATCGACGTTCCGCTGCACAGGGAGAAGCCGGTGGTCCAGAAGCAGGCGGTCGCGAAAGAACGCATCGGACTGCAGAAGGACGTGGAGAGCGACACGGAAACCGTGCGGGACGAACTGAAGAAGGAGCACGTCGAGGTCGAGGGCGACGTCGACGAAAGCAGGTGACGGGAACGTGGGAAGATGGGGGCGGCGAAAGCCGCCCCCTGCCCGACGACGCGCCCGGCCTCGTGCGGCACGAGGAAGAAGCGACCGTCGCGAAACGGTGGGAAGGGGTCGGCTACGCGCGCGTCCGCCGCGAGGTGGAGAGCAACAGCGTCCGCGCCGAGTACCCACGCCGGCGGGACGAGCTCGTACCCGAGCGCGTCCCCGTCGGCCCCGACGACTCGGGCAGGATCGAGACGCTCCCCGACGGCTCCATTTCAGTCCCGCTGTTCGAGGAGGAGCTCGTCGTGACCACGCGGACCGTCTTGCGCGAGCGCGTGATCATTCGCAAAGAGGCGGTCACCGAATGGGAAACCGTCGAAGCCGAGCTTCGACGCGAACACATCAGCATCGACACGGACGGTCTCCCGGAGGGGAGCGTCGAAGCCTAGAGCGATGAGAGCGTCGACACGAAAAGGAGGATGAAGGTGGAAATCGACAAGCAGCAGATCATCCAGATGCTTCGGGACCAAGGCGATCACGACAAGGCGCAGCAAGCCGAGCAGCAGCTACCCGACAAGGTCGGCCACGAGCAGCACAAAGACATGCTCGAGCAGTTCGGCGTCAACCCGCAGGAACTGCTCAGCAAGCTCTAATTGCCGGACTGCCGCTCCGGATCGCGAACCAAGAGCTAGCCGCACATGAACGGTACGAATCGACCAGGGCCGACGCGTCGGGTGTCGGCCCTGGCGGTCAACGCTTGAGCAGCCGGGCCCGAACGGCAGCCGGCGCGACAAACCCGAGCCGTCGCCGGCGGCGCCGCCCTCGGATTGATGGTCGGCGGCGCCGCACGCGGCGCTGCTACGCGGCGGAGCGACCACCGCGGCGCCGCAGTCAGGCGCGACCCGTTCAGGTGGAGTGGCTAAACGCAGGCGCGGGCGGCGTTCGACCACTCGCGCTGGACGACGTATCCGCCGACGGTCTTCGTCTGCCATGCGCAGACGTC
>VAXB01000175.1 GCA_005883995.1 Actinomycetota bacterium
ATGCGAGCTACCGCAGCCGGCGCAAACGACAGAGATCGCGGCCGCGACGGACGCGGCGGTGCGGAGGTCAATACGCAACGGCACCGCGGCCGGTCGCGGCAGCGTGACGCTGCTCGTCCGCGCGGTAGCTCGACCGCACGAGCGGGCCGGAGAACACGGAGCCGAAACCGAGCGCGTCGCCCTGCTCGCGGAACCAGCGGAACTCGTCGGGGTGCACCCAGCGGTCGATCGCCGCATGCTTCGGCGAGGGCTGCAGGTACTGGCCGATCGTGACGACGTCGACGTCGTGCGCGCGCAGGTCGCGCATCGTGTCGACGACCTCGTCGTTCGTCTCGCCCAGGCCGACGATGATCCCCGACTTCGTCAGCACGGGATAGTCGGCGAGCTCCTTCGCGCGCCGCAGGAGCCACAACGCCTTGTCGTACGACGCCTTCGCGCCGCGCATCCGGCGGTGGAGCCGGCGGGCGGTCTCGATGTTGTGATTGAAGACGTCGGGTCGCTCGGCGAGGATCGTGCGGAGCGCCTGCTCCTCGACGCCGAGGAAGTCCGGCGTCAGGATCTCGACCGTCGTCGCCGGCAGCTTGCGCTTCAGCGCGCGGATCGTCGCCGCGTAGTGGGAGGCGCCGCGGTCCGGAACGTCGTCGCGGTCGACAGACGTGATGACGACATGCTTGAGGTTCATCTGCGCGGCGGCGGTCGCGAGCCGCAGCGGCTCGAGCGGGTCCGGCGGTGCGTCGGGCTTGCCGGAGTGCACGTAGCAGTAGCGGCAGGCGCGCGTGCACGTCTCGCCGAGGATCTGGAACGTCGCGGTTCCACGGCCCCAGCACTCGGCGATGTTCGGGCACCGCGCTTCCTCGCAGATCGTGTGCAGCGATGCGCCGTGGATGAGCTTCTTGACGTCGAAGTACCGCGAGTCGGCGCTCGGTGCGCGCACTTTCATCCACTCGGGACGGCGCGGACGTTCGGCGACGGGCAGCGACGTTTCCATCTCTGTCAGTCTACGGACGCATGCCCGGCGAAGCCCCACTCGATAAGACCGAGCACGGCACCGTCCCGGCTGCCGACGGCTGGTACGTCCTCAACGCGCACGATGCCCAGTGGTTCGACCGCGGGCCGCGCGGCGCGGTCTGCGACCTCGAAGGAGAGGCGCAGTTCGCGCAGGTCGGGCTCAACATCTTCGTGCTCGGCCCGGGCGATCCGATGTCGATGTACCACTGGGAGGCCGACCAGGAGGACTTCCTCGTGTTGAGCGGGGAGGCGCTCCTGATCGTCGAGGGCGACGAGCGGCCGCTGCGGCAGTGGGACTTCGTGCATTGCCCGCCGAATGTCTCCCACACGATCGTCGGCGCCGGCGACGGCCCGTCCGCGATCCTTGCGGTCGGCGCCCGCGAGCACCAGCAGGGGGAAGACTGGGGCGCGTACCCCGTGGACGAGGCAGCCGTCCGGCACAACGCGAGCGCCGAGCGCGCGACGAGCGACCCGCACGAGGCGTACGCGCGCTTCCCGCCGCGGCAGCCGTCGCGTTATCGCGACGGCTGGCTCCCCTGACGCACAGCGGGCCGCAAGCGCGGACCGTAACGAGGGGAATCCGGGGACGATCCGGTACGTTGGGATCGTCGTGAGCCGCCGCGCGACAAACCCGTGGGTCGTTCTCGTCCTGATCTGCCTCGCGCAGTTCATGGTCATCCTCGACGCGACGATCGTGAACGTCGCCCTGCCGTCGATCCAGACGGATCTCGGTCTCAGCGAGGCGAACCTGCAGTGGATCATCAACGCCTACACGCTCGTCTTCGGCGGCTTCCTGCTGCTCGGCGGCCGCCTGGGCGACCTCGTTGGGCGAAAGCGCGTGTTCCTAGCGGGGCTCGTGATCTTCACGACCGCGTCGCTCCTGAACGGCCTGGCGGTCAACTCGTCGATGCTGATCGGGTGCCGGGCGCTACAGGGGCTCGGTGCCGCCCTCGTGTCGCCGGCTGCCTTGTCGATCATCACCACGACCTTCGCCGAAGGCGCGGAGCGCGCGCGTGCGCTCGGCGTCTGGGCCGCGATCGCGATCGGCGGGTCGGCGGTCGGGCTGCTGCTCGGCGGCGTCCTCACGCAGGCGTTCTCGTGGCCCTGGATCTTCTTCGTCAACGTCCCGGTCGGTATCGCCGCGCTGATCCTCTCGATCCGCCTTGTCCCCGAGTCGCGCGACGAGAACGCGCACGGCAATTACGACATCGGCGGCGCCGTGACGGCGACGGGAGGGTTGATGACGCTCGTGTACGCGATCGTCAAGACCGAGACGGACGGCTGGACGTCGTCGACAACGCTCGGCCTCTTCGCGGTCGCTTTCGTCTTGCTGACGGTGTTCGTCCTGCTCGAGCGCCGCGCAGTCGCGCCACTCGTCCGGCTGTCGATCTTCCGCGTGCGGTCGCTC
>VAXB01000176.1 GCA_005883995.1 Actinomycetota bacterium
CGTCCATCGCGGCGATTCTACGGCGCAAAAAGAAGGGCGGGCCCGAAGGCCCGCCCGGTACCGCTCCGTTCCTGCAGCGTCAGATCGTCTTCGGCGGCTTGATCTTGCCGGAGATGATCTGCCTCTTCAGGACTGCGACCTTCTTCAGGATCTGCGTCTTCAGCTTCCCGTGCAGCCGCGGGCTGATCTTGCCGAGCGCCACGCCGCCGTTCTTGAGGTTGTACGTCAGGTTCCTGCCGCCCTTGAACGTCCCGTTCTTGGCAGCCCTGACCGTGTTGTAGACGCCGTTGTCCACCCTCTTCACCGCGCTCGTGAGGATGTAGCTGCCCAGGAACGACTGGTCCTGGTCGACGCCGACCGCGAGGTAGCCGTGATCCTTCGCTGCGCTGAGCGCACCGAGGCCGCAGAGGCCCGCGACGCCGAAGATGACCTTCGCGCCGCTCGCGATCTCGTCGTTGGCGACGTTCTTGCAAAGGTCCTGCTTGACGAAGTCCTGCGAGTAACCGGTTTTCACGACCGCGTTGCGAACGCACTTCTTCGCGCCGGCCTGATAACCGGCGAGGAAGATCGTCACCGGCGGAATCTTGATCCCACCGACGACGCCGATCGTCGGCGTCCCCTTGTACTTCGCCTTCACGTACATCGCGGCCATGCAGCCGATCAGGTAGCTGTTCTCGTTCGTCGCGTACGTGATCCCCTCGACGTTCTTCGTCGTCCCGTTGAACGGGGCGCTCGTCGCGTCGTAGTCGGTGATCGCGAACTTCGTGTTCGGGAACTGGTCGGCGACCTGCTTCAGCGAGTCAGCCATCAGGAAGCCCGCCGCAATCACGATGTTCGAGTTCTGGCGGATCGCTGTCGTCAGGTTCGGGATGTAGTCGCTCGAGTTGTTGGACTGGATCGGCAGGACGTCGATCTTCAGCTTCGACTTCGCGCGGTTGAGCCCGTTCAACTGCGACTGGTTGAAGCTCTTGTCGTTGAAATGGCCGACGTCGCTGATCAATGCAGCCTTGAAGGTCGCATTCGTGCCGGCCCCGCCGCTCGCCGCGAGCACGCCCGCAACGGCAATGGCGGCGATGAGCATGGCAAGGCTGCCCGCCGCAATTCGCTTCTTGGTCAAGCCCTCTCCTCCTCCGGTTTGGTAGCCCAGGGGCAGGCCGATGCTAAACCCCCGCCGCCCCAGCATCTAGGTAAGACGCTGGCGAAGGAGGGGGGCTTCGAGCCTTCGTAGCCCGAGATGATGCCGCGCCGCTCGAGCATGTCGATCAGACGTCCGGCACGCGTGTAGCCGACCCGGAGACGCCGCTGAAGCAACGAAACCGACGCAGTCTGCGTCTGGACGACGATCTCGATCGCCTTCTCGAGCAGCGGATCCTCGTCGGGGTCGAACTCGCCGTCATCGTCGTCCACGTCCTCGGCGAAGACCTCCGGCAGCTCGAGCAGCGATTCATCCAGCTCCTGCTCGCGTTGGACACGGCACTGGTCGACGACGAGCGCGACTTCCTCTTCTGAGACGTAGGCGCCCTGCACGCGCTGCAGGCGCGACGTTCCGAGCGGCTTGAAGAGCATGTCGCCCTGGCCGAGAAGCGCCTCTGCACCGGACGCGTCGAGGATGACGCGCGAGTCGGTCTGCGACGAGACGGCGAACGCGATCCGAGACGGGACGTTCGCCTTGATCATGCCCGTGATCACGTCGACCGACGGGCGCTGCGTCGCGAGCACGAGGTGGATGCCGACGGCGCGCGACTTCTGCGCGAGCCGGATGATCGCGTCTTCGACCTCCTGCGGCGAGATCATCATCAGGTCGGCGAGCTCGTCGATCACGACGAGCAGGTACGGCAGCGCCTGCTCGCCGCGCTGACGAAGCGACCGGTTGGCCTCGGCTAGATTCCGCGCGCGGACGATCGAGAGCTTCTCGTAGCGGCGCTCCATCTCCGTCACGACGTTCGCGAGCGCGGCCGCGGCCTGTTTCGGCGACGACACCACCGGCGTCAGAAGGTGTGGGATCGACTCGTAGAACCCGAGCTCGATCCGCTTCGGGTCGATCAGGATCATCCGCACCTCGTCCGGGGTCGAGCGAAGCAAGATCGATGTCAGCAGCGTGTTGATGCAGCCCGACTTCCCCGAGCCGGTCGTGCCGGCGATCAGGAGGTGCGGCATCCGAGCAAGGTCGGTCCAGACGGCGCTCCCCGAGATGTCCTTGCCGAGCCAGACGGCGAGCGGCGACGCCGTTGACGGCAGATCCTCGTAGATGTCGCCCAGCGTGACGAGGTTCGGCTGCAGATTCGGCAGCTCGACGCCGACCGCCTGCTTGCCCGGGATCGGCGCGAGGATGCGGATCTCGGTCGTCGCGAGGGAGTACGACAGGTCGTCCTTGAGCGCCGCGACCTTCGACACCTTCGTCCCCGGCGCCAACTGCAACTCGTACCGCGTCACGCGCGGCCCTGAGATCTGGCCGACCATCGTCGCGTCGACGCCGAAGTGCGCCAGCGTCTGCACGAGCGCCTCCGCCGTCCGCTTCGACGCGTCGGTCCCGGTGTTGGCGACGGGTGGTGATTGGCGTAGGAGTGTCCGCTCCGGCAGGCGGTACTCCGTCGCGTTCTCGACCGAGGCAACGTCGAACAGGCTCGCCTGGTCCGGGTCGTCCTCCTCGATCCGGGGCTCGACGAGCAGCGGCGGCGGCGCGGTCTCACCGACGACGTCGGGGTATTCGTGCACGGCGTCGACGGGCGGCTCGGTCGACCGAAGCGGGATCACCGGCGCTGGCGCCGTTTCGGGCGGCAGCGGCTCGCGCTCGCGCGCGCGCCGGGCGCGCGTATGTGCGCGCTTCACCGCGTGACCCGACCGCCGGACGAGCGCTCCGGCTGACGCGCCTGTCAGCAGCAAGACGCCGACGAGGAGCGCGAAGACGCCGAGGATCGTCGTTCCCGTCGATCCAAGCAGGATGCCGAAGAGTGAGGCCAGGCCGTTGCCGATCGCGCCGCCGTGCCCCGACCCGAGCGTCATCAGGAGCCCGAACGTCGTCACCGCGAGGCCGGTCCGGAACGGGGTGACGTCGACGAGCTCGCTCCGGGCGACCATCAGCGCGCCGACGCCGACGAACGCGACGGGCGCGACGTAGGCGGCTGCGCCGATCGCACCGGTGAACGCCGAGGCGATCCAACCGCCGACGGTGCCGCCGTTCCAGCCCAGGTAGAGGATCGACGCGAGGAAGACGCCGAGGGCGACGAGGCCGAGCCCGATCAGCTCCGGGTGCTGCTGGCCGGAGGCCTTGCCGCCTCGCTTCCGCGTGCGCTTCTTGACCCGTGAGGGCAGGCGCGGCTTGAGCGTGCGCTTCTTGCGGCGGCGCGGCATGGGCGCAGCTTCGCCGCGCGGACCGCCGCTCCTACTTCGGCGCGTACGCGGCGCAGAGCATCCCGAAGTACGTCGGTGCCTCGTACGACAGGAGCTCGCCGTGCCACCGATCCCCGAGTGCGCCGTGGAGCATCAGCATCTGCCAGAAGCTGTCGGCCTTCGCCCGCTCGACGAATTCGCCGTCGAGCTCGAGCAGCTCGGCGAGCGCGTTGCGCCCCACGATGTCGACGACGCGATCGTCGTAGGCCTTCGACGCGGGGTCGAAGCCGTACGGGCCGTCCGGGTCGTGGGCGTGGCCGTGGTCCGCGCTCGCGATCAGCGCGACCCGCTTGCCCGACCGCTCGGCCGCGGCTGCGATCGCCGCGCCGGCCTGCACGTGCTCCTCGAACGGCCGGTCGCGCGCCGGCGACATCACGACGGCAGGAACCGGTGGCTCGCTGCGGCCGCCCATCACCCACAACGGGATCAGCGCGCCCCAATCCAGCGGCGCCGCGGCCGCGCCGGGATCGTTCGCGCCGAACGAGACGCCGACGACCGGGATGCCGTCGTCGTGGAGTGAGACGACCGTGCCGGCCGCGAGCTCGAGGTCGACCGGGCACTCGAGCTCGATCGAGGCGGCGCCCCAGAGAGCGAGATCGCCCTCGAGCATCCCGGCGAGGACGACCGCGAAGTGCCCCTCGATGTGGACGTTGTGCGGCGTCAGGACGATCGTCGCCTCCGGCCGCGCGTCGTCGAAGCGGCGCCCGAGCTCGAGCATCGCCGCCTGCGTCCGCTCGGATCCTTCGACGGCAGCGTCGGGCGCGTCCGGGACGGCGAGCGTTCCGTGCGGCGCGATCGCTCCGAAGACGAGGCTCACGCGAAAGTGTTCAGCCGCTCGACGAGCAGGTCGAGGAACGCGTCGGCATCGATGTCGACGCCGACGTGGCAGTTCGGCTCCCATTGCGCGCGTCCCCAGAGGTCGACGAGCGTGCGGCCGCGGGAGAGCTCGGACTCGGTGTCGATCTTCACGCCGCGGTTTTTCGTCTCGACGAGGTCTGGATGCGAGACGTGCGCGACGGCGACGGCGTCGTGGATCGGCGAGCCGTCCCACCCGTACTGCTGCTTGTGGAAGTTGCCGTAGAACGAGAGCAGCGAGCGCACGAGCTCGCCGACCTTGCCTTCGAGCCGCGCCTCGTGCTCCGGCATGAACAGCGCCTTGTGCGTGACGTCGAGCCCGATCATCGTGATGTCGATCCCGCTCGCGAAGACTCGCGCAGCCGCCTCCGGATCGCACCAGATGTTGAACTCGGCCGCGGGCGTGACGTTGCCCTCGGCGACCGCGCCGCCCATCAGCACGATCCGCTCCGGCCGAGCGTCGGGGTGGAGCGCGAGCAGCAGCGCCACGTTCGTGAGCGGCCCGGTTGGCACGAGCGTGACAGCGCCGGCGCGTTCGCGAATCGTTCGGGCGAGGAATTCGACCGCGTGCTCGGACGAAGGCGCGCGCTGCGGCGGCGGAAGGTCGGGCCCGTCGAGACCCGATTCTCCGTGCACGTGCGCGGCGACGTACACGTCGCGCAGCAGCGGGCGGTCGGCGCCTGCTGCTACTGCGACGTCGTTGCGGCCGATGAAGTCGAGGACGCGGATCGCATTCGCGGTCGTCTTGTCCAGCGTCTGATTGCCCGCGACGGTCGTGACACCGAGCAGCTCGAGCTCGGGCGAGGCAAGCGCGAGCAGGAGCGCGATCGCATCGTCGTGCCCGGGGTCGCAGTCAAGGAGGATCGGCGTGGTCATGCGCGCAGTATCGCGTCCACCTCGTCGGCGGTCGGCAGCGAGGGTTGCGCGCCGAACCGCGAGGCCGCGACCGCGCCTGCGGCACAGGCGCGCCGGAGGGCGTCCCCCCGCGCGCGCCCTTCGAGCAGCGAGACGACGAGGCACGCGGTGAACGCATCGCCGGCGGCCGTTCCGTCGACGGCATCGACGCTCGGGGCGGCAGCGCGCGCGACCTCCTCCCCGTCCTCGAGCAGAAGCGCGCCGTCGCTGCCGAGCGTGAGCGCGACGAGGCCCGCCTGGGCGCCGATCGCGTCGAGCTCGTACCGGTTCGCCACGACGAGGTCGGCGCCGACCGGGAGCGGCCGCGCGGGCGCCGCGTTGACGCAGAGCCAGTCGGCTCCGGCCCGTGCGTGCTCGAGTGCCGCATCCGGGACCTCCAGCTGGCAGAGGACGGCGCCCGAGACCTCCCACCGGTCGGCCAGTCGCGGAAGCTCCGCGTTCGCGCCCGGCACGACCACGATCTCGTTTTCGCCGTCGTCGTCGACGAGAATCATCGCAACGCCCGTCGGCGCGTCGACGTCGAAGACGTCGAGCCGGAGCCCGCCGAGGTTCGCGAGCGCCTCGTCCGCGTACGCGTCTCGGCCGACGCAGCCGACGAAGCGGACGTCGGCTCCGAGCCGCGCAGCTGCGAGCGCCTGGTTCGCGCCTTTCCCGCCTGCGATCCGCTCGTACGCGGTCGCCGTCAGCGTCTCCCCTGGGCGCGGCAGTCGCTCGACGCGCGCGACGAGATCGAGATTGACCGACCCGACGACGGTCAGCGCCGTCGGCGGCCGGTCAGGCGGCAAGCGCGCGCAGGTCTTCGCCGGCGCGCTCCAGGTTCTCGCGCAGGTCGAAGAGGCCCGCCCAGAGCGACGAGCGGTCAGGCGCGGCCTGGATCCGGGCCATGTCGGCGAGGCCCTCGAGCGCCCGCACGAGCACTGCCAGCTCGAGGTAGGCCTGGGCGACGCGGATCGGCTCCGCCTGGACGCCGGCCCGTTTCAGGACCGGCCCCCACTCGATCACCTCGCCGGCGCCAGGGCCGCCGTACCACGAGCGTCCCTCCGCCCGGTCGGCCTCGAGCTCGAGCAGGTAGCGGTCGAGCGGTCGTTCCAGGCCGACGAGCGCCGTCTCCACCCGGTCGGCGGCGTGACGCAAAGCGGCCTGCCGGCCGCCCGGCGTCGACGGCGCGGCATCGCCTCGCGCCCACCGCTCCAGCAGCCGGCAGAAGGCGAGCGCGGCAGCCTCGCAGGCGCCTAGCTGGCCGATCAGCCGCCGCGACGTGGACCAGTCGGCGGCATTGTCCTCGATCACGTCCGCCCAACCCGGTTCGCGTGCCCTGAGAGTGCTCACACTTCTACAACTACAGGAAGGATCATCGGCCGTCGACGGGTGCGGTCGTAGATCAGCTGCCCGACCTCGTCGTGCAGGTGCTCCTGGAGCAGCTTGATCTCGACGATCTCGTCGTCGAGACACCGCTGCAGGACACGGTCGGCCTCGTCGCGCAGCTCGTCGATCAGCGGCCCCGTCTCGTCGCCGAAGCCGCGGGCGATCAGTTCCGGCGGACCCGCCTCGCCTCCGTCCGACGCTGCGAGCGTCGCGACGATGATCAGCACCCCATCCTCGGATAGCCGCTGCCGGTCGCGAAGCGCCACGTCCTGGACGTCCCCGACGCCGAGGCCGTCGACGAAGGTGACGCCCGCCTCCACCTCGTCGACGATGCGGACGCCGTCACGTGACAGCTCGACGACCGACCCGTTCTCCGCGAGCACGATGTTTCCCGCGGGCACGCCGACTTCCTGGGCCAGCCGCGCATGCGCCGCCTGCATCCGGAACTCGCCGTGCACCGGCATCAGGTGCCGCGGCCGCAGGAGCGCGATGATCGTCCGCATCTCCTCCGAGCACGCGTGGCCGGAGACGTGCACCGGCGCGACCTCCTGGTGCAGCACCTCCGCGCCGGCCTTCGCGAGCTGGTTGATCGCATCGTGGACGCGCAGCTCGTTGCCCGGCACCGGCTTGGCGGAGATGATCACGGTGTCGCCGCGCTCGACCGTGATCGCGGGATGGTCGTGGTAGGCAATGCGTGTCAGCGCCGAGAGCGGTTCACCCTGCGAACCGGTGCAGAGGATCATCTGCTCGTGCGGCGCGAGCTCCTCGAGCTCGGGTGGCCGGACGAGGACTCCGTCCGGCACTTCCATGTAGCCGAGGTTGCGTGCGATGTTGACGTTCTTGCGCATCGAGCGGCCGACGACGCAGACCTTTCTGTTCACGGAGACTGCGACGTCGACGGCCTGCTGCATCCGGTGCACGTTCGACGCGAACGACGAGACGAGAACGCGGCCGGTCCGGAGCGGGATGATCTGGCGGAACGCCTCGCCGACGACGCGCTCCGAGGGTGTCATTCCCGGTCGCTCGGCGTTCGTCGAGTCACCGAGCATGAGGTCGACACCCTCGTTGCCTAGCTCGGCGAGCCTCCCGACGTCGGTCTTCAAGCCGTCGATCGGGGTGTGGTCGAGCTTGTAGTCGCCCGTGTGGACAATCCGGCCGGCTGGTGTCTCCAGGACAACGGCGACGCAGTCGGGAATCGAGTGCGCCATCCGGACGAAGGAGATTTGGAACGGCCCGAGCTCGCGCGGAGGATCGTCGGGATGCACTTCGCGCAACTCGGCGGACCGCAGCAGCCCGTGCTCGTCGAGCTTCGACTTCACGAGCCCGAGCGTCAGCCGCGTCGCCCACAGCTCGCGGATGTCGACCTCGCGCATCAGGTACGGCAGCGCGCCGACATGGTCCTCGTGGCCGTGGG
>VAXB01000177.1 GCA_005883995.1 Actinomycetota bacterium
GATCGACATCCGCCTGTGGCTCGAGCACGACCCGTCGCTCGAGTTCAAGCTCGATCCGACGAGCAAGTGGACCCCGTCGTACATGACCGAGATCGCCGCCACCGACCGCGTCCGCGTGCTCGACCTCAAGGGGCAGTACGGAGGAACGTGGGCGCCCGACCTGATCGACACCGCGTTGTACGGCACGCTCGCGGAGACGTTCCCGAAGGCCGTGCTCGAGGATCCCGTCTGGGCCGACGAAACGCGCGCCGCGTTGCGCGGTGCGGAGGCTCGCGTCAGCTGGGACGCGCCGATTCATTCCGTCGGCGACATCGAGGAGCGCGCGCCGCGCCACCTCAACGTCAAGCCGTCGCGATTCGGGAGGATGGAGCGCCTTCTTGACGCGATCGACCACTGCGAGGAGCGCGGCATCTCGATGTACGGCGGCGGCCAGTTCGAGCTCGACGTCGGCCGTGGGCAGATTCAGGCGCTCGCGAGCCTCTTCTACGCGGACGCGCCCAACGACGTCGCGCCGAGCGCGTACAACGAGGGCGGCCCGCGCGCCGGCCTGCCGCAGAGCCCGTTGCCTGCGCCCGCAGGACCGGGCTTCTAACCGTCGGACGTCAGTGCGAGAACGGCAGCTCGACGTGACCGCTCTGCTCGGGCTCGATCACGTGGACGACGCCGCTCCGCATAGGGAAATCGGCGCCCGTGTACTGCTGCGAGATCCGGTCGATGATCTGCAGCGCCGCATCCCCATCGATCCTCTGGACGACGCGGCCGCGAACCCACGCGCTTCGATAAGGGTTGCGCTCGTCGGTGATCGAGATCGCGACCCGCGGGTCGCGCTGGAGGTTCCGGGCCTTCCGCGACTGCGTCTGGGTGAAGAAGAGGAGTTTCCCGTCCTCGACGCGCATCCAGACCGGGACGCTGTGCGGCGAGCCGTCGGGGAGCGTCGTCGCCAGATGCGCGAAGTTGCGCGCTTCGAACAGCTCGCGGACCTCGCCGGCGAGGTCGGCCATCACGCGCCGGTCGGAATCGCGCCGCGCTGAACCGGCGCGAGCGCCGGTGCCCACGAGCAGATCGGCGACACGTCGCCGTCGCGCCCGTTCAGCCGGCGGTAACCGAGCGCGTGCTCGGCCTGCATCATCTTGTGCACCTGCGTCGTGCCCTCGTAGATGATCGGCGCGCGGGCGTTTCTGAAATATCGCTCGATCCCGTACTCGGCGCTGTAGCCGTACGCGCCGTGCACCTGGATCGCGAGGTGCGCCGCGCGGAACGCCGACTCGGTTGCGTGCCACTTCGCGAGCGACGTCTCGCGCGTGTTCCGGATGCCCTGGTCCTTCATCCACGCGGCCTGGAGGACGAGGAGCTTCGACGTCTCGTAGCCGAGGATCATCTCGGCGAGCATGTCCTGGACGAACTGGTACTTCCCGATCGCCTGACCGAACGTCTCGCGCTCGCGTGCGTACTCGACCGACCGCTCGAGGCACGCCCGGATGACGCCGCACGCTCCTGCAGCGACGGTGAAGCGGCCCTGGTCGAGGCCGTACATCGCGATCTCGAACCCTTGGCCCTCCTCGCCGATCAGGTTCTCGGCGGGCACCTCGACGTTCTCGAAGAAGAGCTCGCCGGTCGAGCCGGCCCAGATGCCGAGCTTGTTCTCGGTGTCCGCCGTGGTGAAGCCGTCCATGCCGCGCTCAAGGACGAACGCCGAGATTCCCTTGTGTCGCGCGGCCGGATCCGTCTTCGCGAAGACGAGCGCGTGGTCCGCGACGTTCGCGTACGAGATCCAGTTCTTCGAGCCGTTGAGGACGTACGTGTCGCCTTCGCGGCGCGCGGTGGTCTTCATCGCTGCCACGTCCGATCCCGCCGCCGGCTCGGTCAGGCCGAAGCACGCGAGCTTCTCGCCGCGTGCCTGCGCGACGAGCCACCGCTGCTTCTGCTCCTCCGATGCGTACCGGAGCAGCGAGAGCGAGTTGAGGCCGACATGGACCGAGATCAGCGTGCGGAACGCCGCCTCGCCGCGCTCGATCTCCTCACATGCGAGCGCTTCGCAGATGTGGTCGAGCCCGGCGCCGCCGTACTCCTCTGGGATCACGATCCCGAGGATCCCGAGCTCCGCCATTCCCTCGATCGCGTCGAGGTCGAGGTGGTGGCGAATGTCGTTCTCGATTGCGTTCGGCAGGACGCGGTCGTCGACGAAGCGGCGTACGGTGTCCTGGAGCAGCCGTTGCTCGTCGTTCAGCTCGAAGTCCACGCCGTGAGCCTATCTTCACGGCATTGGCGCTAGCGTCTCGCGCGTGGTCGCCGCTCTGCTTGCGGCCGCCGCGCTGGTCGGCGTCACGCCGCAGCAGAAGGCGGCCTTGCTGGTCGTGTCCGGGCTTCCGGCGGCGCCCGGGGTCGGCGGCGTGCTCGTCCAGCGCGGAACGGCGGCCGTCGCACGCCCGCCGGGCGCCCTCGCGTATGCCGATCAGGAGGGCGGGGAGGTCCGGTCGTTTGCCGGCCTGCCGCCCGCGCACGCCGCCGCCGACGTGCGAAGCGCCGGCGAGGCTTACGCGTCCGGCGTCGCGACGGCAGCGGCGCTCCGGCGCGTCCGCGTCGACGTCGACCTCGCGCCCGTTCTCGACCTCGCTGACGGGCCGCTCGGGGCGCGGCAATTCCGCTCGCCGCTGTACGCCGTCGCCTTCGCGCGGGGCCTCGCCGCAGGCGGCGTCGGGACGTGTGTCAAGCACTTCCCCGGCCTAGGCCCCCTGCCCGCCTCGACCGACGCGCGCCTCTACGACCGCGGCGTCCTTCGCGACGCCGACATCGCCCCGTACCGCGACGCGATCGAGGCCGGCATCCAGTGCGTGATGGTCGGCCACGGCATCTATCGCGGCCTCGGGACACGACGTGCGGCACTCGAGCCGGCGGCGTACGCCCTCCTGCGCAGCCTCGGCTTCGACGGCGTCGCGATCACCGATTCGCTGGGCATCCTCGGGAGCGATATGGCTCCGCTGTGGGCCGTGGAGGCTGTCCGGGCCGGGGCGGACCTCGTCCTGTTCACCGACGGGAACGATGCCCGGCGCGCGGTGCAGGCGCTCGTCCCGCTCGCGCGGCGCGGCGCGCTCGACGAGCACGTGCGCCGCGTGCTCCGCTTCCGCGCGCTCCTCCGCGAGCGCGGTCGTTGACTGACCAGTCAGTCGAAGTACCCTTCGAGCGTGGCCACGATCGGACTGACCGGTGGAGTCTCGTTCGCCCTGACGGACGAGCAGAAGGCGCTGCGCGACCTCGCCCACGAGTTTGCCGAGCGCGAGATCCGGCCGAAGGAGCGCGAGTACGACCAATCCTCGACGCACCCTGCCGACGTGCTCGCGCGTGCGCACGAGGTCGGGCTCATGAACGTGCACATCCCGGAGGAGTACGGAGGCGCCGGGCTCAACTCGTTCGAGGGGATGCTGATCGGCGAGGAGCTCTCCTGGGGCTGCTCGGGGATCGGCACCGCGAT
Source organism: Actinomycetota bacterium (assembly GCA_005883995.1). GTDB lineage: Bacteria > Actinomycetota > Thermoleophilia > Gaiellales > Gaiellaceae > 3-1-20CM-4-69-9. The sequence continues at coordinate 3,470 of VAXB01000177.1, forward strand.
CCTCGCGAACGGCCTCGGCCACGGTCCGGTGATCCTCGCCGGGACCGAGGAGCAGAAGCGCGACTGGTTGCCGCAGCTGGTCGAGCAGCCGCTCCTGACGTCGTTCGCGCTGACCGAGCCGAACGCCGGCTCGGACGTCTCCGGGATCGAGACGACCGCCGTGCGCGAGGGGGACGACTACGTGATCAACGGGTCGAAGATGTTCATCACCAACGCCGGGTACGCAAGCTGGTTCACATTGTTCGCGTCGACGGACAAGTCGAAGGGCCACCGGGGGCTGACGGCGTTCGTCGTGCCTGCGGATGCCGACGGGGTCATGGTCGAGAAGCACCTCGACAAGATGGGCCAGCGCTCGACCAACACCTCCGCCGTCGCGTTCCAGGACGTCCGCGTCCCCGCGGCGAACCGCCTCGGCGAGGAAGGCGAGGGCTTCAAGATCGCGATGCGGACGTTGGATTTCACTCGGCCGGGAACCGCGATCGGCGCAGTCGGTGTCGCGCGCGCGGCATTCGAGCACGCCGCGCAGTACTCGAAGGAGCGCGTGCAGTTCGGAATGCCGATCGCGATGAACCAGGGGATCAACTTCCTGATCGCCGACATGGCGACGAAGATCGAAGCGGCGCGGCTGCTCTGCTGGCAGGCGGCGTGGATGATCGACAGCGGGATGCGCGCGACCTTGCAATCGTCGTACGCGAAGCGGTTCGCCGCCGACATTTGCATGGAGGTCACGACCGACGCGGTGCAGATCTTCGGCGGCTACGGCTACATGAAGGAGTACCCCGTCGAGAAGCTGATGCGCGACGCGAAGCTTTTCCAGATCTACGAGGGCACGTCTCAGATCCAGCGGCTCGTGATCGCGCGCGAGCTTCTACTGCCGCGCGAGTAGGGGCGCGCGTGGCTGTCGAGATCGACCTTTCGGGACGTGTCGCGCTCGTCACGGGCGGATCGCGCGGGCTCGGCCGCGCGGACGCCCTCGCGCTCGCGCGCGCGGGCGCCGACGTTGCGATCGCGGACATCCAGCTCGAGTCCGACGAGAGCGGCGATGCCGACCGGTACGGCGCCCTCGCACAGGCTGCGCGGGCGCAGGGGATCGTCTACACCGAGGCGACGGTCGACGAGATCCGCGCCCTCGGACGACACGCGCTTGCGCTGAAGTGCGACGTCACCGACCGGGGGCAGGTCGATGCGGCAGTCGCGGCCGTCGCGGACGAGTTGGGCCGCGTGGACATCCTCGTCAACAACGCCGGGACGCTCGACCATGTGGCGCAGCTCGGAGATCAGTCGCCCGAGCTGTGGGAGCGCGACCTCCGCGTGAACCTGACGGGTGCGTTCAACTGCGCGCAGGCGGTGTGGGAGGGGATGCGCGCACGAGGCTGGGGGCGCGTCGTCAACATGGCATCAGTCGCCGGGACGCTCGGGGGCTTCGGCCAGGCGAGTTACTCGACGACGAAAGCCGGCCTCATCGGCCTGACGAGGACGCTCGCGCTCGAGGGCGGCCGCAGCGGCATCACGTGCAACGCGATCGTCCCGGGGATCATCGGCACGGAGGCGTTCGGGTTCGGGAATGCCGCGATGAACGAGCGCATGATCAGGCGGACTGCATTTCGCCGCCCCGGGCAACCCGAAGACGTCGCGAACGCGATCGTGTTCTTGTGCTCGGATCTTGCCTCGTACATCACCGGCGTTGCGCTCAACGTGAGCGGTGGGATCGAGCTCTTCACCTTCTAGCGGGCGGGCGCGCGTTGGTTCCGACGTGCGCCGGAGCTAGACTTCGCGGCCGTGCGTGACCGACGTCCCTCCGGACGGAGCCGGACGCGCCGGAGGATGTCGCGGTCCCAGCGGGTGCTCCTGCGTCGAACGGCGATCGTCGCGATTCTCGTCGCGCTCACGGGCGTGGTCCTCGGGCTGGCGTTCGCGGGCTCGACGACGCACCTCGCTGCGGGCGTGCACATTGCCGGCGTCGACGTCGGCGGGCTCACCCCCGGCGCCGCCACGTCACGCCTCGAGTCGAACTGGCGGCGCGTGGAGAACGTGCCGGTTGCGTTCAGCGTCGGCGCCCGCACCTGGCGGCTGAGCGCAAATCAGCTCGGAGTCCGCCCCGACTGGCGCGCCGCCGTGAACACCGTGCGGCGGCAGGGTGCGGGCTTCGCGCCGTTCCGCGGCTTCAAGCGCCTCGACCTCAAAGTCTTCGGCACCGACGTCGCGCCTCCGACGCAGGTCTACGTCAGCGGGCTGCGATACGTCCTCGGCAAGGTCTCGGGCGTCGTCGACATGAGGCACCGCGAACCCTCGGTCGTCCTGCACGGCCTGCAGCCGGTCATCCTGCCCGGACGCGCCGGCCGCGTGCTCGATCGCCAGGCTGCGGCCGCCGCGATCGTGCGCTCGTTGGCGAGCCTGGAGCGGCATCCCGTCGAGCTGCCGGTGCGGCTGGACACGCCGCGGCTGACGCCGGAGGATCTGACGGTCGTACAGGCGGAGGTCAAGACGGCGGTCTCGGCGCCGGTGCGCCTCGAGCTTGCCGGCACGTCCTTCACGGTCTCGCCGCGGCGGATCGCAACGCTCCTCGAGTTGCCCGCCGACGGGCGCCGCGACCTCCGGATCGGCGGCACAGCGGCCGACACGTGGTTCGCCAAGCTCGCGCAGAACGTCGACCGGCCGCCGGCTGATGCGACCTGGTCGATCACCTCCCACGGCATAGCCGTCGTGCCCGACCGCGCCGGCTACTCGCTCGACGTCCCGAGGAGCGCGCGGGTGCTGCTCCACGCCGTGCTCGTGACCGATCCCTCGTTGCGCGCGGGGAAACTCGTCGCCCCGACGATGCACGCGGGACGCACGACGCAGGAGGCGCAGGCGATGCAGATCCGCGCGCTCGTCGCGAGCTACGAGACGTTCTACGGCGGCGACCCGAACCGTATTCACAACGTCCAGCTCGTCGCCCACCTCATCGACGGCCACGTGATTGCCCCGGGCGCGACCTTCTCGTTCAACGAAGCCACGGGCGCGCGCACTGCGGAGAAGGGATTCCGCGTCGCTCCGGTGATCATCAACGGCGAGCTGGGGACCGGCCTCGGCGGCGGCGTGTGCCAGGTCTCGACCACGGTGTTCAACGCGGCATACGAGGCCGGGCTGCCGATCACGGCGCGAACGAACCACGCGCTGTACATCAGCCACTACCCGCAGGG
>VAXB01000178.1 GCA_005883995.1 Actinomycetota bacterium
TGCCGCGCCATCGGCGAGGAGATCGGCTTGTTGACGTGCGCGATGTCGCCGTCGGGCTTGCGCACGGCGACGGCCCAGTTCGAGGGACCTCGCATCATCACGCCCTCGAGGACGGCCTGTCCGCCGACGGTCGTCAAGAGAACTAGCCTCTGCGAGCCTGGCCGGCGCGCTCGAGCCGGCGCTGGAAGCGCTCGACGCGCCCGCCCGTATCCATCAGCTTCTGCTTGCCCGTGTAGAACGGGTGGCAGTTCGAGCAGACCTCGACGTGGAGCTCGGGCCTGGTCGACCGAGTCTGGAACGTGTTCCCGCAGGAACACGTCACCGTCGCGATCACGTACTCCGGATGGATGTCAGCCTTCATCGGCGGCCAGGATAGCAGCGGCTGTTTTGGGGGCGACGTTGCCGCCCGAGACGACCGCCGCAACTGTCTCCGCCCCGTCGAGATCGACGGCGCCCGAAAGCAGCGCCGCGGCGGTCGCCGCGCCGGCGACCTCGCACGCGAGCTTCATCCGTCCGTAGACCCACCGGAAAGCGTCGCGGAGCGCGTCCTCGGTGACGAGCACGGACTCCACCTTCTGCGCGGTGCACACGCGAACGCAATTCGCACCTGCGTACGGTCCGTTCAAACCGTCCGCGATCGACTTCGCCTCGACGGTGACCGGCTCTCCCGCCTTCAAGCTCTCGTGCAGCGCGCGCGAGCGCTCGGGCTCGACAGCAACGACCCGTGTGTCCGGCTTCGATTCCCGGATCGCCGTCGCGATGCCGGAGACGAGCCCGCCGCCGCCGACCTGCACGAGGACGAGGTCGACATTCGGGAAGTCGTCGAGGATCTCGAGCCCGACCGTCCCCTGGCCCGCCATCACGAGTGGGTCGTCGTACGGATGAACGAGCGTCCTCCCGGTCGATGCGACCAGGTCGTCGAGCCGTTCGAACGCGCTCGGGATGTCGGGCGCCTCGGTGTCGATCGTCGCGCCGTATGCGCGCGCGGCCGCGATCTTCATCGGGCTGGCCGTCTGCCACATCACGACGAGCGCGTCAATTCCTTCGACGGCCGATGCGTACGCGAGCGCGCCGGCATGGTTGCCCGCGGAGATCGAGATCACGCCGCGGCGTTTCTCTTCGTCTGTGAGCGTTGCGAGCTTGTTCAGGACACCGCGCGGCTTGAACGAGCCGGTGCGCTGAAAGAGCTCGGCCTTGAAGCGGACGTCGGCCCCGACGCGCTTCGACGTCGTCGCCGACGTGAGCAACGGCGTCCGGTGGACGCTGCCGGCGATCCGCTCGCGCGCGCGCCGGACGTCGTCGACCGAAAGCACCGCGTCACTTACAGCCATGCACCGATCGTACTCGTCCGCGTCCCCCACCCATTTCGAGGGTGGGGCTCAAACCCGCCACCCTCGCAGTCGACGCTACCGATCGCGGGCCGACGCGTGTGCGTCGGATGTGTGCCGATTTTCAGTACTTGCTCTTACCGCAGCCGGCCAGGACGAACGGGGCCGCGAACACGAGCAATGAGATCAGTTTCACCTTCATGCCTGTAGCTACGGTCGCGGCCGCCGGGCGGATTCAGGTCAGGGTGTACTCCGGCCCCGAGCCGCCTTCCGGCGGCGTCAGGCGGCCGCCCTTCGCGGTGATCGCACCGCACTGCACGCAGTTCGACGGTGTGACGGCGACGCCGTCGCCTGCGACCTCGTACACCTGGGCGGGGCACATGCGCGTCCACAGCTCGGCGACCTCGCGCGGAACGTCGCGCCGAATGACGATGTGGTTCGGCTGGTCGTCGCGCGTCCTGTTTCCCGACGCGAAGACCGACGAGAGCTTGTCGAACGTGAGCGAGCCGTCCGGCGTCGGGTACGAGCGCGCGCGGTCGGTGCGCAGGATCTCCTGCTCGGCGTCGAGCTCGGTGCGTCTATCTCCGGGCGGGAACCGCCCTTTCGTCGCCGTCATCGCACCTGCGAGGGCGCCGCCCATCCAGAACCCGCGGCCGAACGCCTGCCGCATGTTTCGCACTTCGCGCAGATCGCGCCAGATGAAGCTCTGGCGCACCGCGTCGTCGTATGCGGCGAGCGCGCCCGGCCTCCACGGCGTCTCGCCGCGCCGCAATGCCGCGAAGGCCGCTTCGGCCGCGAGCGACCCCGACTCGATCGCGTAATGGATCCCCTTGAGCGCGGGCACGTTGACCATCCCCGCGCCGTCGCCGCAGAGGAGGAGCCCCGGCGCGTGCAGCCGACGCGGCAGCGACAGGAAGCCACCCTCGGGAATCGTCTTCGCGCCCCAGGCGACACGCTCGCCGCCGGCGAGGAGCTTGCGGACGAGCGGATGCGTCTTCAGTTCCTGGAGCAGATCGTGGACCGACAGCTCCGCGACGCGATAGTCGAGCCCGACCACCATCCCCAGCGTCACCATGTCATCGCCCATCGGATAGATGAACGAGCCGCCGAATTCCCGGTACTTCGCCTGCGGGCGCAGCGGCCAGCCCATCGTGTGGATCACGCGGCGAAGCGGCTTCGCGACGCGCCACACCTCCTTCACCGCAAGCGCCCAGACCTGGGGATTCTCACCGCCAAGGCCGAAGCGATCGAGCGCGACGCCGGTGAGATGCCCCTGCGTCCCCTCCGCGAGCACGGTGACGCGCGCGACGATGTCAGCCCCCGGCTCGAAGTTGCCGAGCTCCTCGTCGTTTCGCCCCCGCCCCTTGTCGCCGGTTCGGACACCGCGGACGCGGCCGCCATCGACGAGCAGCTTCTCCGCTGCAGTCTCCGGCAGGAAGATCGCGCCGCCCTCTTCGGCCCGCTCGCCGAGCCACCGGCCGAGCTGCGAGAGCGACGCAACGAAGTTGCCGTCGTTCTTCATCGTCGGCGGCGCAGGGATCCGGATCGCGCGCTTCGCCGTCAGCATGTAGACGGATTCGTCGTGGACGGGGCCGTAGAAAGGCATGTCCTCGATTCGCGCGCGGCCCTTGAACAACCGCCGCAGCGCGCGAGGGTTCACGACCGCGCCGGAGACGAGGTGCGAGCCGGGCTGCTTCCCTTTCTCGAGCACCGCGACGGGCACCTCGCCGAGGCGCTCCCGGATCTCGGGAGCGTCCTCGAGGAGTTGCCCGAGCCGGATCGCGCACGCGAGACCCGCAGGCCCCGCCCCGACGATCAAGACGCCGACCTCGATCCGCTCCGCCTCGGGGTCCGTCGGCGGCGCGACGTAGTCCGCAGCGCGGAAGGACGGCGGGAAGTCGGCGGGCTTCACGAGCCCTTGCGCTGGTTCACGAGCTCGGTCAGCTTCGGAACGACCTCGTGCACGTCGCCGACGACGCCGAGATCCGAGAACTCGAAGATCGGCGCGTTCGGATCCTTGTTGATCGCGACGATCACACCGGATGCCTGCATGCCGACCTTGTGCTGGATAGCGCCGGAGATGCCGCAGGCGATGTACAGCTTCGGCGCGACGGTCTTCCCCGTCTGCCCGACCTGCGTCGAGTACGGGTACCAGCCGGCATCGACGACGGCGCGTGTCGCGCCGACGGCGCCGCCGAGCGCCTTCGCGAGCTGCTCCACGAGCGTGAAGTTCTCGGGGCCGCCGAGGCCGCGTCCGCCGGCGACGACCACCTCCGCGTCCTCGATCGACGGGCCTTCGCTCTCCTCGTGCGCCTGTTCGACCATCCGCGCGCTCGTCGAGAACTCCTCGAGCTGCACGTTCACGTCCTCGACCTCGGCACTGCCACCGGTCGCGGTCGGATCGAACGAGCCCTGTCGAAACAAGGCAAGCCTCGGCTCGGAGGTCCAGCCGACGTCGACATAGATCGAGTCCTGCAGCGCAGGCCGCTTGCCGACGAGTCGACCGTCGTCGCGGACGACGTCGGTCAGGTCCCAGTTGAGGCCTGCGTCGAGCCGCGCCGCGAGGCCGGCGGCGACGTCCGCCGCGAGCACGGAGTTCGCAAACAGCACCGTGTCGTAACCGTTGTCGCGCACGAGCTGCGCGAGCACGTCGACACGAGGCTGCGCCAACGGCGCCTCGAGCCGCGGGTCGTCTGCGACGTGGACACGTGCGGCGCCGAACTTCCCCGCCTCGTCGGCGAGTGCACGCACGTCGCTTCCGATCACCACGCCGGCGACGTCTTCGTCTCCGAGCGATGCCGCCTTCGACAACACGCCGAGGCTCGGCTTCAGCAGCTCGTTGCCGTGGTGCTCGAGGAAGACGAGTGTGCTCACACCAGCCTCTTCTCGGCGAGGAAGTCGACGATCTGCTGCGCGGCGTTGCCGTCGTCGTCGATCTTGCGCGACTCGCCGCGCGACGGCGGCGCGTTGAGCGCGTAGACCTCGGTGCGCGACCCGTCGGTTCCGACCCTGTCGGCCTCGACGGCGAGATCGGCGAGCGACAGCGTCTCCTGCGGCTTCGACTTCGCACCCATGATCCCCTTCAGCGACGGATACCTCGGCTCGTTGATCGCGTCCGACACGGCGACCACCGCGGGGAGCGGCGTCTCGATCACGTCATAGCCGAACTCCGTTTGACGCTTCACGGTCAGCTTCCCGTCGCCGTGCGTCAGTTCGGCGGCCTGCGACACCATCGGGCGTCGCAGCCGGTCGGCGACGGCGGCCCAGAGGACGGCGCCGTCGGAGTCGCCGGCCTGCTGACCAAAGAGGACGAGATCTGCGTTCTCGCGCTCGAGCGCTTTCGCCAGCGCGTAACTCGTCGCCACGAGATCCGAGCCGGCGACCGCGTCGTCGCTGATCAGTACAGCGCGGTCGGCACCCATCGCGAGCGCCTTGCGCAGCGCATCTTGCGCCTTCGCGGGGCCGAGCGAGACGAGCACGACCTCGCCTCCGCCTGCGGCCTCTTTCAGCCGCAACGCCTCCTCGACGGCGTTCGCATCGAACGCGTTCAATGCGCCCTCGCCGGAGCGGTCGAGGCGCTTCGACGAGGCGTCGATGCGCTTCACCCCTTCGGGAACGTGCTTCACGCAAACAGCGATCTTCATCGGCTGCGGACTCTAACGGCCGTTCCTCGGGCCGAATCGGTTGCTAGTGTCCGGCCCTTCGGACGGAACCGGAAGCCTCATGCGCAGCCACCGGACGACAGCCCGAAGGATCCTTTTCCTCGCCGCGATGCTCGGCGCCACCGCAGGGACCGCGCTTGCTGCGCCAATGGCGAAGGCGCCGCTCCACATCATCTTCCCCGTCGTCGGGCAGGCGCAGTACACCGACGACTTCGGTGCGCCGCGTGCGGGCGGGCCGCATCAGGGGATCGACATGATGGCGCCGAAGCGCTCACCCGCGGTCGCGGCCGAAGCCGGGAAGGTGAAGTACTGGACGACGTCGGCGACGGCGGGTTGCATGCTCTACCTGTACGGGGCGAGCAAGACGACGTACCTCTACATCCACCTCAACAACGACCTGACCGCGCGCAACGACAACCGCGGCAAGTGCGTGCAGGGTGTCGCGTACGCGGTCAAGAACGGCGCGCGCGTCACCGCCGGACAGCAGATCGGCTACGTCGGCGATTCCGGTGACGCCAACGGCGGCGCGACGCACCTGCACTTCGAGGTGCATCCGAACGGGGGAAAGGCGACCGACCCGTACCCGTACCTGCAGGGGGCGCAGCATCTGCTGTTCGCCGCGAAGCCGGGCACGCCGTTCGCGCTGACGCTGACGGGGACGGTCGTGTCTGCGTCGCTCAGCCGTCTCGCCGTCAACGTGACGTCGTCCCAGGCGTTCCCATCCGGGCTCACGCAGACCAAGCTGAAGCAGACGGTGACGTTGACGGTGCCGGACGCGGCCGTCGTGCAGACGGTCACGGCGAGCGGTGTCGCACGGTCGGTCTCGAGCGTGTTGTCGGCCGCGAGAGGGCAGAAGGTCGTCGTGTGGACGGAGCCGGCGCCGGCCTCGTTGAAGGCGCAGCGCGCCGACGACGGCGTCCTCAGCGCCGCGTTGATCCAGCTCTCGGGTTAACGAACTCGTCGCGCAATGACGCTTCGCCGTCGGCGCGCGCGATGCAAGGACGCAGTGTCGCGTTCGTAGCCGGAGGCTACGGGCGGGACCGAGGATGCCGCAGCACGCCGTTCAGCGCGTTCCGGCGGCCCAAGGCTTCGTTGCGAGACGAGTCCTACCGCCCGACGAACTTCGGCTCGCGCTTCTCGACGAACGCCGCGAGCCCTTCGCGTGCGTCCTCCGACGCGAACAGCTCGCCGAACGACTCGCCTTCGGCGACCAGATTGTCGGCGTGGTCACCGCCGAGCGCGCGGTTCGCGAGCCGCTTCATCACGCGCAACGCGACGGGGCTCTTCGTCGCGAGCAGCTGCGCGGTCTCGCGCGCACGGTCGAGCACCGGGTCGTGCACGGCGTTGACCAGACCGATGCGGACCGCCTCCTCGGCGTCGACGGTGCGGCCGGTGAAGATCAGCTCCTTGGCGACGCCGATGCCGCAGACGCGCGCGAGCCGCTGCGTCCCGCCCCAGCCCGGGATGATTCCGAGGTTCACCTCGGGCTGTCCGAGCTTCGCCCGCGACGACGCGTAGCGAATGTCGCACGCGAGCGCGAGCTCGCAGCCGCCGCCGAGCGCGAAACCGTTCACGGCTGCGATCGTCGGCTTCGGCATCGTCTCGAGGAGGCGGCCCGCATCGTGGCCGAGGCTGCCCCACGCCGTCGCGTCGTCGACGCCGAGCCCGCTCATGTACTTGATGTCCGCCCCGGCGATAAACGCGCGGTCTCCCGCACCGGTCAAGACGACGACGCGGACGGCGTCGTCGGCGGCGAGCGTGACAAGCTCGTCGCGCAGGCGCGTAAGCGTCGCGACGTCGAGGGCGTTGAGCGCGTCCTGCCGGTCGACGGTGACGATCGCGATCGCCGCCTCGCGATCGACGCGGACCGACTGTTCAGACGTGTCGGCGCCGGACATGGTCGGTCAAGTCACCGCAACGGCGCCGCGCAGGAACTCGACGATCTCCGACGTCGGCGCGCCCGGCGTGAACACACCGGCGACGCCGAGCTTCTTCAGCTCCTCCGCGTCGTCAGTGGGGATCGTCCCGCCGACGACGACGAGCACGTCCTCGACGCCGTTCGCCCGCAGGCCGTCGAGGATGCGCGGGACCAGCGTCATGTGCGCGCCCGACAGGATCGAGATCCCGACGGCGTCCGCGTCCTCCTGGATCGCCGTCTCGA
>VAXB01000130.1 GCA_005883995.1 Actinomycetota bacterium
CCAGTGGTGGTCGGCGACCCAGTCGGAGTTCGGGAGGTCGAAGTCGTGCCCCATGATGCGGTGGCACGGCAGGTCGTAGACCTTGCCGGTCGAGCGCGGGATCGGGTCGAAGACGATGTACTTGTAGTACCCGGAAACCATTCCGTCCGGCAGGCGGACGCGATTCGGATATTGCGGATCGAGCTGTTCGCGGGCGACCGCGTTCTTCCACGCCACGATCTCCTCCAGCCGCTCCGTGCCGACGATTCCGAGCGCTGCCGTGAACTCGTTCATGCGGTAGTTCAGTCCCGGCACCGCATAGTCGGGCTTGCCGTACACGCGGAACCGGCTCGCCCAGTCGATGAGCTCCGGATTCGCCGACACGAGCATTCCCCCTTCGCCCGTCGAGATCGTCTTGGTCGCGGCGAACGACCAGACGCCGGCGTCGCCCCAGGTCCCCGGCCGGCGGCCGTTCCACGCCGCGCCGTGCGCGTGCGCGCAATCCTCGATCAGAAAGATTCCGTTGTCCTTGCAGAAGTCGGCGATCCGTTCGACATCGAAGGCGATGTGGCCGCCGATGTGAACGAGCACCGCGGCGGCGGGGTCATGCTGCTCGGCCTTGCGCTCGAAATCGTCGAACGACATGCAAAGGTCTTCGCGGTTGCAGTCGACGAACACGACGCGACCACCGGCGGCCTCGATCGCGCGCGGGACGGCCATGAACGTGTTCGACGGGCAGAGAACGGTGCGCTGCCGGATCGATGCGAACTCGAGCGTCGACATCGCAGCGCCGGCCCAACTCCCCATCGCCACGGCGGGAGCGCCGTTCCATTGCGACCAGCGCTCCTCGAAAGTCTCCGTCAGCGGGCCGCCGCTCCAGACCTCCCGGTCGAGGGCGGCATCCCAGAGCGCGTGCAGTCGCTCGCGGTCGCGGTGGTCGAAACCGATCGCGAATGAGCCGAAGTCGAAGGATGCGGTCACAGGTAAATCCGGCCGGCGCAGCCCTCGGCGCTCGGGAAGGCAAACCATAATGCGCAGACCGGCGCTCGTTGCTCTTCTACGGTTCCGGGCCGAGTTCCCGGTCGCGGCAATGCCGGGGGAGCCGGGCCCGCGCTAACGGGGACGGGTCGCTAGACGGCGCCCCTCATGGAGCGTCGCATCCGGTCGTTACCGGCTGGCTCTCGCGGTAGACGCCCTGAGCGTCCACGTACGCGGTCATGCTCGACGCGCCCCAGGTGCAGGTCGGTGCCGCTGTCGCTTTTGCGTTCAACGTGAAGAACATCCCCCCGCCGATCGCTGCAAGCGAGCGCGATCGCTTTACCCATGTGTCCCCTCCCGGTTAGCCGCAGTAAGCGCCTTGCCGCACCCAGCGTGGACGCCAAGTGCATGGAGCGTCGAGACGCGCCGAAACGATTTTGCGCGTACCGCTGTCGCGGGTCCATAGGCCGCGCGGCCCATCTTTGTGCGCATCGAGGCCTACGCGTCGTCTCGCGGGGGCCGTTCTCGCCGGACGCGGAGCGCGGCCCGCTCGGGCGCGATCGCCGGAACGATGAGCCGGCGCTCCAGCCAGAACGTGGCGCCGCCGTCCCGCGGTCGCAGCTGGACTTCTGCGGGCGTGACGCTCGCCGGCGTGAACCCCACGACGACGTACGTCCGCCCGTCATAGATGACGGAGTCTCCGATCAGCATGCCGCAGTAGCCCGCCGCCCCGTAGGTGCCGCCGGCACCCGTATTTTCGCGATCCCACTGCCGGCGTCAACCGACCAAGAGGCCAGCGTTCGATCATTGCTTCCCCGTCGAGTTGTCAGGGCGGCGGCGGATGAGTTGCGCCGTCCCCGGCGATCGCTCTTCCCGGTGGTCGTTCAGGCGCGCTTGTTGAACGCGCTCCAGCATCTTCCTGTCACGGCGGCGGCGCGTTCGTACACACCGGGCGCCGCAACAGCACCCGCTGTCGCACTGATTTCTCGTGCGGCTGCTTCGCGGTAGGCGCTTTCGCAGGGACGCCTGGCGGCTGCGGCCGCACTTCTTCCACTCGGCGCCGCCGCTGCGCGGATTGGCGCGTGGTCGGTCAGTCGCCGGCGCTGAGTCGCTCCCTGGTTTGCTGCTGACGGGATGCGACCCGGCGGGCCGCCGCCCCGCCGAGCTAGCTTCCCCCAGGTGAAGGCGACTGCCGAGGCCGCCCGTCGCTTTCTCGTCGCGCGGCACTTCCTCGCGCCTGCGCGATCACTCGCGGGAGGAGTCGACGCGGTCCTGGAGGTTTTCCGCAAGCTCGGATCGATCCAGTTCGACCCGATCGCGGTCGCCGGCCGGAACCACGATCTCGTGCTGCACGCCCGCGTCGCCGGCTACGAGCCCGCGTGGTGCGATGTGCTCTACGAACGCCGTGAGATCTTCGAGGCGACCAACAAGGCGCTGTCTTTCGTCCCGACGAGCGAGTTCCCCTGGTTCCGTCATGTGATGGGACGCAAGGGCCCCCGGTTCCATGCCACGGTCCTTACCGAGAACGCCGATGTGGCCGAGCGCGTGCTCGAGCGATTCCGCGCCGACGGACAGCTTTCATCACTCGACTTCGAGCGAGAGACCGGTCCGACGAAGGACTGGTTCGGGATGCCGGAGAACGCCGTGCGCGCCGTGCTCGAGTCGTACACCGTCGCGGGCGTGCTCGGGCTCGCTCGGCGCGACGGCAAGCTCCGGTACTACGACCTCCTCGAGCGCCTGCTCCCGGCCGAAGTACTCGCGCACCAGGTCCCGGAGCGAGAACAGCTCCGCCACAAGCTCCTGTCCCGGCACCGCGCGCACGGCCTGCTCGCCTCTGGCGGCGCCGGTGGCACGTTCGACCGCATCGCCCCGCCGAAGTCGACGCCGGAGCGGGTGGGGCGCAACACGTTGCACGAGGAGCTGGTCGAGCTCGGCGCGCTCGTGCCCGTCGACGTCGAGGGCGTGCGGGGCAAGCGCTTCGTGCTCGAACAGGAAGTCGCGCTGCTGGAGGCGCCGCCGGAGCCGACGCCATCCGTCGCGTTCATCGCCCCGTTCGACTCGCTGCTGTGGGACACAGCCCTCCTCGCGAACCTGTTCGATTTCACGTACGTCTGGGAGGGTTTCTTCCCGCCTGCAAGGCGCCGGTGGGGTTATTACGTGCTTCCCATCATCTCCGGCGACCGCTTCGTCGGTCGGATCGAACCGCGCATCGACCTCGAAGACGCAGCCGTTCGCGTACTGAACGTCTGGTGGGAGGACGGGTTTGCGCCGCGCCGCGCCGGCGGGTTCGTCGACGCGATGCGCGAAGCGCTCCGCGCGTACCTGCGCTTCGCGGGTGCCGAACGACTCGACTGGGCACCCCACCTCGCAACGGAGAAGCGGCTC
>VAXB01000033.1 GCA_005883995.1 Actinomycetota bacterium
AGCCTTGCCCGCGCCGACGTTCTTGTCGGCGAAGCTCGCCGCGCCGTAGGTCACAGTCAGGCTGTCGCTGCTCACGCGGTCGTCACTTAGCGTCACGGTCGCCGCGGTCGTGGCGCCGTAGATCTTAGGCGCGCCCGTAGCCGTCACGTGCAGCACGCGCGCCGTGATGTCAGCCGTCGTGGTCGCGGTGGTGTTTCCGAGGCTGTAGTTCGACGCGTCGGTGCCGCCGATCGCGATTCCGGTGACGGTGACGCTCTTTCCGGCGCCAACGCTCTTGTCGGCGAAGGCTGCCGACGTATAGGAGTCGGTGAGGGCGTCGCCGGAGATCCGGTTGTCCGACAGCGTCGCGCTTGCGGTCGTCGTGCCGTCGTAGCCCTTGTTCACGCCGCTCGCAGTCACGGTCAGTGCTCGAGGAGTGATGTTCGCCGTCGTCGAGGCAGTCGTGTTCTGGAGCGCATAGTTGCCTGCATCGGCGCCGCTGATCGAGATCCCGCCGACGGCGACGCTCTTGCCGGTGCCGACGTTCTTGTCGGCGAAGCTCGCCGAGCCGTAGTTGTCGGTGACGGAGTCGCCCGCGAGTTGGTTGTCGCTCAAGGTGACCGTCGCCGCAGTCGTGCGGTCGTACGCCTTGTTCACGCCGGTCGCGGTCACGGTGAGGTTTCGCGCGGTGATGCTGGCGGTCGTCGACGCGGTGGTGTTGAACGTGTAGTTGCCGGCGTCGGCACCGCTGATCGAGATCCCGGAGACGCTGACGGGCTTCCCGGTGCCGACGTTCTTGTCGTTGAACGTCGCCGCCGCGCTCGAGTCGGTGAAGACGTCGCCGGTCATGCGGTTATCCGACAGGGTCACCGTTGCAGAAGCGGTTCCGTCGTACTGCTTGTTCACGCCAGCCGCGCTCACTGTAAGGGCGCGCTTCGTGATGTCGGCCGTCGTGTTCGCGACTGACGAGAGGGAGTAGTCCCCGGCGTCCGTGCCGGAAAGGGTGAAGCCGCTTCCGGTGACGGTCTTGCCGGTCCCGACGTTCTTGTCCCCGAACGTCGCGGTGCCGCCCGTCAGGGTGACGTTGTCGGCGCCGAGGAGGCCGCTGACCGAACGCGACCCGATCGTCGCGACTGCTGAGCCGTCATAGGCCTTGTTGCTCGCGGTGAAGCTGCCGGTGATCCCGAGCGGCGTGATGTTCGCGGTCGTCGTCGCGACCGAACCGAGCGTGTAGTTCACGGCCTTCGTCCCGGCCAGCGTGAAGCCGGACCCCGTGACGATCTTGCCGTTGCCGACGTTCTTGTCGGAGAACGTCGCGGTGCCGCCCGAGAGGGTGACGTCGTCCGCACCGACGACTCCGCTCAGCGAGCGGCCGGTGATCGTCGCGGCCGTGGTTCGGTCGTAGGTCTTGTTGCTCGCCGTGAAGGTCCCGATCAGCGACTTCTGGTTGACGTCCTGCGTGATGGACGAACTCGTGCTTCCGTTGAAGCCCGTGGTGCCGCTGTAGACCGCGGTGATGCCGTGCGATCCGGTTGCGAGGCTCGACGTGGCGCACGTCGCCGCGTTCCCCGAGACTGAGACGTTCGTGCAGATCGCGTTCGCGCCGTCGCTGAACGTCACCGTGCCGGCGCCCGGGCTCGGGCTGATCGTCGCCGTGAAGGTGTAGAGCGTGCCGCCACCGCTGCCGGGCAGGCAGGTTTGTGCGGCGGTCGCGGGCGTGTTGTTGTCGGCCGTAGACCAGTAGTTGAAGGCGAAGCCCGATGCGGATGCATTCGTCGGCTTACCCGACTGCTTGTTCCCTACGCTCGGCTCGGCGTTACCGGAGGCGACCGTTCCAGTCCCATTCGTGTAGTTCGTCGTGCCGGCTGTCGGCGTAGTCGAACAGGTCGGATCGTCGGTCGGGCCGCCGCCGTAGGTGCTCCATGCGACTGACCAGGCGACGTTCGTCGGCGCCGCGTTGTCGACGGTCGCCATTCGGAACGCGATGTTCCCGTCGGTGAAGCTCGCCGTTACCGCTCCAGAGCTCGCGCCGGTCGCGGTGACGCTGTACGTCGCCACGAATGTCGCGGGGAGCTGGAACTGCATCGTGAACGCACCTGATGCATCCGCCGTCACGTCGCTGTTGTACGACCACGTCTGGCCCTTGTCGTCGTTCACGAAGATGTGGACGGACTCACTGGCGCCCCAACCCTGGCCGCTGAGGGTCACCGTCGAACCGGGGTTGTAGTCCGACTTGTCGGTCGAAATCGTCGGCGTAAACGTGGTCGACGACCCGGAGGTCGTCGTCGAGGTGGTGTCCGTCGTCGTGGATGCCGACGTCGTGTCGGCGGGCGTCGTCGATGTCGTCCCGGTGTCGGTCGGCGTCGTGTCGGTCGGCGTCGTGTCCGTCGGCGTCGTGTCGGTCGCGCCCGACGAAGAAGATGCGGCGGTGGTGTCCGTCGAGCCGGACGAGGACGTACCTCCGCCCACGTCACCGCCGAAGGCCACTGCCGAAAGGAGACCCATCACGAAAATGGCCGCGATCGCGATCGCAACCCAGGACTTCTTCTGCGGTCCCCCGTTCTTCGCCAGCGGTGCCATTCGAATCCCCCTTACGCCTCGATTCCGATTTCGCGCCGTCCCTCGGACGGTGCGCGCGGCGAAGAGCGCCAGGTATGGCCAAGCGTCGAGAGACGCCCCTCCAATGGTCCTGAGCCGCCAGCACGGGGGCGACCGTGCTTTCGGCGGCGGACCATCCCGAATTCGAGAACCCTTCTTCTTCCCGCAGTGCCTGTCGGGGATGTGCCGCATCCCGCCAGGCGCTCGCAGGATCGCGGCGCGCTTGCCGTCGGTCAATGGGCCGGACGGCCCATCTTTATGCCTTACGCGGCCTAAGACCCCGTCTTACGCCGCTTGGACGTACGCGCAGGGACGCGCATCATTCGGCAGCGGCGACGGCGCGACCTTCGTCACGCGGAGCCTGGCACCGTCGGCTTCGAGCTCGGCGCCGACGTCTGGCGGCGAGCCGCTCTCTTCTCGCAGCTCGTAACCGCTCGGCTTCCAGATGAACACGAGGTATCCGTCGGTCATCGCGGCGGAAGCCTAACCGGCGCTTGCGTAGGGCGGGAGCAGCACGCGCACCGTCGTCCCGCCGTCGTCGCCCGGCTCGAAGAGTAGCTCGCCGTTGAGCGTCCGCGCGCGTTCGGCAAGCTCATCGAGGCTGCGTCGCCGGCGCTCGCCCGGCGCGTCGTCGCTGATCAGCGTCTCGAAGCCCTCGGGCGTCTCGTGCACGGTGATCGTGAGGTGCTTGGGCGGCCCACGTCGCACGGCCTGGTTCACCGCCTCGCGGATGATCTGGTACAGCGCCGCCTGCGTTTTCTCCGCGAGCCGCTCGCCCATCTCCGCGTCGAGGGCCACGCTGACCCCGTGCTCGATCGCGGTCTGGTCGACCAGCGCCCGCACCGCCGGAGTGAAGCCTTGATCGCGCAGGACGACGGGCTCGAGGCTGAACGAGAGGTCCCGGAGCTGCCCGATCGTCGCGCGGTGCCGGACGAGCGCGCGGCCGATGATGTCGCGCGCTTCCGCTTCACGCCCCTCGGCGATCGAGTTCAGCCCCGCGTCGAGCAGCAGTGCGATCCCGGACAGCGATTGCACGGCGCCGTCGTGCAGTTCGTCTGCCAGTCGTCGTCGCTCTTCCTGCTCTGCGGTGATCAGCTGGTCGGTCAGGCGCGAGCGCTCCGCTTCGCGTACCTGCGCCTCGCCGAGCAGGCGTGCGTTCTCGTGCTCACGCGCCGCGAAGTCGGCGAGGACGGTCGCGCGCACGACGTCGTCGTGGTCGAACGGACGGTCGCGGGTCAACCGGAGCGCGCCGAGCTCTTCGTCGCGCATCCGCAGCGGCACGACGATCGCGTTCTCGGCCGGCGCGCGGCGGGGGCGTTCTCCAGGAGCGAGCATTCGTGCACGCGCCTCGAACAGTCGCTCCGCCTGCACGCATGTCTCCGCGAGCACGTCGTCGGCACCGGCGATGGCGGCCATCGAATCGACGATCGATTCGAGGAATTGCGCCTCCGACGTCAGTTCCTCCTCTGCCGCCTCGTGCCGGCGACGCTCGCTGATGATCAGGTACGCGGCGAACAGCGCTCCCGTTGCAACCGCGGCGGCGAGCCCGATCCAGCCGACGACGGGTGTCCCCGTCGCGAGCCCGACGACGGCGATCACCGCCGCGACGCCGAACGCGACGGCGAGAGCGCCCGCTCTAGTCGATGATCGCTTCGCGAAGCGCAATCGCGACCGCTTGCGTCCGCGTGTCCGCCTCGAGCTTGGCCAGGATGTGGCGCACGTGGCTCTTGACGGTCTCCTGGCTGATGAACAGCTTTGCGGCCACGTCCTGGTTCGACATGCCGTCGGCAAGCAACTGGAGGATCTCCCGCTCGCGCCCCGTGAGCATGTCGTCCTTGTCCTTGCCCGTGAGGAACGCCGGCATCAGCGCCGGGTCGACGTACCCCTCGCCGGCCGCGACCTTCTCGATCGCGCGCAGCAGCGTCTGGTGCGGCGCCTCCTTCAGGATGTAGCCCTTCGCACCCGATTCGAGGCCGCGCCCGAGGAGCGAGCGCTCGCTGTAGGCCGTGAAGATCAGGACCGCCGAGTCGGGCACCTTCTCTGTCAGTTGCTTCGTCGCCTCGAGCCCGTCCATGCCCGGCATCCGGACGTCCATGATCACGACGTCGGGCCGCCGCCTCTCGGCGAGCGAGACCGCAGACGCGCCGTCGGCGGCCTCGCCGATCACACGGATATGCGGCGCGCGCGACAGGGAAAGGCGAAGCCCTTCGCGGACGACCTCGTGGTCATCGACGATGAGGCAAGTGATTTCGCCGGGTGCGGACACGCGCCCGCGGGATTGTATTGCGCCCAGGCGACGGCTACCCGGCGCGCCGCCGCCCACGGGCGCCCGCGGGCGCCCGCTTCGGCACAGGATCGACGGCGAGCGAGAGCTGCTCGGGCTCGGGGGGAGGCGCCAGCCTGACCTTTCGCCGATCCGCGATCCCGTACTCCCGCGCGAGCCCGGAGACGGCTTGCTTGACCGGCTTCATCACGTCCGCGCCGAGGTACGCGCGCCCCGCGTAGAGCTCCTGGTACTGGGGCAGCTGCTCCGGCCAGTCCTCGGCCAGATGCTCGAGGAAATGCTCGCGCGTTCCGGGCCGCAGGAAGAGCAGGTTCGCCCAGATGCCGGTCGCGCCCGCCTCGCGCGCGGCGCGGACGACCTCTCGCAGCTGTTCGGGCTTGTCCGAGATACCGGGGAGGATCGGCGCCATCCCGACGCGCGCGTTGATGCCGGCCTCGACGAGCCGTGCGAGCGCCCGCAAGCGCTGGCGGGGGTGGGCAGTCGACGGCTCGGTCTTGCGCCACACCTCCTCGTCGACCGTCGGCACCGAGAACGTGACGCTCACGTCGGCGCGGCGTGCCGCATCGGTGAGGACGTCGATGTCACGCACGATCATCGGGCCGCGCGTGATGATCGACAGCGGGTTTGCGGCGTCGCGTAGCGTCTCGAGGCATGCGCGTGTGAGGTGGTAGCGCCCCTCGGCCGGCTGATACGGATCGGTCGCCGCGCCGATCACGACGAGCTCGTGCCGCCAGGAGGGTCGGGCGAGCTCCTTCCGCAGCACGTCCGCGATGTTCGCCTTCACCCGGATCGACGTGCCGTAGCGGTCGTCCGCCGGCCGGTCGGACCGGTGCTCGAAGTGGCGGACGTAGCAGAACGTGCAGCGGTGGACGCAGCCCATATACGGGTTCAGCGACCATTTGAACCCCATTCCCTTCACAGGGTTGAGGGCGCTCTTGCACGGCTCTTCGCGATACTCGATACCCATGCCGACGCAGGGATGATAGAACAAACGTTCGTATCGGTCGGCGATGGCATCCGGCGGGTGACCCTCCCGCTGCCGACCGGCCCGAGACACGTCCATTGCTACCTCGCGGACGGGACGCTCTTCGACACCTCTCGCCGCCGAGCTCACGGGCGCGCCGGTCTTCCAGGGTGGCCTCGACTACGCGCAGTGCGAGCGCGTCTGGGGGTCCAGCGACTGGCCGGAGCGGATCGCATCCTGGTTCCGCCTCCACGGTGTCCCGGTCGAGATCGCGGACGAGCTGGTCGCCGAAGGGCACGCGTTTGCGCCGTTCATCCGCTTCGCCGAAGGCCCGAACCTGGTCGACGAGGGGAGCGTAGTCGCGGGATGGCAGGTCCTCGAGCTGCCGGGCCACGCGGACGGCCATCTCGGCTTTCTCCGCGACGGCGTCCTGATCGGCGGCGACCACCTGCTCGGCCGCATCTCGCCGGCGATCGGCCTCTATCCGGAGAGCCGGCCCGATCCGCTCGGCGATTACCTGGCCTCGCTCGAACGGACGATCGAGCTCGCCCCTGACGTCGTCTACCCGGGCCACGGCGAGCCGATTGCCGATCCATCCGCCCGCGCGCGCGAGCTGATCGAGCACCACCGCGCGCGGCTCGACGAGACGGAGGGGTCGCTCAGGGCCGAGCCACAGTCGGGTTACGAGATCTCGCTGCAGCTCTTCGGCGACCCCCTGCCGCCGACACAACGCCGCTTCGCGGTCGCGGAGACGCTGTCGCATCTCGAGCGGCTCGTCCGCGAGGGGCGCGCCCGCCGCGCGGGAGCCGACGGGGCCGTTACCTATACTGCGTGACAGTTGGACGAAGACATCCCTCCTAGTACGGGGGCCCCGGGGGTCGGGGCGTGACGCTTCTCTTCGAGCTCCTCGCCGTCGGCGTTCTGATCCTGCTGAACGGCTTTTTCGTCGCGGCCGAATACGGCCTCGTCACCGCGCGCCGCACGCGGATCATCGAGCTGCACCATCACGGCAATCGCCGCGCGCGCGACGTCCTGCGGATCACCGCGAACCCGCCGCGCTTCATCTCCGCGATGCAGCTCGGCGTGACCCTCACCTCTCTGGCGATCGGCGCCGTCGGCGAGCACGCGTTGGCGAAGGCGTTCGACCCGTGGATGGCGGCGGCGCTCGCGATCGCCCTCGCGTACCTCATCCTCACGTACTTCCACGTCGTGATCGGCGAGCTCGTGCCGAAGGGGGTCGCTCTTGGCCACTCGGAGGGCACAGCGCTCTGGGTCTCCGTTCCGGTGCGCTGGTTCTTCCTCCTCGCTCGGCCGCTGATCTGGGTCCTGCAGCGCTCGACCGAGGTCGTCCTCCGCTGGCTCGGTCTCCAGCCTCCTGGTGCCGAGGACGAGGTGCATCAAGGTCTTCGACTTCGCCGACAAGGAGGCCGCCGACGTGATGGTCCCGCGGCCGCAGGTCGTCGCGCTGTCAATCGATCTGCCACCCGAGGAATGTCTCGAGGCGATGATGGACGCGCCGTTCACGCGCTACCCCGTGTATCGCGAGAGCCTCGATCACGTCGTCGGCGTCCTGCACGTGCGCGATCTCTTCCGGTCACTACGCGACCGCGGCATTGCGGACGTCAACGTCGCGGAGATCCTGCGGCCCGCACACATCGTCCCCGAGACGAAGGATCTTGCAGCGCTGTTGACGGAGTTCCGCCGGACGAACCAGCACATGGCCATCGTCGTCGACGAGTACGGCGAGATGGAGGGGATCGTCACGCTGGAGGACCTCCTCGAAGAGATCGTCGGCGAGATCGAGGACGAGTTCGACTTGCCGGACGAGTCGATCGAGCAGGTCGACGACGACACGATCCGCGTTCACGGCACCTTTCCGATCGACGACTTCAACGAGCGCTACCGTGCCGACCTACCGGCCGAGGATTACCACACGCTCGCCGGGTTCGTCTTCGGGTTGCTCGGCCGCCAGCCAGAGGTCGGCGACGATGTGTCCCATGACGGCATGCGCTTCGACGTCGTCGAGGTCGACGGGTCGCGCATCGAGAAGCTCGCGGTCACGTTCGAGCGGCAGCGCGACCAGCGCGGCCGCGACGAGGTCGAGCGCGACGACCTCGACGCCGAGCTCTTCGACGCCGACAACTAGTTGCCGAGCGGGACGACGCCGACGCGCGCCGCGACATCCTCGAGCGACAGCGCCGCGCCGGCCGTGTGCGCCTCGGCGTACCGGTCGCCGCCGAGCTCGGCGACGGCGTAGTCGCGAACCTTCTCCTGCGTCGAGGTTTCGTCCGAATCGATCGCGGCGCCGATGTCGCGGAACAGCCGCTGTGACGCACCGAGGAGCTCCGCCGCCTGGTCCGGTCGCTCCTCGCGCATCGCGATCTCGGCGAATCCGCCGACGCAGTATGCGATCACCTCGCGGTACCCGAGCCGGCGCGCGATTCCGAAACTTTCGGCGAGCCCCGCGCGGGCGTCGTCGAGGCGGCCGAGTATGAGATACGACCGCGCGAGGTTGTGGACCGAGACGGCCAGGCCGTCGTCATCGCCGGTGACGCGCGCAAGCTCGATCGACTCCGAGAAGTAGGCGATCGCGGTGTCGACGTCCCCGCGCCTGTTCGCGATTGCGCCGAGGTTCGACAGGATCGTCGCGAGGCGCATCGTCTTACCGAGCGCGCGCGCGCCGGTCGCAGCCTCGTCGTACAAGGCGACCGCGCGGTCCAAGTCGCCCTCGCCGACCGCGACGTTCCCGAGCGAGCCAACGGCCCTGTTCACACCGTCGTCGTCACCGACGCCGCGGAAGAGCTCGAGCGCTTCCTCCCACCAGGCGCGCGCCGTTTCGAGGTCGCCGACCCGATACGAAAAGCCGGCCGCGCAATCGAGCGCCCGCCCACGAACGGCCGCTGGGGCGGTCGGGCTCCGCGCGACGAGGTCCTCGGTGTGCGTACGCGCCTCGCGGAGGTGCCCGCGGACGAGCCAGTAGTAATTCGCGGCGCTCACGAGCTCGACCTCGAGCTCCACCTCGGCAGTCTCCGCCGCCCAGGCGAGGGCCGCGCGGAGATTGTCCTCCTCGACGGCGAGCCGGTCGTAGAAGCGCGTCTCGGCTGCGTCGCCGGCCATCAGTGCCGTCTCTGCTTCGCGAACGACCGCGGCGACGTACCCCGCGTGTCGCCTTCTCGTTGCCTCGGCCTCGCCTGACGCCGTCAATTGCTCCGCTGCGTAGTCGCGGACCGTCTCGAGCATCGCGAAACGCGGGAGCTCCGGCGTCCCGATTCGGCGCAGGAGGTTGTCGTCGACGAGCGACGACACGGCCGTCAGCACGTCGCTGATTCCGTCGCCGCACACCGCCTCCGCGGCGTCCAACGTACAGCCGCCGACGAACACCGACAACCGCGCGAACACGATGCGCTCATCCGGTTCGAGAAGCTCGTGGCTCCAGTCGAGCGTTGCCCGGAGCGTGCGTTGACGCGTCGGCGCATCGCGTGGACCCGCAGTCAGGACGTCGAGCGCGCGTTCGAGGCGACGCGCGAGCTGGACCGGCGGAAGGAGCTTGACGCGCGCTGCCGCCAGCTCGATCGCAAGCGGCAGTCCGTCGAGCCGCCGGCAGATCTCGACGATCGCCGCTGCAGCCGGTTCGTCCACCACGAACGAGGGGTCGACCGCCTGCGCACGTGCAACGAACAGACGAACGGCCTCGTTCTCCGTCGCCTCCTCGAAGCTCGCCTCGGCGCGCGCCGGAACCGGGAGCGGGGGGACAGGGTATTCCTGCTCGCCCGAGACGCGTAACGGGGAGCGGCTGGTCGTCAGCACGAGCAGCCGCTCGGTCGCCGCCAACAGCCTTGCGACGACGGGGGCCCCCGGCAGCAGCTGCTCGAAGTTGTCGAGCACGAGCAGAAGCCGTCGGTCGGCGAGGTAATTCCGCAGCGCCTGTTCGACGTCCTCTCCGTGCTCGACCCCGAGCGCATCTGCGATCGCGGGCGCGACGAGCGATGGGTCGCGAAGCGCGGCGAGGTCGACGAAGACCCCGCCGTCGACGAGGGTGGCGCCGAGCTCCTCGGCGACCGCCAGCGCCAGGCGCGTCTTACCGGTCCCGCCGGGCCCCGTCAGCGTCACGAGCCGTACGTCGTCGCGTCCGAGCAGCGCGGACACCCCCGCGACCTCGATGCGCCGCCCGATCAGCCGTGTCGGCGGCGTCGGCAGTCGCAGCTCGCCGGCGGCCGCGCGCATGGGGCCCGAAAGCTCCGGGTCCTGGCGAAGAACCTGCCGCTCGAGCGCCTGCAACTGCGGCCCGGGCTCCACGCCCAGCTCGTCGACGAGCGTTTCGCGCGCCGCCCGATATGCGTCGAGCGCGTCCTTCTGCCGCCCGGCGCGATAGAGCGCGAGCACCTGCTGCTCGCGGAATCGTTCGCGGAACGGCTCTTCCGCGACGAGCGCGTCGAGCTCCGGGAGCAGCTCCTCGTGTCGTCCGAGCGCGAGATTCGCGTCGACCCGCAGCTCGAGCGCATCCAGGCGGAACGCGCCGAGCCGTTCGGCCTCGCGCGCGGCAACGGGCTCGCCCGCGAGGTCGGCGAGCGGTGTACCGCGCCAGAGCCGGAGGGCCGAGTCGAGGGCGTCCGAGGCCTCGCCCGGCCTGCCGTCGCCGAGCGACCGGCGCGCGCGGGCGACGAGCTTCTCGAACCGCGCCGCGTCCAGCTCGTCCGCCTCGACCGTGAGCCGGTAGCCGGTTCCTCGAGTCTCGAGCCGCTCGCGTCCGATCGCGTCGCGGAGCCCGTGGACGTAAACCTGGAGCGACTGCACGGCGGAACGCGGCGCCTGCTCGCCCCAGACGTCGTCGATCAGGCGCTCGCGCGAGACCGTCTGGTTCGGGTGGGAGAGGAGGACGACCAGTACCGCGCGCTGCTTCGGCGCTCCGAGCGCCAACGGAACACCGTCGCGGACGGCCTCGATCGGGCCGAGGATGCGGAATTCGATCTCCAGACGACCCCTCTTAAGCCGACGTCAAGCGGATCTTAAGCGCGCCGTTCGATCGTGCTCCCACACCCCCACTGCTTGAAAGGAGCACGACATGATCAGCGCAGGAGACACGATCCACAATCCGATCACCGGCGAGCGCCTCGTCTTCCGCAAGACGTCGCGCGAGACGGGCGGCCAGGCGGTCGTGATCGAGACGTTCGTCCAGCCGAACGGCTTCGTCGCCGCGGCTCATGTCCACCCGAGTCAGGAAGAGCGCTTCGAGATCCTCCGCGGCTCCGTCGGCTTCAAGGTCGGACGCAAGAAGCTCGTCGCCGGCCCCGGCCAGCGCCTGACCGTTCCTGCGGGCACGCCGCACAAGTTCTGGAACGCGGGCGACGACGAGGCGCACTTCGTCTGCGAGGTCCGGCCGGCGCTCCAGTTCGAGTCACTGATCGAGACGATGTTCTCGCTCGCGGCCGACGGCAAGACGAACCGGAAGGGCATGCCGAACCCGCTTCGGCTCGCGGTGATCGCCAACGCGCACTTCGACACCGTGCAGCTCCCGTTCCCGCCGGCGCTCGTGCAGAAGCTCGGCCTCGCGGTCGGCGCACCGCTCGGTCGCGTGCTCGGCTACGGCGCAACCTACGTCCCGTCCGGCACGCCGCTCGCGGCGACGGTCTAGGGGATCGGGATGCGCCGCCGCGTCATCTTCGCCGCGCTGGTCACCGCCCTGCTCATGCTCGCCGCTCTCGGCGTCGTGCTGCGGGTCGTGCGACCGGTGACCGTTTGATCCGACGAGCGCCCGCCGCGAGGCGGGCGCTCGCATCCATCGACGAAACGGAGGAACCAAGATGCACGACACGTTGACGACACCGCTTCCTGCCTCGTGGCTCGTCAGCCGGCTCGGGATCCGGCCAGCGGAGATCGACCGGCTTCGGGAGCGCGGCGAGCTGTTCGGCGCGCAGCACGACGCGACCGGTGAGTGGTTCTACCCGGCGTGGCAATTCGGGCCCGGCGGCGAGGTGCCGCCCGGCGTGCGCGCCGTCGTTCGCGTCGCGCGGTCGCTCGGGATCACGGAGGAGCGGCTGGTGTCGGTACTGCGCCGGCGGGCGGGGCTGATGGGCGGCGGACGTTTGTTCGACCTTCTCTTCGAAGGGCGGGCGGATTCCGTCGTCGAGGCTGTCAGATCGCTTAACGTCGCCCAAACGATGCCGGGCTAGACTTGAAGGCGGAAGGTGCAGCCGCGCCTTCGGGGTCGTTCCTCACGTATTCAAGGAGAACAATGTCTCGCATTCGAATCGCGCTCGTCGCCGCTCTTTCCGCCGCGCTCGTCATCGTCGCGACCGCGACGGCCGCGCCGATCAAGCTGAGCGGCGCCGTCGGGCCCGGCTTCACGATCACGTTGAAGAAGGGCACCGCGAAGGTCACGAAGCTGAAGGCCGGCAAGTACACCATCACTGTGAAGGACCTGTCGAGCATCCACAACTTCCATCTGACGGGGCCCGGCTTGAACAAGGTCACCGGCGTCGGCGCGACCGGCACCACGAAGTGGACCGTCACGCTGAAGAAGGGGACGTACAAGTACGTCTGCGATCCCCACAAGACGATCATGAAGGGCCTCTTCAAGGTCGCCTGACGCGGAAGGCAAACCGCTCGTAGCTCCTTCGCGTACCGGGCTTTGTAACCCGAGACGCGAAGGAGCTACATGTTTCGACTGACATTGCTCGTCGCGGCGCTCGCCGCCGCACTGTTCATCGTCTCCGCGCAGGCCGCGACCCCGCGCCTGACGGGCGAGGCAGGCCCCGGGTTCTCGATCGAGGTCACGAAGGCCGGCAAGGACGTCAAGACGTTGAAGGCCGGCAAGTACACGATCAAGGTCGAGGACAAGAGCTCGATTCACAATTTCCACTTGATCGGCCCCGGCGTGAACAAGAAGACCAGCGTCTCGTTCACGGGCGAGACGACGTGGAAGGTCACGCTGAAGCCGGGCAAGTACACGTACCAGTGCGACATTCATGTCGCGGCCGGCATGAAGGGCTCGTTCAAGGTTACGAAGTAGCGAGCGTCAATTCGCGGATCTGGCCGGCTTCGATCTCGAAGGCGGCCAGGTCGCCGCTTCGGAGCGAGAGGATCACGTACGGCCGCCGCTCCCAGAGGCCGATGTTCTCGACGTCCGTCCGCGACGGCCGTGCGGGGGCCGAGAGATGCGAGTGGAAGACGGCGAGCTCGAAGCCGTCGTCCTCCGCGAACCACAGCTCCGGGTTGTCGAGCTCGAGCTCGAAGCGGTATGGCGATGCCGCCTTGTTCGTGCCGGGCTCGTAGCGCTCCGCCCGGCCGTCACGCAGGAGAAGGAGGCCGCACGCTTCGTTCGGTGCTTCGCGCTCGGCGTGCGCGACGAGCTGCGCGCGCACGTCGGCCGGGATCACCACCAGACGGTGTGCTCCATCGACGCTTCCACGTCGTCCGCGTCCCAGAAGTGGGCAGACAAGTACTTCCAGCCCGCGTCGGCGAGGACCGCGACGACGGTGGCGCCTTCGCGTTCGGCGGCGAGCTTTCGCGCGACGTGCGCGACGGCACCCGACGACACGCCGGCGAAGATCCCGTCCTCGTCGAGCAGCCGCCGCACCTCGCTGACCGACTCCTCGTTCGAGACGAGCACCTTCCGGTCGAGCTTCGACACGTCGAGGATCGGCGGCACGTACCCATCGTCGAGCGAGCGCAGGCCCATGACCGGGTCGCCGGGTAGCGGTTCCGCGGCGGCGACGACGACGTCGGGAAACGCTTCGCGGACGCGTTCGCCCGTTCCCATCAGCGTGCCGCCGGTTCCGAGGCCGGCGACGAGGACGTCGACTCGTTCGAGTGCTTCGACGATCTCGGTGCCGGTTCCGTCGTAGTGCGCGCGCGGATTCGCCTTGTTGGCGTACTGGAACGGCATGAAGTAGCGCGAGTCCTGCTCGGCGAGCTTCAGTGCGAGCCGGACGGCGCCGTTCGATCCTTCGTCCGGAGGCGAGTAGACGATGCGTGCTCCGTAAAGCCGCAGCAGTCGCTTGCGCTCCTCGGTCGCGTTCTCCGGCATGACGCACGTCAGGGGGTAGCCCTTGAGCTTCGCGACGAGTGCGAGCGAGATCCCAGTGTTGCCGCTCGTCGGCTCGAGCAGCTCGCGGCCCGGCTCCAGCTCCCCGTTCGTCTCGGCCGCGTCGATCATCGCTTTCGCAATCCGGTCCTTGATCGAACCGGTCGGGTTCTGGCCCTCGAGCTTCGCGAAGATCCGCGACTCACCGACGGAGGTCAGCTCGACGAGCGGCGTGTTGCCGACGAGGTCGAGCAGGTTCGTCGCGAGGCGGCTAGACATGCGACGTGCAGTTGGAGAGACGTTTCCGGAAGCTGCGCCGGAGCGATGCTTCAGCCACCGGCCATTGCCGGCAGCAGGATCACCGTCGACCCGGGCCGCACTTCCGTGTCGAGCCCATCGCGTGTCCGGACGTCCTCCCCCTCCACGTACACGTTCACGAACGGTGCGACGTCGCCGTCCTCGACGAGCTGCTCGCGGAGCGAAGGGAAGCGCGACATCAGGTCGTCCAGCAGGTCGCGCACCGTCGCGCCCTCGGCCTCGACGTTCCGCGCGCCGCCGACGTCGGCGCGGAGCGTGGGTGGGATGCGGATCACGCTCATGCCGGCTCCCGGGTGCCCGCGCAAAACTCGACGTAATCCACGTACTCGGTGATCGTCGGGTGCTCGCCGCAGACGGGGCATTTCGGATCGCGTCGGATCAACACCTCGTTGAACTCCGTCGTCAACGCATCGAAGAGCAGCAGGCGCCCCACGAGCGGCTCGCCGATTCCGAGCGCGAGTTTCAGCGCCTCGCTCGCCTGGAGCGAGCCGACGATGCCGGGCAGCACGCCGAGGACGCCGCCCTCGGCGCACGACGGCGCGAGCTCGGGCGGCGGCGGCGTGGGGAAGAGGCAGCGGTAACAGGGCCCGTCACCCGGCTTCAGAACCGTGACCTGCCCTTCGAACCGGTAGATCGACCCGTGGACGACGGGGATGTCGTGCCACACCGAGGCGTCGTTGACGAGGTAGCGCGTCGGGAAGTTGTCGGCGCCGTCCACGATCACGTCCCAGCCGTCGGCGAGGATGCGGTCGACGTTCTCGGAGGTCAGGCGCTCCTGGTACGCGACGACATCCACGTCCGGGTTCAGCGCCTCGATCGTCCGCTTCGCCGACTCGACCTTCGGCTCGCCGAGCCGCTCGGTCGAGTGGACGATCTGGCGCTGCAGGTTCGATTCGTCGACGACGTCCGCATCGACAATGCCGAGCCGGCCGATGCCGGCGGCAGCGAGATAGAGCGACGCCGGCGAGCCAAGCCCGCCCGCACCGATCAGTAGCACCTTCGACGCCAGGAGCTTCAGCTGCCCCTCGGTGAAGCCGCCGGAGAGGGAGAGCGGCTCGTCGTACCCGAGCTCCTGGAGCGTCTTCGCCGCGAACGCGGAGCGGTTCCCGGCGGCGCAGTAGAGGAGAACGGTGCGCGAGCGGTCGGGCGCCGCGGTCTCGACGCGGGACTCGAGATTGCCGCGAGGGATATGGATCGCATCGGCGATGTGCCCCTCGTCCCACTCGTCCTGCTCGCGGATGTCGACAATGACGGGATCGCCCGTCTCGATCAGCTCCCGCGCGCGCACCGCATCGACCTCGTCGATCTCGGACTTCACCTGTGCCAGCAGCTCGCGGTACGTCGCCATTCCTTCCCAAAGGATAGCGATGGAGGGCAGGGCTGAGCCCGCGGGTCAGGGTTGCGGCTGTCGTCGCGGGGGCTGCCGCTCTCACGGTCGCCGTTGTCGTCGGCGTCACGCTCGCGACGCAGACGCACGTGCCGAAGCACCCGCCGCCCGGCCCGCCCTTCGCGGCCGACCCGACGGCGTCGCCGGCGCTGCAGCGAGGCGTGCGCGAAGCGTTGGCCGCGTGGCCGACCGGCACGGCCCGGCGCCTCCGGTTGCTCGCCGCTCAGAATCCGCGGAGCGCCCTGGTTCGCTTCGAGCTCGGGCTTGCGCTCGCGCTCGCGGGGCAGCCGGCCGACGCGAACCGATCCTGGCGGAACGCCGAACGCGTACAGCCCGACTCCCCGTCGGCGGTGCGTGCGGAGGACGCGCTGCACCCGGAAGCGCCGCCGGGCAAGCCGCCGTTCGTCGCCGCGTTCGCGCGTCCGCGGACGCGCGGGCAGCTGCTCCTCGCGCGCGGGATCGCGTTCCAGGCGGCGCTTCGCCCCGTCTCGGCCGAGCGCGCGTTCGCCGCCGCTGCCCGGATCACGCCGAACGACCCGGAAGCGCAGGTCGCCGCGGCAGTCGGCCTCTACGAGAAGGACCGTCCGGCCGCTGCGTTCTCGCGGCTCGGGCCGCTCGTGCGCCGGTTCCCGCACGCCCAGACGGTTCGCTTCCACCTCGGCCTCCTGCTCATCTACCTGCGGCAATTTCCGCAGGCACGGAAGGAATTGGCGCTCGCCGTCGCGGACGGCCCCCGAACGCCGCTTGGGAAGCGGGCTCGCACGCTTCTCAACGCTAGTCGCAACGCTTAGGACCTGCTGCCACAAAGATGAGCCGAACGGCCCATGGCGCTCGTCCGGGGTAGCTGGCACAGTGCGGAATCCGCTGGAATCCGGATCCACGAGGGGGGATCGGAATGAGCGCCACCGAGGAAGCGGTTCACGCAACGCGCGCCGTCGAGATTTTCGAGACCGAAGACACGAAGGCGCTCCTGGACGCAGGCCGCCAGGCAGGTCATCTGAATGCCGACGAGATTGCGATCGCGCTCGACGAGCTCGATCTCGAGCCGGGGCAGATCGACGACTTCTACCACGCGCTCGAGGAGCTCCATATCGAGGTCGTGGCGACCGAAGAAGAAGCTGAGCAGGCGCCTGTCGAGGCGCCGCGCGAGGTCTCGACCGACGCACTGCAGCTCTTCCTGAAAGACATCGGCAAGGTCGACCTGCTGACGGCGGCGCAGGAGGTCGAGCTCGCCAAACGGATCGAGCGCGGCGATCACTCGGCGAAGCAGGAGATGGTCGAGGCGAACCTCCGGCTCGTCGTCTCGATCGCGAAGAAGTATCGGAACCAGGGGCTTCCGTTCCTCGATCTGATCCAAGAGGGGACGATCGGCCTCGTCCGCGCCGCCGAGAAGTTCGACTACAGGAAGGGCTTCAAGTTCTCGACGTACGCGACCTGGTGGATCCGCCAGGCGGTCGCGCGGGCGCTCGCCGACAAGGCGCGGACGATTCGCATGCCTGTCCACGTGGTCGAGAAGCTGAACAAGATCGTTCGCTCCGAGCGAAAGCTCCGCGCCGAGTTCGGCCGCGAGCCTACCTCGGGGGAGATCGCCACGGACCTCGAGCTCACGCCGGAAGAGGTTGAGCAGATCCGTCGTAGCGCGCAGACGCCGGTCTCGCTCGAGAAGCCGGTCGGCGACGAGGACGAGTCCGAGTTCGGCCACTTCCTCACCGACGAGAACCAGGAACTGCCGGACGAGGCCGCCGAGGTCACGCTCCGCAAGGAGACGCTGAAGAAGATCCTCGGCTCGTTGTCGCCGCGGGAGCGGCAGGTGCTCGAGCTGCGGTACGGGCTCGACGGCCAGCATCCGCGCACGCTCGACGAGGTCGGCCGGACGTTCAACGTCACGCGCGAGCGCATCCGGCAGATCGAGAACCAGAGCTTGAAGAAGCTGCGCGCCCTCGCGGATGCCGCGAAGCTCCGCGACGTCGCCGCCTAAAACCCGGCAAGCGCCTCGTAGAAAAAGTGCCCGGCACCTTCCAAGGTGCCTGGCACTTGTACGCCTTGACGTAGAGTTCCGCGCCGTGGACCAGGCCTGGCTCGAAGAGCTGCGCGAGTTCGTCGCGATCCCGTCGGTCAGCGCGGACCCTGCGCACCAGGACGACGTGCACCGCGCGGCCGAATGGGTCCGCGACTTCGTCAAGCGCGCCGGGGGCGAGGCGGAGCTCCAGCGCCGCGGGACGCGCGATCTCGTGATCGGCGACATCCCGGCGACGACGAACGGCGCCGGCGCGCCTACGGTGATGGTCTACGGGCATTTCGACGTCCAGCCGCCGGCGCCGCTCGACCTGTGGGAGTCGCCGCCGTTCGAGCTGCAGGAGCGCGACGGCTGGCTCTACGCGCGCGGGATCGCCGACGACAAGGGGCCGCTCTATACGCTGCTGAAGGCGGCGCAGCTGATGCGCGAGGAGAACTCGCTGCCCGTCAACATCCGGATCGCCTGCGACGGCGAGGAGGAGATCGGCGGGCACTCGATCGTCGACTTCCTCGAGGAGGACGACCGTGGCGCCGACGTCTGCGTCATCTTCGACGGCGGCCCGACGCGGCCGGAACAACCGGAGTTCGCGCTCGCGACACGAGGGCTGGTCGGGTTCCACGTCACGATGCGTACGGGCGACCGCGACATGCACTCGGGCTACTACGGCGGTGCGGCGTTGAATGCGATCCACGCACTGATACAGACGTTGACCGCGCTGCTCGCGCGCGACGGTCGCCTACCCGAGCCGCTGCGCGAAGGGGCGACTCCGCTGACCGACGTGGAGAAGGCGAGCTTCGAGCACCTGCCGACGGGCGCGCAGATCCTCGACGACGCCGATGCGACGGTGCTCGATCCGAAGGCGCCGGAGGAGTTCTACGAGCGGACGTGGGCCGAGCCGTCGCTCGACGTCAACGGCATCTTCGGCGGCAAGCCTGACTTCGTCAACACGACGCTCGTCGTCGAGGCGCACGCGCGGTTCACGATCCGCCTCGCGCCGGGACAGGATCCCGACACGATCGCGGCAGCGGCGGAACGGCTGCTGCGCGAGGCCGCACCGGACGGCGCCCAGCTCACGATCGAGCGCGAGAACTCCGCGGCGCCGGGCGTCTTCGCCCCCGACTTGCCCGCGATCAAGCTCGGCATGGACGCCTTCGAGCGCGCACTCGGAACGCGGCCGATCCTCGTCCGCGTCGGCGGGACGCTCCCGATCTACCCGGCGCTTGCCGCGAAGGGCATAGCCACGATCGGGACCGGCTTCGCGCTGCGCGAGAGCAACGTGCACTCGCCGAACGAGCGGTTGCGTGTAGAGGACGTCGGTCGCGCCGTCTCTGCTGCGCGCGAGCTGTACACCAGCCTCGCCGGCCTTGGCTGAGAACGGCCGGTACGCGACACCGGTCGCGGCGGCGCTCGCCGACGACGTGCTCGAGCGGTTCCTTCGCTACATCCGCATCGACACCCAGTCGGACTTCGAGTCGTCCACATACCCCAGCACGGCGAAGCAGCGTGATCTCGGCGAACTGTTGACGCGAGAGTTGCGCGAGCTCGGGCTCGACGACGCCGAGCTCACGGAGCATGGCTACGTGTTCGCGACGCTCCCTGGTACGCGCGGGCCGACGATGGGGCTGATCGCGCACGTCGACACGAGCCCCGACGAATCCGGCGCGGATGTGAAGCCGCAGGTCGTTCGCAGCTACGACGGGGGCGAAATCGGGCTCCCGGGCGACCCACGGCAAACGCTGCGTCCAGGCGAGAGCACGCTGCTTGCAACGCGCGTCGGCCATGACATCGTCACGTCCGACGGCACGACGCTGCTCGGTGCCGACGACAAGGCGGGCGTCGCCGAGATCATGTCCGCAGTCGCGTACCTCGCGAATCATCCGGAGCTCGAGCATGCGCCGATCCGGATCGCTTTCACAGTCGACGAGGAGGTCGGCCGCGGCGTCGAGCACTTCGACATCGGCGCGTTCGGCGCCGACTTCGCGTACACGCTCGACGGCGCCGAGCTCGGCCGCATCGACGACGAGACGTTTTCGGCGTCCGAGGTCCGCGTGCGGATCGAAGGGCACAGCGTGCATCCGGGGACGTCGAAGGGGAAGATGGTCAACTCGATCAAGCTCGCTGCCGAGCTGATCGCGCGGTTGCCGAAGGACCGGGTATCGCCCGAGACCACGGACGACCGCGACGGGTTTGTCCACCCGACCAACATCGTCGGCGGCACCGCCGAGACGACGGTGAAGTTCATCTGCCGCGACTTCGACGGCGCACGTCTGAGGGAGCACGAGCAGCTCGTCCGCGACCTCGCCGCTCAGATCGGCGACGAGGAGCCGCGCGCGAAGCTCACGGTCGAGGTGGAAGAGAGCTACCGCAACATGAAGCAGTACCTCGACGCGGCGCCCCGGATCCTCGACGCGGCCGACGAGGCGACACGCCGCGTGGGCCTCGAGCCGACACGCAGCGCAATCCGCGGCGGCACGGATGGCGCGGTCCTCAGCCAGCGCGGATTGCTGACGCCGAACATCTTTACCGGTGGCCAGGAGTACCACTCGGTGCGCGAGTGGATCTCGGTCCAGGACATGGCAACGTCGGCCGCGACGGTGGTCGAGCTCGCGAAGCTCTGGGCCGAGCCGGAGTGGTCGGAAACGTAGAACCGCGCGCAGGGGGCAGACCCCTCCGGGTCTGCCGTTTTCGAAGTCTGTGCTTCGCCCTTAGTCCGTGTGACAGCAGAGCCAGTCGCGGCCGAACTCGCGCATCGCGTCGATGATCGGCAGCAGCGCCCGGCCCTTGTCGGTCAGCTCGTACTCGACCCGCGGTGGCGACTCCGCGTAGCTCCGGCGCTCGACGATCTCCTCGTCCTCGAGCGCGCGTAGCCGCTCGGACAGCGTCCTCGGCGAGATGCCCGCGCAGGAGTGTTCGAGCTGCGAGAACCGTCGCGGCCCCTCCGAGAGGTCGTGGACGAGCAGCGCGGTCCATTTCGCGCCGATGATCTCGGCGGACGCGGCGACCGAGCAGGTCGTCGAATCGTGCACGGGGTTCATGGTGCGCATCGCCAGGCGAATTGTAGTTGCTGTCGCGGAAATTCCAGAGCGCGCCGGCGGGTCAGCTGAACGGCCGGGGCGTTGCGTCCAGCTTCGGGATCGAGAACCGCGCGATCGTGCCGAAGCCGCCGGGCGCCGGTTTGCACGCCTGGGCGACGCCGGCATCGCACGCGACGGACAGGAAGATGAACGCGTCCTCGACCGAGAACTCCCACTCGTCGACGAGCAGCTTCGCGGCTTCTTCGGTACAGAGTTTCAGCGCCTCGTCGTAGTGGAGCGCCGTTGCGTGTGGGACCCAACGATCCGCGAGCTCCGTCACCGGCCACGTCGCCTGCTTCCCCTTGAGCAGGTCGAACCGGACGTCGACCTCTCCCGCGATCTCGACACCGGTGAAACAGACCTCGCCGTCGCCCATCGACGCGTGCATGTCGCCGACCGCGAACATCCCGCCCGGCCGGCGCACCGGGAAGTAGATCCGCGCGCCCCTTCCGTGCAGGTGGTCGTCGAGGTTCCCGCCGTGGCGACCGGCGAGGCCGTTCGAGAGGTCGTCGCCGTCGGTCGCGACGCCGACGACGCCGACCATCGGCCGCGCCGGGAAGCGCACTCGGTCGTTCATCCGGACCTCGCCGTCGACGACCTCGAAGAGCCGGGTCAGCGGTGCCTGCACAGCGTCGATCAACTGCCCGAAGCCGGGGATCAGGGTCGCGACGCCCCATTCGATCGGGCGCACGTCGAGGATCTCCGCGATCAACGAGTCGCCCGGCTCGGCTCCGCGCACCGCGACGGGGCCGGTCGCGCCGTTGATCCGCTCGAGGTCGATGTCGGTGACGAGAGCGTCCTCCGACCGGATCTGGCCGGTGAAGCAGTCGTTCGTTTCGAACGTGACCGTCTCGCCCGGCTCGACCTCGAGCACGGGCTCGAGGTCGGGGCCGAACGACCAGATCACCTGGTCGCGGCCGAGGCGGTGTCCCGTCGCGACGGCCATCACGCCGGCTCGGCGACGGCGGTCGCCGGCGCCACGGTCTCGTCTTCGACGTACACGCGCTCCATGTCCTTCAGCCGGTCGGGGTACCGGGCCATCAGCCAGAGCGTCAACACGATTCCGACGCCGATCCAGCCGAGCGCGAACCAGTTCGCGTACTTGATCGGGTACGTCGGCGGGAACTTCACGTACTGGTAGTAGAGCGGGAAGAAGAACAGGATTGCGCCCGCCGCCGGCAGCACGAAGTGCAGGAACCAGTTGAACTCGTCGCGCCGCTTCGTCCAGTAATGCCACATGCAGCCGAGGCAGATGAGGATGTACACGACGACGACGACGATCACTGCGAGGGTGGCGATCAGCGCGAAGCCGGTGAGCGGTCCCCACTTCCAACCCAAGATGATCGACAGCACGAACGCGAAGATGCTCATCCAGACGATCGCGATGTACGGGGTCTTGAAATCCGGATGGGTTCGCCCCAGCGCGCGCGGCGCGAGCCGGTTGCGCGAAAGCGCGTAGAACACGCGTGTCGCCGCGTTCACGGCCGCGTTCGAATTCGCCGTGATCGAGTTGCAGATCGCGAGGAAGACGATGATCCAGCCGGTGCTCCAGAAGACCTTGCCGAGGTTCCGCCACGGATCGGCGCCGGTTGCCTGGGTGACGAAGTTGTCGACGCCGGCGCCGAAGACCCAGGCGTACGAGCAGAGGACATAGAAGAGGCCGATCGCGAAGGCGGATCCGATCACGGCAATCGGGACTGTCCTACGCGGGTTTCGCGCCTCCTCGCCGAGCGGCGCAGCGGCCTCGAAGCCGATGAAGGCCAGGATCGCGAAGACCATCCCGCGAAAGACGCCGTTCCAGTGGCCGACGGCGTGGTTGGGGTTGAAGGGCACGCCGCTCAGCTTCCCGGCGTTCGAAAGCAGCATCCAGATTGCGAGCGCACCGAAAACTGTGATCTCGAAGGCGCCGAGGATCACGCCGGCGGTCGTCGAGAGGCGGATGTCGCGATACGTCAGCAGGAACACGACGATCGTCATCAGGAGCACCCAGATCCACCACTGGCCCGTGTAGTGCCAGCCCGCTTCGCTGCCCATCACCTCGCGCATCGCCCAACCGAACTCGAGGTAGAGGAACGGCGCCACGAGCGGCTCGAACAGGATGAAGAGCCACGCGACGATGAACCCGGCCCACGGGCCCAGCGAGCGCGCCGCGTACGTGTAGAGACCCCCGGCGGACGGCTCGAGCCGCGCGAGTTGGCCGATTGCGGTCGCGGCGCACATGCAGGCGACGAGCGCGAGGAGCACCGACAGCGCGAGCGCCTGCCGCGAGAACGGGACGGAGATGTAGATCGAGTACGCAACGGCGGCGCCCGGCGCCATGTGCGTGATCGACTGGAAGATGACCTGCGGCAGACCGATCGAGTGCTCGCGCAGCCGATCGAAGGAACGTGTCGGAGTCGCAGCGCTTGCCATGCCCACCCTCCCGGTCGCGATTTGCCCCGCGCGATCCTAATCCCAGGGGGGCGCATTATGGACCCAACGGCCGCCGAGCATCGTCGCGACGACGCGCACGTCCGACAGCTCGTCGGGCTCGACGCCGAACGGATCGCGGTCGAGGACGACGAGGTCCGCGGCGTAGCCGGGGAGAAGCTTCCCGCGCCGGCGTTCGTCGCCCGTCAGCCACGCGGGATTGACGCACGTGGCGACGAGCGCTTCCTCGAGCGCGACGCGCTGCTCGGGATGCCACGCCGGCCGCTCGTCGATCGTGCGCAGCACGCCTGCGCAGACGCCGGCCCAGGGATCGAGCTCCTCGATCGGAGCGTCGGATCCGTTGGCGAGGAGCGCGCCGCTGTCCAGCAGCGAGTGGTATGCGTACGCGCCGTCCGTCTTGCCGCCCCAGAAGCGTTCGGCGAGGTCACGGTCCGACGGTGCGTGGCTGAACTGCACCGATGCGGCGACGCCGAGCTGTGCGAAGCGCGGGAGGTCGTCCGCGGACAGCAGCTGCGCGTGCTCGATGCGCGGCCGCAGCTTCCTGCTCGCCCAGACGTCGTGCGTGCGCTCGAAGGCGTCGAGTGCGTCGCGGTTCGCGCGGTCACCGATCGCATGGACCGCGACGGGGAAACCACGCTCGGCGGCACGGACGATCGTTTCCGCGAGCTCGTCGCCGCTCGTGATCTCGACGCCGGTGCCGTCGAGCATGCGCGCGGTCTGCGAGCCGAGCGTGCCGTCCATGAACGCCTTGACATACCCGAGGCGGAGCAGGTCGTTGCCGAACGCGCCGTGCAGTGGGAGCGCGAGGAGCGCGTCGAGCTCGTCCTTCGGATGCGACTCCCAGACGCGCAGCGAGAGGTTGCCCTCGTTCGCGAGCCGCTGGAAAACGCCGAGCGCACCGAGCCAGCCGTCCTTGTCGTGGACGGCGGTCACGCCGCGCGCGTTCGCGAGCTTCATTCCGGCCCGCGACGCTTCGACCATCTCGTCCTCCGTCGGGCGAACGTGCCTGTCGCGGAAGTGCCAGGCGCACTCCTCGCGCAGAACGCCTGTCGGCTCGCCGCGGCCGTCCCGCTCGACGACGCCCCCGGCGACCTCGAGGTCGCCGTTCGCCGTGGCAAGCGCCGCCGAGTTCAGCCAGAGCGAGTGGTAGTCGCGCGCCATCAGCGCGGCGGGCGTTGCGCCGGTGACGCGGTCGAGCGCTTCCTTCGTCGGCTCCTCTTCCGGCGACCAGTCGCCGCTCCGCCAGCCGTGTCCGCGGAGCCAGCGTCCGGGCTCGGCGTGCGCCGCCGCCTCCGCGACGCGCGCGAGCGCCTC
This sequence comes from Actinomycetota bacterium, assembly GCA_005883995.1. Taxonomy (GTDB): domain Bacteria; phylum Actinomycetota; class Thermoleophilia; order Gaiellales; family Gaiellaceae; genus 3-1-20CM-4-69-9. The sequence goes on from VAXB01000033.1 coordinate 24,389, forward strand.
GTCGAGCGACCGCGTGCCCTCGAGCCGGATCTGCCGCTGCGCGAGCGCCCACGTCGGGAAGTGCACATGGGCGTCGTTGAACCCCGGGAGGACGCACCGTCCGCCGAGATCGACGACGTCGGGTGACGCGAGCGCAGTCTCGTGGACGCCGACTCCGCCGGCGATCCGCTCGCCCGCGATCGCCAGGGCCCGCCCGATCGGGACGGACGGCTCGAGCGTCCGGATGACGCCGTTCTCGAGGATCACGCGGCGAGCGTAACTCCCGCGACGGCGCCGTCGTTAGATGGACGTGAACGGGGTCGTGATCATCCTCCTGCTGGTCGTGATGCTCGCCGTCGCCAGCTACTGGCGCACGAGCGACTAAGCGCAACGCGAGTAGGCTTCGGGGCGTGGCGTACGACCCGCTGACCGACGAGCAGCGCGAGCTTCGGGACCTGGTGCGCACGCTCTCGCGAGAGCGGATCGCACCGCGGGCAGCCGAGATCGACGAGAAACACGAGTTTCCGTGGGATGTCGTCGAGCTCTTCCGCGACAACGACCTCTTCGGCCTTTTCTTCGACGAGGAAGTCGGCGGGCTCGGAACCGGGACGCTGCTCTCGCTGATTGCGATCGAGGAGGTGTCGAAGGTCTGCGCGACGAGCGGTCTCATCCTCGCCGTGCAGGAGCTCGGCTCGCTCGGCCTGAAGCTCGCCGGGAGCGACGAGCAGAAGCAGCAGTGGCTGCCGCGGCTTGCCACCGGCGAGTGGCTCTGCGCGTACGCGCTGACGGAATCCGGCTCCGGCTCCGATTCCGCGGCGATGCGCACGACGGCGCGCGTCGACAACGGCGAATACGTGCTCAACGGGTCGAAGCGGTTCATCACGAACGCCGGTGTCGCGCAGCTCTACACCGTCTTCGCGAAGACTGATTCGGCCGCGGGCCATTCCGGTATCTCGGCGTTCGTCGTCGAAGCCGACACGCCGGGCTTCGAGGTCGCGCGCGTCGAGCCGAAGATGGGTATTCGCGGTTCGACGACCGGCGAGCTCGTGTTCGAGGACTGCCGTGTCCCGGCTGCGAACCGGCTCGGCGAGGAGGGTGAGGGCTTCAAGATCGCGATGCGGATCCTCGACCGGTCGCGGCCCGGCGTCGCTGCGCAGGGGCTCGGGATCGCCCAGGGCGCCACCGACTACGCGCTCGAATACGCGAAGACCCGCGAGACGATGGGCCGTCCGATCACGCAGCACCAGCTCGTGGCTGCGATGCTCGCCGACATGGAGACGAAGTGCGAAGCGGCGCGCGGCCTGCTCTACAAGTTCGGGCAAGCGGTCGACGAGGGAGTCGATGGGCCGGAGCTGACGAAGTTGTCCGCGATGACGAAGCTCTATTGCACTGACGTCGCGATGGATGTCACGACCGATGCCGTCCAGGTGCTCGGAGGCTACGGCTACATCCAGGAATACCCGCTCGAGCGAATGATGCGCGACGCGAAGATCACGCAGATCTACGAGGGCACGAACCAGATCCAGCGGCTCGTGATCGCGCGCGAGATGGTGAAGGAGCAGCGGGCATTCTTGCTCGCAGGTGTGGGATGAAGCTCGACGGCATCCACCACGTGACGTGCATCACGGGCGACGCGCCGCAGAACGTCGACTTCTACACGCGTGTCCTCGGGCTGCGCCTCGTGAAGAAGTCCGTCAACCAGGACGACCCGACGGTGTACCACCTGTTCTACGCGGACGAGGCAGGTGATCCCGGCTCGGACAAGATGCGCTTTCGTTCTGGGCCGAGCGGCTCGCGAGCGCCGGCGTCGAGGCCGCGCGCGAGACGCACACGCTCCGCTTCGAGGATCCGGAGGGGCTCATGCAGGAGCTCGCGATTGTCGAAGCGGCCGATGATCCGTTGACGGCGGAGCATCCCGACATTCCCGCCGAGCTTGCGCTGCAGGGATTCGACGGCGTGCGGGCGTACGCGCGAGAGCCCGAGGCGAGCAGCGGGTTTCTCGAGGAGACGCTCGGCTTCGTCCCTCGAGCGGGCGTGAACGAGTGGGAGGCGCGCGGCAACAGACGCGGCGCGATCTACGCCTACGACGCGCCGCCCGAGGAGCGCGGGATCCCGGGAGCAGGCACCGTCCACCATGTCGCCTGGTCGTCGCCGATGGACGACCACGAAGCGTGGCGGCAGCGGATCGCCGAGGCGGGCGCGCATCCGACGCCGATCATCGACCGCTTCTGGTTCAAGTCGATCTACTTCCGCGAGCCGAGCGGCGTCCTGTTCGAGGTCGCGACGCTCGGGCCCGGCTTCACCGCCGACGAGCCGCTCGAGACGCTGGGCGAGCATCTGACCCTGCCGCCGGACTACGAGCATCTGCGCGCGCACCTCGAGCAGGTGCTGACGCCGCTGCCCGACCCGCGCGCCGCGCGAACGCGTAGCTGAGCAGGCGCGCCGTCGTCATCGGCTCCGGCCCGAACGGCCTGGCCGCCGCCGTCGTGCTCGCGCGCGCCGGCTACGAGGTCGAGGTGCATGAGGCCGCCGGGCAACTCGGCGGCGGGACGCGGACGGAGGCGCTGACGCTGCCGGGATTCCGGCATGACATCTGCTCCGCGATCCACCCGCTGGCGCGCGTCTCGCCGGCGTTCCGCGACCTCGGGCTCGACGTCGACTGGATCGAGCCGCCCGCCGCGTGCGCGCATCCGTTCGACGATGGCACCGCCGTCACCCTCGAGGCCGACACGGCGGCGCAGTTGGGCGGCGATGCGCGTGCGTACGAGCGCCTCGTCGCGCCGTTCGCTCGCGCGGTGCGGCAAGTCGTTCAGGGCAAGCTGCCCCTGGCGGCATTACCGCGGGCCCTCGCGGCGCTGCGTCCGGCGCGCTCGCTATCCGAGGCAGCGTTCGGCGGTGAGCCCGCGCGTGGCTTCTTCGCCGGGCACGCCGCCCATTCCGCGCTTCCGCTCGAGCGACGGCCGTCGGCAGCATTCGGGCTCCTGCTGACGGCGCTCGGTCACGTCGTCGGCTGGCCGTACCCGCGCGGCGGCTCGCAGGCGATCGCCGACGCGCTGGCGCAACGGCTCACCGATTTCGGCGGCGTCGTCCGCACGGGAGCCCCCGTGGACGAGTTGCCTCGGGCGGACATCGTCCTCGCCGACGTGATGCCGACCGAGCTGCTGCGGCTCGCGCCGCTGCCTTCGGCGTACGCACGCGCGCTCCGCCGGTACCGCTACGCGCCGGGAGCCTTCAAGGTGGACTGGGCGCTCGATGCGCCGATCCCGTGGGCAGCCGACGAGTGCGCGCGCGCGGCGACGGTGCACCTTGGAGGCACGCTCGCGGAGATCGCTGAGTCGGAGCGTGACAACCGTTCGCCGCGCCCATTCGTTCTGCTCGCGCAGCAATCGCTGTTCGACGCGACGCGCGCGCCGGCCGGCAAGCACACCGCGTGGGCGTATTGCCATGTGCCGAACGGCTCCACCGCCGATCGGACCGACGAGATCGAGGCGCAGGTCGAGCGGTTCGCGCCGGGCTTTCGCGACGTCGTCGCGGCGCGCCACGTTCGCAGTCCCGTCGAAGCGGAGGCCGACAACCGGAACGCGGTCGGCGGCGACGTGAACGGCGGGGTGATGGATGTGCGGCAGCTCCTCTTCAGGCCGGTGCCGAGCGCGGTTCCCTACCGGACGCCGCTGCGCGGCCTGTATCTCTGCTCGGCCGCGACCCCGCCGGGCGGAGGCGTGCACGGCATGTGCGGGTGGCTGGCGGCGAAGGCCGCGCTCCGAGACGCCGGCCGGTAACAAGTCACGAGATCGCGCGCGAACTGCGCGGGCGCGAGGGGACGCGCGAAAGAGTGCCTGACCCAAGAAAGAGGGTCAGGCACTCGGTGAGCGCGCAACGTCAAGGCGGGGGCGAATGCGAGGCCGAGGGTCAGCAGACCCTCTTTTCCACTCGGGAATGGCGTCGCGCGGAGGACGGGGCCCGACGCGACGTGGCGGCGATCGGACGACGCCTACTACGCGAGCCGCTCCGCAATCCACGCCGGCAATTCGCGTGCGAAGGCCGGATCGATCGTGTGCGCCATGGGCGTCTCCTGGTACGTCACGTCCGCGCCCGCTTCACGCAAGGCGTCTCGCGCCGCGCGTCCGAAGCCGACGCTGATGACCTGGTCGAGCGTGCCGTGGCCGATCGCGACCGGCGGCAGCGGCGGCGACAGATCGAGCTCGAAGCGTTCGACAGTCGGAATGAACCCGCTGAGTACGACGAGCGCTGCGGGCCGCGGCCGTCCGCGCCCGAGCCCGAGGGCGTAGGTCATCACGCCGCCCTGCGAGAACCCGCCGAGGACGAGCCGGTCATGGGCAAGGCCGTTCTCCTCGAGGAACGTGTCGAGCCACTCCGTCAGCACCGGATACACCGCGCCGAACGTCTCCGGATCGGGATAGCCGACCTGACGGAACGCGTACCAGTGCCACCCGCCCGGCGGCAGCGCCAGCGGCGCGCGCGGCGTCGCCGCGACGAGGCGCTGCTCGGGGTCGAACAGCTCGAGCAGCGGAAACAGATCGAGCTCGTCGGCGCCACGGCCGTGCAGCAGGACGAGCGCGCCGATCGGGTCGCCGGCGGCCGGTCGCACGCGCGCGACAAGCGTCATACCGCGACCGGCGCATATTTCGCGCGGATCTCGTCGATGTAGGCGGCCATCCGGTCGGCGAGCGCGGAATCCTGCACCTCGATCACGTTCTCGGCGTTCTGCTCGCCGGAGTGGGAAAGGTTGAAGCTGCCGATGAAGACATAGTCGTCACAGACGGTCACCTTCGCGTGCATGTAGTCGTGCACTGCGCCCGGCGCGTACGGCGTCGAGCGCTTGCCGGTGAAGTGCCCGTCGCCGACGACGGCCCGGAGCGCCGGCGTCTTCCACGACGCGTTGCCGTTCTCGTGCCACTGCTGGAGCACTTCCTGCACCTGGGTCGCATCGACCACGCCGGCGATGTCGACGCGCGCGTCGTGTACCCCTTCGGCGAGCGTCCCGAGGATCGGGCCGGAGGTGATTACCGGCGACGCGATCCGAACGCGATGTTCGGCGTCCGCGATGCGGCTCGCGATCTCGTGCGCGAGCTTCTCGCCGCGTTTCGGCGAGAACCACGCGCGCACCGGCTTCCGGTCGACCTCGACAGGCGCCGAGTCGACCTTCCCGCTCCGCTCGACGTCGCGCGTCGTCCACAGCTGCTCGAAGTCCGTCTCGAACCGCTGCGCAACGTCGCGCGACTCGACGGTGACGACGACGTTCTCCTGCCGGGTCCACGAGTCGTCGGTCCAGTTCATCGACCCGCTCCAGACGGACGTGCCGTCGCGGATCACATATTTGTGGTGCATCAGGTCGGGCCAACCCGGCACGCCGACGGTCGCGAACGGAAGCTGCTCGATCAGGCTGGGATCCGTCTGCGGCGGCGGCGGGACGGGCACGCGCCGGTCGCGCTCGACGTTGTAGAGCAAGCGTACGTCGACACCTCGGTCATGCGCCCCGACGAGCGCCGCCTTGACGAGCTCGGCGGTGTCTGCGTGGAGGCGGACGTCGTACAGCGCGAGTGCGAGCGAGTGCGTCGCGGCATCGAGCCAGGCCGCCACGGCATGCGCGATGTCGAGCGAGCTCTGGCCCCCGTCGGTGAGTGTCCGAACCTCGATCACAGCAGGTGGAGGAATTCGCCCTGCCGCCCGGCGAGCACGGGCCTCGGATCGAGGGGGACAAATCGGCAGACGAACACGAATCCGCGGTCCTCGCCGGTTCCCTGCACTTCATGCTCCCACTCGTCCCGTCGTTCGTCGGTTTCGCAGTGGAAGAAGTGGCTCTCGTACACGCCGTGCCTCCCGTGTCGCCGCGTGAGCTCTCCGAGTTCCCGCACGATCCGCGCCCGAACCCCGGTCTCCTCGTCGAGCTCGCGCGCAAGCGCGTCGTGCAGCGACTCGCCTGCGTCGAGCCGGCCGGCGGGGACCTGGACGCCTGCAGTGGGATCGCCGCGCTGTTGGAACACGAGCAGCTCGTCGCCGCGCGTGACGTAGGCGACGACGCGTAGCCGCTTCAGCTTGGCATCGCCGCCACGGCCCTAGGTTACGTCCCGGGTCTCGACGGGCTCTCGTTGACCGGCCGTCACTGCAGGTCGGCTTCCTTCTCCGCCTCCTCGCCGGCCTCGACGATGTCGCCGTCGGTGAACAGGATTCGCTTCAGCTCCGCGCGCCACACCGGCTTGCGGCGGAGCAGGAACTCGAGATCCATGCCGAAGTGCTTGAACTCCTCGAGCTGGGCGTTCGTCATGATCGCCCTGGCCTGCGCGTCGGGCTCGACGGAAATTCGCTGCTCGTACCAGTTGATCGCTTCCGCTTCCTCGGTCAGCGAGGTGATCATGCGCGCGAACGTCCGCGTCTCGGCGCTGAGCTCGGCGGCCGGCTCGTGGTATTGCTCAAAGCCCAAATGTTCCTCCTTGGTCAGGTGGTCGACGGGCGATGGTGACAGCACGCGGCTCGTCGCGCGAGCACGCGACAAAACGAACCTCGCAAGCGACGACGAAACGCCGTCATTACCGGCCCCTCGGCATCTCGTCATCTGCTTCCCAGCAGTGCGCCGCCTCGAGTTCCGCCTGGCTCGGCGACGGTGGAGTTGAGGCTCGCAGGGACGCGAAGGGTACGTTCGGGCGGGCACCTCGACGCTTGACCATGCGACCGAATCGCGACGTACGCTTCGTCCGTGGTCATCTGCCCCTCGTGCGGCTCGGAGAATTCGACCGGAGCGAAGTTCTGCTCCGAGTGCGGCACCCGCCTCGGCTCGGCCGCGCGGGCGATCGAGGAACGGAAGATTGTCACTGTCGTTTTCTGCGACCTCGTCGGCTCGACCGCGCGGGCGGAGCGGTTGGATCCGGAGGACGTGCGGGCGCAGCTCTCGTCGTACCACGCTCGCGTCCGCTCCGAGCTCGAGCGCCATGGAGGCACCGTTGAGAAGTTCATCGGGGATGCCGTAGTCGCGGTCTTCGGAGCGCCTCGCGTCCACGAGGACGACGCCGAGCGCGCGGTGCGCGCCGCGCTGGCGATCCGCGAGTGGGCGGTCGAAGAGGATGCCGTCGACGTGCGGCTCGCCGTGAACACCGGCGAGGCGCTCGTGAGCGTCGACGCACGTGCGGACGCCGGCGAGGGCCTCGTTGCCGGCGACGTGATCAATACGGCGGCTCGACTCCAGACGGCTGCACCCGTCAACGGCATCCTCGTCGGCGAGAAGACGTACCGCGCGACCGAGCAACGGATCGACTACCGCTCGCACGCTCCGGTCGCGGCGAAGGGAAAGCAGGAGCCGGTCCTCGCCTGGGAGGCGGTCTCGGCTCGCTCCATGTTCGGCGTCGACGTCGACCTCAAGCCGATGATGCGGCTGGTCGGCCGGCGGCGCGAGCTCGACCAGCTGCTCGACGCTCTTGCGAGAGCACGCGCAGAGCGGGAGCCGCAGCTCGTGACGATCGTCGGCGTTCCCGGCATGGGGAAGAGCCGGCTCGTATCGGAGTTGTCGGTCGCCCTCGCCGCCGAACCGGATCTCATTCGGTGGCGCCAGGGACGTTCGCTTCCGTACGGCGAGGGTGTCACGTACTGGGCGCTCGGGGAGATGGTGAAGGCGGAGGCAGGCATCCTCGAGAGCGATCCCGCTCCGGTCGCCGAAGCCAAGCTCCGCGACGCGGTCGTGCGCACATGCAGCGACCAGGACGTCGAATGGCTACGGGCGATGCTGCAGCCGCTGGTCGGGATCGGCGACGACGGCCTTGCCGGCGATCGGCGAGGCGAAGCGTTCGCCGCGTGGCGACGGTTTCTGGAAGGGCTCGCCGCGGAGGGCCCGACTGTTCTCGTCTTCGAGGATCTGCACTGGGCGGACGATGGGCTGCTCGATTTCGTCGACACGCTCGTCGACTGGGCGACGGCGGTACCGCTGCTCGTCGTCGCGACCGCGCGCCCCGAGCTCCTTGCGCGCCGACCTCACTGGGGCGGTGGGAAGACGAACGCCGCGACGCTGTCCCTCGCGCCGCTGTCCGAGTCGGAGACGGCCGAACTCGTCCACGCCATCCTCGAACGATCGGTCCTTCCGGCCAACGTGCAGTCGGCAGTCCTGGCGCGCTCCGGTGGGAACCCGCTCTACGCGGAGGAGTTCGCTCGCATGGTCGCAGAGCGCGGCGATCCCGACAGCGTCGACGAGCTGGAGGTGCCGGACTCGCTGCAGGGCCTCATTGCCGCGCGTCTGGACTCGTTGACGCGCACGGAGAAGGACGTTCTTCAGGACGCGTCGGTGCTCGGAAAGGTGTTCTGGCCGGGGGCGCTGACGACTGACGGTCGCGGAGGCTCGGAGCTCGAGGAAGCGCTTCGGACACTCGAACGGAAGGAGTTCGTGCGGCGCGAGCGGCGCTCCGCGGTCGAGGACGAGCCTCAGTACGCGTTCCGGCACGTTCTGGTGCGGGATGTTGCGTACGCGCAGATTCCGCGTGGGATCCGGGCGGAGAGGCATGAGCAGGTCGCCGACTGGATCGGAACGCGCGTCCGCGGCGAGGATGCGGCCGAACTGCTCGCGTATCACTACGCGAACGCGCTCGAGTACTCACGCGTGGCCGGTCGCGACGCGACCGCGTTGCACGCCCGGGCGCGCCTCGCGCTACGCGACGCCGGCCGTCGCGCTGTCGCCCTCAGCGCGTTCGTCAACGCCGACCGATTTTTCAAGGAGGCGCTCGAGCTGACCGCGGAAGACGATCCCGACTGGCCCGGCCTCGTGCTCGAGCACGCCGAGGCGGCGATCTACGTCGACATCTCGAACGATCGACTGCTCGTCCGTGCTCGCCCCTTGTTTGCGGGCGATGTGCACGATGCGGCACGGGCCGAGATGGTGTTGGGCGAGTACCGTTGGTTGCGCGGCGACCAGAACGGGGCGGGCGAGCATTTCCGTGCCGCCGAGCCCTTCGCCGAGGCGATGACGGACGAAGGAGCGAAACTGCAGGTGCTGGCGAATCTCGGACGCTTCGCCATGCTGGCGGACGAGAGCGAGCGTGCGGTGGCGCTCGCGCGCGAGGCGCTCGCGCTCGCGGAGAAACGCGGCCGCGACGACCTGCGCGCGCACGCGTTGAACAGCATCGGTGTCGCGCGTGTCCAGTCAGGCGATCAGGAAGGCCTCGGCGACCTCGAGGCCAGTCGTGAGATCACGCGGGGCATAGGAGGTCCCGAGTACATCCGTGCATGCGGGAACCTCGCCTCCGTCTTGACGTCGCTCGGCCAGCTTCGCCGTTCGGCCGAGCTGCATCAGGAGGCGCTCGAAATCGCGCGAGAAATCGGGTACGACGAGCCCACGCGGTGGCTCTCGACCGAGATCGCATGGGACCACCTCCTCGTCGGTGACTGGACGCAGGCGCATCGAATCGTCGACGACCTCATTCTGGGATTCGAGGCTGCGCCGTACTGGATCGAGCCTCAAACGCGTGTCTGCCGCGCGCGCATGCTCGTCGCGGAGGGAGCGGTCGGCGACGCTGTCACGGACGCCGACCGAGCCGTCGAGTTCAGCCGCGGAAGCGGCTTTCAAAGTGTGTGCGGACCGCTCGCGTTTCGGGCTCGGCTCCACGCCGAGCTTGGCGAGCACGACGATGCACGACGAGTTCTGGAGGAGTTGCTGAGCGCTTGGACGGAGACACGCTCTGGCTACATCGACAACTGGCCGATCGACGCGTGGTTCGCCGCGCGGTCGACCCAGAAAGAGGCGCAGCTGCAGTGGGCAATCGAAACCGTCGGCATCGTCGTACCGTGGGTCGACGCCGCGACGGCCCTGGTTCGGCACGACTTCGTCGCGGCGGCAGCGACGCTGGAGGGAATGGGCGCGATCGCCATGGCCGCCGAGGTGCGGATGTGGGCGGGGGAATGGCTCGAGGAGCATGGGCGGCCGTCCGATGCGAGCGTGCAGCTCGAGCGGTCGCTGACGTTCTGGCACTCCGTCAGCGCGCCGGCGTACTCACGGCGCTGCGAGTCGCTGCTCGCTGCGGCTTCATAGGCGCGCTTTTGGCAGGGGATTCGGGCGTCGCGCCTCGCGCGCGGCGGCGTTTCGATCGGCCGCCGATCGGACAGGTGAGAGGCACATATGGAACCTCTCCCGGCCGAGACCCTGCTGGGGCTGCTCAGGACGTATGAGTCTGCGCTCTCCGAGCTTCGCGCGACGGACGATCTGGGCGTCGAGGGCTTGATCGTCCGCCTGACACGGCACCGCGCCGAGGTCATCGCTGCGCTCGCCGCGCTTCAAGGCAGACCTGCGGCATAGGAATCGCTTCAGCCGCCCGTGGAGTTGGCAATTCTGATCACGCTCGCGCAGCACGGGCCGCTCGCCGCTGACCGGATCGCGGCGCAGCTCGAGGATCCGCCGGGCGAGGTGCAGGTGGCGCTGCGGCGGCTCCGCGACCGGGGCCTCGTCGACGTGGTCGCGGTCGGCGAGCTCCAGGGGCACAGCACGAACGCGGCGTCGTACTGGCGCCTGACCGACGCCGGCCGCGACGAGCTCGCGCGGCGGCAGCCTTAACCCGCCGTCGCCTCGAAAGCAGGCGCCGCCGCGGCGGCGTGCGCCGGGAGATGCCGCGTCACCGGCCGCCGCGCTCGGCCGTTAACGAGGTGCAGGCCGGTGCCGGCATCGTCCCCGCCGCGCTGGCCTGCTCCTCTGACCCCACACGGTAGATCCGCATCACGGCCGGAACTTGCGCTCTCGGCCTGGTCGATCAATCACTCGAATGGGGGTGGTACGGCGACCGGCCGCCTTGTAGGTTCACACGAACCGCGCCGTTCCCAGAACGCACCGACTCCCCTCGGGTGGTGCGCACGCACCGGATCCCTCTCAGACGGTGCAAGCACATACCCACATTTGGTGCACGAGCGGCGCGGGTCAGTGACTGGGCGTCAACTCTGCTGCTTCGCGCGCATCTCTGCCTTGTGCGCGCGCTTCTTCGCCTGATATTCCGAGAGGGCTTCCGGAGAGTCGACGTCGCCGAGCGTCGGATGCTTCGGCACGACGTCGTCCATGCCGTCGAGCCTGACGCCGAAACGCTTCGCGAGGACGGCCAGCATCGAGCGCACTTTCATGTCGCCGAACCCGGGCAACTCGCCGAGGCGACGCTTGAGATCGCGCCCGTCGCTTGCGTCCGTCCAGATCCGCTCGGCGCGGCCGCCGTATTCCTCGCTGACCACCTGCGCGAGATCCTGGATGCGCCGCGCCATCGTGCCGGGGTAGCGGTGCACCGCCGGCTTCTCGCGGCAGGCAGCCTCGAGCTCGGCCGGATCGAGCGCGGCCAACCGGCGCGGATCGACCGTACCGAGCCGTTGCTTGAGCTTGAGCGGCCCCGCGAAGGCCGTCGGAACGGGGACCTGCTGGTCGAGCGCGAAGCCGATCAGCAGCGCGAACGGCTCCCGCATCAGCAGGACGTCGGCGTCGTCGTTCCCCGTGAAGTACAGGCGGTCGGCCGCGGCCTTCGTTGCCATGGCGCGCATCCTACGCCGTCACTGCGACGCGTACTCGAACGTGGTCGCGAATGCGCAGTTCCCCTCGAGCCGCCAGTGGAACGGCTCGTCGTCGACGCGCAGCTCGTCCGCGTAGTACTCCCTGCCGACGTGCTCGTAGCCCGGTATCCCGCAGGCGACCGCTCGCTCGGCGTCGGCGCGACGCGAGACCGAGATCGCCGCTCGCTCGTCGATGCGAAGCACGCGGCCGTCGTCCCTCAGCTCGATTCGCGCAGGGCGGACGCCGATCAGCTCACTCGCCTTCGACACCCAGGGGAGCTTCACGACGTGCGGCCCGCCGCGGCGCCCGAGGAAGATGTCGGCAAGCGTGTCCTGTTGCGCGGCGTCGCCGCCCTCGTCCACGTACAGAACGAACGACCACGGCGAGCCGGGCTCGTCGTCGTCGTAGCGGAGCGCAAGTGCCACGCCGAGCCCGGACAGATCGAGACCGTCGGCGGCTCCGTCGTCGATCCGCCAGCCGAGCAAGCCGAAGCACACGCCGTTCGTCGAGCGGCCGCCGCGCACGCCGTCCACCATCCGGCACGGGCAGATCGCGTCGCAGTTGCACGATTCGAGGTATTCGCCCGCGACGCGCCAGTCCACGCCGTTACTCAATCATCCGAGCGGGTACGTGGTGCGCGTGCCGGCACCCGAGCGCCCGAACCCCGAGCATCCGTCGCTCAACCCTGTCGACAAGGCGAAGGACGTCGCCACCGGCGTTGCCCACCCGGTCGACACGACGAAGGATCTCGCCGAGGAGGCCGAGCGGGGAGCGAGCGCGCGCACGCCGCTGATCGCGCTCACCGGTGTCACGATCGCGATCGGGGTCGCAGTCGCCCTCGTTCTTGCGGTCGCGCTGATCCTCTACTTCACGCTCGGCGGCGGCAAGAACCACTAAAAGCGTCGGTCACTCGCTAGTGCGGCGTCGAGGTCTGCGTCGACGTCTGCGTCCACCCGTCCGGCGCCGAGACGTAGATGTGGACGCCGAGCCCGCCGAAGTGGTCGGAGATCGCGTTGTCGGCCGCAGTGACCTGGCGTCCTTCGCCGAGGACGTCGAACGTGCGCGAGCCGGCGCCGTCGACCTGTAGCTGCACGTCAAAGGGAGAGGTGCTCGAGTTGACAGCGATTACGTAGAGCGCGCCGTTCAGCGTGTGCGCGCCGACCTTCACGGCGGCTGGAGCCGATGCAGTGACCGCGGGAGCGAGCAGCGCCGGCGCAAGGTCGGTGATCTGCGTGTTCAGCGCTCCGATCTCCGTGCCGACGTCGGCCGACCACTCGTCCGGGAAATAGCCGATCCCGTCGGCGCCCCCGGCGATCGCCAGCCAGGTCTCGGCGGCGACGGTCTGCGGCGTCGGGCTCAGCGCTGCGCTGCAGTCCATCTTCCGCGCCTCGATCCACTGGAACGTCGGCTTGCCCGCGGCGAGTGTGTCGAGCTCCCGCTGCGCGTCGTATACCGACTGGAACGCGTCGTTTCGGCACCAGTTCTGGAGCGGATAGAGGTCGAACCCGATCACATTCGCGATCGACGCGAACGCCGGGTACAGCGACCGGCCGATCGAGAGCGGCGCAGCGCCGGAGAAGAAATGGTTCGTCAGCGTCAGGAAGCTGAGCATCCCGTCGGGCGGCGTCACGGCCATGCTCGTGACGTCGGCCGGCGACAGCGGCAGCGAGACGCGGCCGTCGAGCTCGTCCGGGTAATACCACCCGATTACACCGGGCTGGTTCGCGAGCTTCGTGGTGGCATTTACGACCGCGACAGCCTTGCCCCCGAGCGCGCTCGAGATCGTCTGCTCGTGCCCGCAGCCTTCGCCCATGAACAGGTTGAAGCCGAGCCCGATCCGGTCGGGGATCGTGTTCGTGCACGTGCTCCACGTCGTCAGCGGGAAGAACGGCTGGCCGTTGAGCAGGATCGACCCGTTGCCGACGGTCGCCGCCGTCGTGCCGGTCCGCGGAGCGGTGGTGACCGTGAGCTGCGTCGTCAGCGGGCGGTTCCACTCGTCCACGTCGTGCAGCCAGAGGTGGTACGTCGTCGCCGGTGACAGATCGGTGAAGTCGAATGCATGGGTCGAGGTCGGGGTCGGCTGCGATGGGGCCCACACGGACGGCGCGGCGCCGGTGCCTTCGGCGCCCTGGGACGTGGTCGGGAAATTCGTTTCCCACGTGACGTGCGCGCTCGTTGCGTCTGCCGACGCGACGACGCTCGCCGACGCGAGTTCGTCGCTCGGGACGCTCGTGGCCGGGGCAGGCGGCGGGTCGGGCGGGGTCGGCTCGGTGCCCGTGTCCGACGGATCTGCGGGTGGCGTAGTCGTCGACGGCGGAGTCGCGGACGCCGTGTCGCCGGCCGGCTTCGTCGGTGCCACGGAAGAACTGGTCGCCGTCGGGCCCGGCGCAGCGCTCGTTGTCGCGAGCGCGCTCGTCAGCGCGGGTTGCTGCGTGACCCTCGTTGGCGCGGAGCTCGCACTTGGCGTAGAAGTCGCACCCGGCACGGGAGCAGCGGCGGTCGACGGCATCTGCGATTGCGCCGGAGCCGCAGGCTGCGTAGCCGCCTGGGCGAGCGGTGTCAGCGGCTGGTCGAGCGTCAGCTCGGCCCTGGCGCTGTCGCCGCTGTAGTGCCCCAGCAGCCACGCGCCGACGAGCGCGAGGACGACTAGAACGAAGGGCTGCCAGCGCACGCCGACGGCAGAGGAGGGCCGCGTCTCCACACCTCCAACGTATGGCGTTTCCTAGCCTCAAAACAGGTCCAAACGGGGGGTTCGGGGGGGCCGGAGGACCTATCTTCGGCGGGTACCCTGGACTAGTGGACCCGCTTTCGCCATTCAGCCCCCAGACGAAAGCATGGTTCCGTCAGGCGTTCCAGGAGCCGACGCCGGCGCAGCGGCTTGGGTGGCCGGCGATCGCGTCCGGCGAGCACACGCTGATCCAGGCACCCACCGGTTCGGGCAAGACGCTGGCGGCATTCCTCTTCGGGATCGACCGCCTCACCGCGCAGCCCGGCGAAGGGCTGCGCCTGATCTACGTGTCGCCGCTCAAGGCGCTGAACTACGACATCGAGCGCAACCTCCGGGGCCCGCTCGCAGGGCTGCAGTCGCCGCTTCGCGTCGCCGTCCGCACCGGTGACACGCCGCAGAAAGAGCGTGCGGCGATGCTGCGCGATCCGCCGGACATCCTGATCACGACGCCGGAGTCTCTGTACCTCCTGCTGACATCTCGCGCGCGCGAGCACCTGACGGGCGTCCGCACGCTGATCCTCGACGAGGTCCACGCGGTCGCGGGGACCAAGCGCGGAGCGCACCTCGCGATCTCCGTCGAGCGACTGGGACGCATCGTCGACGAGCCGTTCCAGCGGATCGGCCTGTCGGCGACGCAGCGCCCGCTCGAGGAGATCGGCCGGTTCGTCTCGGGCGCGCGACCGATCCAACTGATCGACGCCGGCGTCTCGAAGCAGCTCGACCTGCGCGTGGTCGTCCCGCTCGAGGACATGCGAGAGCCCGGCGGCGACGCGAAGCCGACCGACCTGCTCGGAACCGGGAGCGAAGGACCGCAGCAGTCGATCTGGCCGTCGATCTATCCCGAGATCCTGCGCCTCGTCCAAGAGCATCGCTCCACGATCGTCTTCGTCAACAACCGCCGCCTCGCGGAGCGACTCGCGCTGCGGCTGAACGAGTTGGCGGAGCGAGAGATCGCGCGTGCGCACCATGGATCGCTCGCGCGCGAGCAGCGCGTCGAGATCGAGGAGCTGCTGAAGGCGGGGGAGATCCCGTGCCTCGTCGCGACGTCGTCGCTCGAGCTCGGCATCGACATGGGCGCGGTCGACCTCGTGATCCAGGTCGAGTCGCCGAAGTCGGTGGCGCGCGGGCTGCAGCGCATCGGCCGCGCCGGACACGAGCTCCATGCGACGTCGAAGGGACGGATCTTTCCGAAGTTCCGCGCCGATCTGCTCGAGTCGGCGGTCGTCGCCGAGCGAATGCAGGCGGGCGCGATCGAAGAGACGGTGATTCCGCGCAACCCGCTCGACGTGCTCGCGCAGCAGATCGTCGCGATCGCGGCCGACGAGGAGATCGCCGTCGACGACCTACACGAGCTCGTCCGCGGCGCGTACCCATTTGCCGATCTCTCGCGGGCGCAACTCGAGAACGTCCTCGACATGCTCGCCGGCCGCTATCCGTCGGACGAATTCGCTGAGCTACGGCCGCGAATCGTCTGGGATCGCACCGCCGGCGTGATCCGCGGCCGAGGCGGCGTGCGCCGCCTGGCGGTCACGAACGCCGGGACGATTCCCGACCGCGGCCTCTTCGGTGTCTACCTCGTCGAGGGCGGCGGCCGGGTCGGCGAGCTCGACGAGGAGATGGTCTACGAGGCGCGCGCGGGACAGACGTTCCTGCTCGGGGCATCGACGTGGCGGATCGAGGAGATCACGCGCGACCGCGTGCTCGTGTCGCCGGCGCCGGGCGTCCCGGGCGCGGTGCCGTTCTGGAAGGGCGAGGGCGTCGGTCGTCCGTACGAGCTCGGCCAGGCGATCGGGCGGGCGTCGCGCGAGCTCGTCGCGCTGAAGCCCGAGACCGCGCTCGCACGGTTGCAGGAGCGACATCTGCTCGACGAGCGCGCCGCGCGGAACCTGATGAAGTTCCTCGACGAGCAGAACGCCGCGACGGGCGCGGTTCCGTCCGACCGCACAGTCGTCGTCGAGCGGTTCCGCGACGAGATCGGCGACTGGCGCGTGTGCATCCTGACGCCCTTCGGCGCGCGCGTGCACGCGCCGTGGGCGATGGCGATCGCGGCGAAGCTGCGCGATTCGCTCGCAGTCGAGGTGCAGTCGATCTGGTCGGACGACGGCATCGCGATCCACCTACCGGACGCCGACGCGCCGCCGCCGACCGACGACATCCTCGTCGCGCCGGACGAGCTCGAGGATCTCGTCGTGCAAGAGGTCGGGCAGACCGCGCTCTTCGGTGCGCGCTTCCGCGAGAACGCGGCGCGCGCGCTGCTGATCCCGCGCCGGCGCCCGGATCAGCGGACGCCGCTGTGGCAGCAGCGCCTGAAGGCGCAGGGGCTCTTGCAAGTCGCGCGCAAGTACGGCTCGTTCCCCGTGATCCTCGAGACCTATCGCGAGTGCCTGCAGGACGTCTTCGACCTGCCATCGCTGAAGAAGCTGCTGCAGGGGCTGCGCACGCGCGAGCTCGATCTCGTCGACGTCGAGACTGCGTCCGCGTCGCCGTATTCGGCGTCGCTGCTCTTCGACTACATCGCGACTTATATGTACGAGGACGACACGCCTCCCGCCGAGCGGCGGGCGCAGGCGCTGTCGCTCGACCGCGACCTCCTGCGGGAGCTGCTCGGCCAAGAGGAGCTGCGCGACCTCATCGACCCGACGGCGCTCGAGGACGTCGAGACGCAGCTCCGCGGAGCCCCGCGGAATCCGGACGAGCTGCACGACAAGCTGCGACTCCGCGGCGACCTTCGCCCCGGCGAGTACGACCCGGCGCTCGCGCAGCCGCTGCTCGACGAGCGGCGGGCGCTGCTCGTGCGTCTCGTCGCCGAGGAACGCCTGATCGCCGCAGAGGACGCCGGTCGCTACCGCGACGCGCTCGGCGTGATGCCGCCGGGCGGACTGCCCGAGGCGTTCCTGGAGGGTGGCCCCGAGGCGCTCGAACAGCTCGTGCTCCGTTACGCGAAGGGCCGAGGCCCGTTCACGACCGCCGAGGCAAACGAACGGTTCGGCATCGACGTCGAGCACGTGCTTGTTGCGCTCGAGCGGCGGGACAAGCTCGTCCGCGGTGAGCTGCGTCCCGGCGGGACCGAGCGCGAGTGGTGCGAGCCCGACGTGCTACGCCGGCTGCGGCGTGCGTCGCTCGCGGCGCTGCGCAAGGAGGTCGAGCCGGCGGAGCAAGCGGCCCTCGGCCGGTTCCTGCCGCACTGGCACGGGATCGATCGGCGCGCAACGCTGCGCGAGGCGCTCGTCCCGCTGCAAGGACTCGCTCTGCCGGTGACGCTCTGGGAACAGGAGGTGCTGCCGCGCCGTGTGCCCGGATACAACGCGGGACAGCTCGACCAGCTCTGCGCCAGCGGCGAGGTCGTGTGGGTCGGCGCGGGGCTCGACCGTGTCGCGGTGTACTTCCGCGAGGACGCGCCGGTGCTCGGACGCCCCGGCGCCGCGCCGCCGCCCGAAGACGACGCCCACGATCGCATTCGCGAGGCACTCGGCCGCAGCGCCGAGTTCTGGCACGACCTCGTCGACACGACGGGGCTCGAGCCGGCCGAGGCGCTGCCGGCGCTCTGGGACCTCGTCTGGTCCGGCGAAGTCACGAACGACGCCTGGACGCCGCTGCGCGCGGGGCGCCGCTACCAGACAGCGGCGCCGCAGCGCCGAAGGCCGCGCCGCTTCTCGCGACAGCGCTCGGCGCAGATCACGTCGACGCAGGGCCGGTGGTCGCTGACCGACCGTCTGTTCGCAGGGACCGCCGACGCTCGCGCGCTCGCCGAGCTGCTGCTCGAGCGGCAGGGGATCGTCACGCGCGACGGCGTGCGCGGCGAAGGGATCCCCGGCGGTTACGGCGCCGTGTACCCGCAGCTGCGTGCCCTGGAGACGCTCGGCGTCTGCCGCCGCGGCTACTTCGTCGAAGGGCTCGGCGGTGCGCAATTCGCGCTGCCGGGAGCTGTCGAGCGGCTGCGCGAGCTCCGCCCGCGCGAAGGCGACGAGCCGGAACCGCTCGTGCTCGCCGCCGCGGACCCGGCGCAGCCGTACGGCGCATCGATCGCGTGGCCGAAACGCGCCGGCGCTCGCGCCGCGCGCGTCGCCGGCGCACACGTCGTCCTGCTCGGCGGCGAAGCGGCGCTCTTCGTCGAGCGCGGCGGCCGCTCGCTCGTCCCGCTGCGCGAGCCGGAGGAGGAGTGGCTCCGCGTCGCGCTCGCGTCACTGGTGTCGCACGTGAAGCGCGGAGGCGCCAAGCGCCTGGCTGTCGAACGCTTCGACGGCGAGCCGGTCGGCGAGACGGAGATCATGCCGCTCCTGCTCGAGGCCGGGTTCCTCGCCGGCCCGCGCCGCGCTGTTCTTCGCCCGTAAGCATCCTGTGCGGAATTGTTAATTTGTCGTAGTACGAACCGATTCGCGGTTTCGCGATCGCGGCGCGCGGCAACGTCGACCGTATGGGGAAGCTCACCGCCGACTTCCTCCTGGAGCGATTGGCCGAGAACGGCGTCCGCCGCATCTACGGCTATCCGGGAGACGGGATCAACGCGATCGTGGGCGCCCTCGAGCGGCACAAGGACAAGATCGAGTTCGTCCAGGTGCGGCACGAGGAGATGGCTGCGTTCATGGCCTCCGCGCACGCGAAGTGGACCGGCGAGGTCGGTGTCTGCCTCGCGACGAGCGGGCCGGGCGCGATCCACCTGCTGAACGGGCTCTACGACGCGAAGCTCGACCACCAGCCGGTGATGGCGATCGTCGGCCAGCAAGCGCGTATGGGGCTCGGCGGCAATTACCAGCAGGAGGTCGACCTCGTCTCGCTGTTCAAGGACGTCGCGTCGCAGTACGTGCAGATGGCGCACGAGGCGACGCAGGTCCGGCACCTGGTCGACCGGGCGCACCGGATTGCGCTCGCGGAGAAAGACGTGACCTGCATCATCATCCCGAACGACGTCGGCGAGGAGCCTGCGGAAGAGGACCCGCCGCGCGAGCACGGCTCTGTTCACTCGTCTCCCGGCTACACGCGCCCGCGCGTCGTCCCGCAGCAGGAGCAGCTGCGCGCGGCAGCGGAGATCCTGAATGCCGGCGAGAAAGTCGCGATGCTCGTCGGGCAGGGCGCGCTGCACGCCACCGACGAGGTGATCGAGGTCGCGGAGACGCTCGGTGCCGGCGTCGCGAAGGCGCTGCTCGGCAAGGCCGTGGTTCCCGACGACCTTCCGTACGTCACCGGCTCGATCGGGCTGCTCGGCACGAAGCCGTCGTGGACGTTGATGAACGAGTGCGACACGCTGCTCATGGTCGGCTCGTCGTTCCCGTACTCGGAATGGCTGCCGAAGCCCGGGCAGGCGCGCGGGATCCAGATCGACCTCAAGGGGGCGATGCTGAACATCCGCTACCCGATGGAGCTCGGGCTCGTCGGCGACGCGAAGGCCACGCTGGAGGAGTTGCTGCCCCTCCTGCGCAGGAAGGAAGACCGCGCGTGGCGCGAGCAGCTCGAGGGAGAGATCCAGGAGTGGTGGCGCCTGCTGGAAGAACGCGCGATGCAGGACGCCGACCCGATCAACCCGCAGCGGTTGTTCTGGGAGTTGAGCAAGGTTCTGCCGCCGAACGCCATCATCTCTTCCGACTCCGGGTCGGCCGCGAACTGGTACGCGCGTGACATCAAGCTCGGCCGAGACCACATGGCGTCGCTGTCAGGGACGCTCGCGACGATGGGCCCGGGCGTGCCGTACGCGATCGCGGCGAAGTTCTGCCACCCGAACCGTCCGGCGGTTGCGCTCGTCGGCGACGGCGCGATGCAGATGAACGGCATGGCGGAGCTGATCACGGCCGCGAAGTACTTCCACCAGTGGGCGGACCCGCGCCTCGTCGTGCTCGTGCTCAACAACCAGGACTTGAACCAGGTGACGTGGGAGCAGCGCGCGATGGAGGGGGATCCGAAGAACCCGATGACGCAGACGCTCCCCGAGCTCAACTATGCCGCCTACGCCGAGCTGATCGGCCTCAAGGGCATCCGTGTCGAAACGCCCGACGAGATCGAGGGCGCATGGGATCAGGCCTTCTCCTCCGACCGCCCCGTCGTCGTCGACGCGCTCTGTGATCCGAACGTGCCGCCGCTGCCGCCGCACATCACCGTCAAGGAGGCGAAGTCGTTCGTGAAGGCGCTGCGCGGCGGCGACCCCGACATCCGCGGCGTGATGACGCAGTCCTTCAAGGAGAAGATCCTGGAGTTCCTGCCCGGTCGGTAGAGCTTGGCCACCGCGACCAGAACCACGATCGAGCAGCTCGAGGTCTCGACGCGCGAGATCCCGACCGACGCGCACGAGTCCGACGGAACCCTCGAGTGGGACTCGACGACGATCGTGATCGTCGAGGCGCACGCGGGTGGCGCGGCGGGGATCGGCTACACCTACACCGACGCCGCCGCGGCGAAGCTGATCGAGGGGAAGCTGCAGGACGCGGTGAAGGGCGCGGACGCGATGGAGGTGCGTTCGGCGTGGCAGTCGATGTCGCGCGCGATCCGTAACGTGGGCAGGCCCGGGCTCGGATTCATGGCGCTGTCGGCGGTCGACCTCGCGCTCTGGGACCTCAAGGCGCGGCTGCTCGAGCGGCCGCTCGTCGAGGTGCTCGACGCGGCGCACGACGCGGTACCGGTCTACGGGAGCGGCGGTTTCTGCTCCTACTCCGACGAGCAGCTAGCCGACCAGCTGCGCGGCTGGGCCGAGGCCGGGATCCCGCGCGTGAAGATGAAGATCGGCCGCGAGCCCGGGCGCGACCGCGAGCGCGTCGCCGTCGCGCGCGAGGCGATCGGCGACGACACGGACCTGTACGTCGACGCGAACGGCGCGCTCTCGAGACAGGACGCGCTCGCATGGTCGCACGTGTACGCGGAGGACTTCGGCGTCAAGTGGTTCGAGGAGCCGGTCTCCTCTGACGATCTCGAGGGTCTCGCGTTCCTCCGCGACAACTCGCCACCCGGGATCGAGATCGCGGCGGGCGAGTACGGCGACATCCTCCCGTACTTCGAGCGGATGGCGCCCGTCGTCGACTGTCTGCAGGCTGACGTCACGCGCTGCGGCGGCATCACCGGGCTGCTCGAGGTCGCTGCCGTCGCGCACGCGCACGAGGTCGATGTGTCGGCGCACTGCGCGCCCGCGATCTCCGCGCATGCGTTCTGCGCGGTCGAGCGGCTGCGGCACCTCGAGTACTTCCACGACCACGTCCGCGTCGAGCACGACTTGTTCGACGGCGTGCTCGAGCCGGACGACGGCGCGTTGAGGCCGGACCGATCGCGTCCCGGGAACGGCCTGTCGCTGAAATGATCGGGCGGCTGATCAAGAACGCGCGTCAGGGGAGGCTCCAGCGGACGCTCGCGCTGACGACGGCGTTCAGCGCGCCACCGCTCGCGCTCGAGATCTATCTCGAGCATTACAAGGGCTCGTTCGGCGACAAGTGGATGTGGACGCCGATCGTGCTCGCGCCGCCGCTGACGCTCGCCGGAATTGCGGGCTTCTACAACGAGCGCGCGGCGAAGACGGTGCTGCCGGCGATCTCCGGCCTGTACGCGCTCGACGGGCTGATCGGCACGTGGACGCATCTGCGCGGGATCCAGAAGCGGCCCGGCGGGTTCAAGGAGCTGACGTACAACCTGGTGATGGGTCCGCCGCCGCTCGCGCCGGGCTCGCTCTGTCTCATCGGCGGCATGGGTATTGCCGCCGCGTTCATGCGCCGCGAGAAGTGATGCAGGACCCGTCGCGCCTGCCGAACCTCCGGCCAAAGGGAGACAACGCCGACCCCGAAGATCTGCCGCGCCACCGCAACGGGATCACGCCGCAGATGCACGGCCGCTTCCCCGACTACAACGTGCTCGATGAGACGGACCACTGGGACGAGGTGACGCGCGAGGTCGTACTCGACCGCGTCGAGAATACGCCGGGGATCCGCTTCTTCACGGCCGAGGAAGCGGCGACGCTGAAGGCGTACTGCGACACGATCACGCACCAGCACCGCGAGCCGCGGATCCCGGTGCTGTCGTTCGTCGACGAGAAGCTCCTGAAGGGTCAGGGAGACGGTTACCAGTACGCCGACATGCCGGACGACGGGACGGCGTGGCGCCTCGTCGCGCAGGGGCTCGAGTACTCGGCTCAGCGCGAGTGGCGCGCTTCCTCGTTCGCCGGCGCGCCGATCTCGACGCGCGAGGACATCGTCGCCGTCTTCGCCGACGGGAAGCTGCAGGGCGGGCCGTGGGAGCAACTGAACGTGTCGCGCGTTTTCAAGCTGACGACGAAGCACATCTGTCAGGCGTTCTACTCGCATCCGTGGGCGTGGAACGAGATCGGTTTCGGCGGCCCGGCGTACCCCCGCGGCTACGCGGCTTTCGGCTCGGACCACCTCGGCGACCGCGAGCAGTGGGAGCCGATCCAGGCGACGCCATGAGCTTCATGCACAAGGGGTCCTTCGCAATGCCGAAGGACAACGACTCGCCGTTCCTGCTCGACCGGCACAAGCGCGGGCTGCAGAACCTCGACCGGATGGCGCGCTATCCGAAGAACGCGCCGGTCGACCTCCTGATCGTCGGCGCCGGTGCGGGCGGCCTCGTCCTCGCGCAGCGACTCGCGCGCGCCGGCTGGAAGGTCTGCGTGCTCGAGAAGGGGCCGTTCTGGGACCCCGACCGCGACTGGGTCAGCGACGAGAAGGGCTCCAGCCATCTCTACTGGACCGACAAGCGGATCATCGGCGGCGACGACCCGGTCGAGATGGGCAAGAACAACTCGGGACAGGGCGTCGGCGGCTCGATGACGCACTTCGCAGGTTACGTCCCGCGCTTTCACCCGTCGGATTTCGAGGTACGCACGCGCGACGGCGTCGGCGCCGACTGGCCGATCTCGTACTGGGACCTGAAGCCGTACTTCGAGCGCGTCGAGCTCGAGCTCCCCGTCGCCGGCCAGGACTGGCCGTGGGGGGATCCGCACTCGTATCCGCACGCCCCGCACCCCGTCGCCGGCGCCGCGAACCGCGCATGGAAGGGCGCGAGGGAATATGGGATCGAGATGCGCGTCGGCCCCGTCGCGATCACGAACGGCGTGTTCGGCAATCGGCCCCACTGCATCTACCGCGGTTTTTGTCTCGAGGGCTGCAAGGTGAACGCGAAGGCGTCGCCGCTGATCACCCATCTGCCCGACGGGATCGAGCACGGGGTGGAGGTGCGCGCCGACTCGATGGCCGTCCGCATCGAGGTCGATGCCGCGGGTGACCGCGTCGCCGGTGTCACCTACATGCACGACGGGCGGGAGGAGTTCCAGCCGGCGGACGCAGTCGCGGTCTGCGGCTATGCGATCGAGTCGCCGCGCCTCCTTCTGAACTCGACATCCGCCCGTTGGCCGAACGGGCTCGCGAACGACAACGATCTCGTCGGCCGGTACGTGATGGTGCAGGGCGCGACGCAGGTCGCGGCGCGGTTCCCGCTCGAGCTGCGGATGTACAAGGCACCTCCGCCGGAGATCTCGTCCGAGGACTTCTACGAGACGGACGAGTCGCGGGGGTTCGCGCGCGGCTTCTCGATCCAGACGATCTCGCCGATGCCGATCGAGTGGGCCGCGCACGTGCTGGCGGACGGCCACTGGGGCGCCGCGCTGCGCGAGTACATGCGCGACTACAACCACTGGTCGGTGCTCGGCGTCCTCTGCGAGCTGCTCCCCGCGCCGGACAATCGCGTCACGCTCGCGGACGAGCGGGACCAGTACGGGATGCCGATCGCGCGCTTCGACTACACGCAGGGCGCAAACGACAAGGCGAACATCGCCTACGCGAAGAAGATCCTGCAGGAGATCTGGGAAGGCGCGGGCGCGCAGGACCAGCTGACGATCGACCGGTACGCGCACCTCGTCGGCGGCTGCCGCATGGGCTTCACTGCGGAAGACAGCGTCGTCGACGCGTCCCACCGCACGTGGGGCGTCGAGAACCTCTACGTCGTCGACGGGAGCGTGCTCCCGACGCAGGGCGCCGCGAACCCTGCGCTCGTGATCATGGCGCTCGCCGATCGCTGCGCCGAGCTGTTGAAGGCGAAGCGAAGCGCGCGCGCTAGCCGAAGCGCCCGAGGAGCGCGCCGAAGAGCAGGTGCCGCCAGGTGGATTGCGCGAACGCACGCGGGCTTGTCACGAGGTCGCGGTCGATGAGCCCGATCAGCGGCCAGAGCGTCACGTGCTCGGCCAATGCGAGGCTGACCGCAAGCCGCCGGGGTGGGAGTCGCGTCCGCTGCCGCACGGCGTCGAACGCGAGGCCGAACGCCGCGCCGTTGGCCGCGTGCACCACGAAGCCGAGCGCGCGGCTGCCGAAGCCGACGAGGCGGATGTCCGAGTAGCCGCAGCCGAAGACGCGCTGGTCGAGCGGCTCCTGGAGGCCCCAGACCGTCGCTGCGGCGGCGCCGGCTGCCGCGGCGCGCGCTCTCACGCCGCGAGCGATCTCAACTCGTGCACGGCCGCGCGCGCGTCGACCGCCCGCCGCGCGCCGATCCGTTCGGCGAGCGGCTCGTCGGCACCCTGTCCGCCGACGACGAGCGTCAGCTCGCGCGGAAGCGACGCCTCGGCGAGGCCTTTCGCGAGAGCGTCGGCGAGCTCTACCCGAGCGACGCTGAACGCGAGTACATCCGCGCCGATGTGCCGGGCGAGCGCGACCGCGTCGGCGATCGGCGTGTCGGCACCCAGATACGTCACCTGCCAGCCGTCGGCGCGCAGCATCAGCGCGACGCACATCAGGCCGATGTCGTGACGCTCCCCGGGCGCGCACGCCGCGACCGCGTGCCCGCGGACGCCCTCGTCCGCGTAGACGAGCAGTCCCTCGAGGCGCGCACGGATCGCTTCGGTGACGAGATGCTCCTGCGCGACCGACAGCTCGCCGGCCACCCACGCGTCGCCGACGCGGCGGAGCGCCGGCTCGACCACCTCCTCGAGCGCGCGCGCAACCGGATGCAGCGCGAAAGCCTGCTCGACCATGCGGTGCGTCTGCTGCGCGTCGCTCGCGCGCGCGGCGGCGAGGATCGCGTCGACGAACTGTCCTGTCGAGCGGCGCGGTTGCTCCTCGGTTCGGGAACCGAGCAGCGCCGCCGCCTCACCGATCCGGTACCCCTCACGCAGTCGGTCGCGCAGCCACTCGACCCGCGCCAGGTCCTGCTCGGTGTAGCGCCGCTGGCCGCCGGGCGTCCGGTACGGGCGGATGACGCCGTAGCGGAGCTCCCACTTCCGCAGCGTGTCCGCAGCGACGCCGGTTCGGCGAGCGAGCGCCGAGATGTTGAGCCCAGCGCTGACGGTGTCCCTCGCCGCGCGCTGGGCGATTTCCTGCAACGCCACCGCGCTGAGGCGGCGGAGGGTCGAGATGTCGCCGTCCGTCCAGCCGCGCGGTTCGTGGTCGATCGCGCACACCGTTCCCATCACGACGCCGTCGGAGCTGACGATCGGCACGCCAGCGTACGCGACGACGCCGAGTTCCTCGATCGCCGGGCTGTCTTTCACGAGCGGATGACGGCGCGCGTCGTCGACGACGAAGGGCTGTGCTGACAGGACGCAATGCTGGCAGAACGAGTGTCCGATCGGTGTCTCGCGCGCGGTTTGCCACGGTTCGTCGAGCCCGACCGCGCCGGGGAAGAGCTGTCGTTCCGGCTCGACGATCGTGACGGTCGCGACGGGAACTCCGAGCGTCTCCTTCACCTCCTCGGCGAGCCGGTCGAACGTCTCGTCGCTGTGCGGCTCGAGCAAGCCGGCGCGTGCCAGCGCCCGCCGCCGCCTCGGATCGTTCAGGCGCGCCATGCGGCTAGCGTACCCGGGAGATGCCAGAAGGAGACGCGCTCCACCGGGCGGCGCGGCGCCTCCAGGCCCTCGTCGGAGACGAAGTGGAGGTCGAGACGCCGCATCCGCGCGCCGCGGTGAAGCAGCTCGCGCCGGTGCTCGACGGGCGGAGGCTCGAGCGGGTCGAGGCGATCGGCAAGAACCTGCTCCTGCACTTCGAGGATGGCGTCGTTCTTCGGAGCCACCTTCGGATGAAGGGCCGCTGGCGCGTGCTGCCGCGCGATGCAGAGGTGTTCGGCCTGCCGTGGCTCGTGCTGCGCGGCGAGCGCTACCAGGGCGTCCTATTCGGCGGTCCCGTCCTGGAGCTCGACCGCGGCGTCGTGCGCCGGCTCGGCCCGGACATCCTCGCGGAGCCACCCGACCTCGCCGGGATGCTGGAGCGGCTGCGGCGGGTCGAGGGCTCTGCGTCTGTCGGCGATGCGCTCCTCGACCAGCGGCTCGTCGCAGGGATCGGGAACATGTGGAAGGCGGAATGCCTCTGGGCAGCCGAGGTCTCGCCGTGGAGCGCCCTCGCGGAGGTGACCGACGAGCAACTGCGTTCGACGCTCGAGCAGGCGCACGTCCTGATGCGCGGGCGGCTGAACGGGGCACGTCCGGCGCACCGGGTCTACCGGCGCGTCGGCCGCGCGTGCCCGCGCTGCGGAACGCCGATCCGTTCGTGGCCGCAGGGCGACGGCGCGCGAATGGCCTACTGGTGCCCCGCATGCCAGCCGTCGGAGCACGAGCCCGCGCCGCGTCCGTGACACCGGCCGGCCACGTCCGTCGCGCACCTGTCGCTTTCCGGCCCCCTCGTGGGTCTGACCCCGAGAGGGGTCGGAAACCGACAGGTGTGGACGCATCGGCGCCGAATCGACACAAAGGAGGGTTCGGCGCGGCGGCGTAGACGGAGGCGTGGCCGTGCGTGCGCCTCACCTCTACCACTCGCTGCGCTGCTTCTGTCTCGGCGCGTTCCGCACGCTGCTGGCGGAGCTCGCCGAAGGCGCCGACCTGCCATTCGCCTTCGAGGAGCACGGCTCGTACGGACGGCCGGCGCTCTACGAGTACAAGCCGCTCGTCCGGCCGTTCGTCGAGGTGCGCGCGCACCGGCTGAAGCAGCGCGAGGACGCGCGGATCGCGCTCGACGAGTTGCAGCGCGAGCCGGCCGCCTCGATCTTCGCGCGCGCGCATGCGGGTGCGCGGCCGTCGGAGGACGATGCGCTGTTCATGAGCATCCTGCTGCCGCTGCTCGTCCGCACCGCCGAGACGTGCGGCGGCTTCGACTGGGACGACGCCGCGTACGACAAGGCCTACGCGGACATCGAGGATTCCCTCTTCGGCCGCGGCCACGCGTACGGCGCGGTCGCGCCGCTCGTCGGGATCACGCTCGGCGGCCAGGCAGTCGAGCTCGGCGGCGGCATCCGCGTGCGTCCGGCTGCGACGGGAGAGCTCGCCAAGCTCTGGCCGGAGGCCGGCGGTTTGCTTCCACCCGATTTCGGACGCGAGCCCGACCGGCTGTGCGTCCTCGAGCTGGAGCGCGCGCTCGCCCACGGCGAGACCGACCCGCCCGACGCGGTCGCCGAGCTCGCGGACGCCGTGACCGCGATCCGGCTTGCCACCGCCGCACCCGCGGCAGCCGGCCCCGTCCTGTTCGAGCGGCTGGACTGGCGACCGTTCGGGATCCGGCCGGTGCTGCCGATCGCCGCGACGTCGCCCGTCGGCGAGCCTACGCGCCTCGACTCATTCCGCGGCGGGCTCGCCGCCGACCTGCTCGCGCGGCTCGGCGCGGCCGACGAGGATCCGGATCTCGGCGAGGCGCTCGACCGATGGGAGCTGTCGCTCTTCCAGGACGGGCCGTTCCGCGCGGAGCAGCTGCGGGAGTCGCTCGTCGCGCTGCTCGGCGGCACGGACGGGCTGTGGGCAGCCGTCGTCCGCGGCGCGATCCTGCTCGGTGAGAACGGCAAGGAACGCGCGGACGCGCAAGCGCGCCTTTCGGGTGACCCCGACGCGGATCTGATCCGCCGCGCGCTCGTCGAAACGCTGCTTCGCGGCGAGCGCTCCACGCTCGTCCGGATGCTCGACGAGACGATTCTGGGCCTGCGCCCGGCGCCGGCCGCGCGTCCGCCGTCGCTCGCCCGCGCGCTCGCGAGCTAGATACGCGCGGCTTCGAGTGGCGCGTCGCCGAGCAGCGCGTCGACGCGGGCAAGCAGCGGCTGCGCGGACAAACCGGCGAAGATCGCCCGTGCGTCGGTGAGCCGTTCGCGGCCGGCATCCGTTCGGCCGATCGCCAGCAGACAGCGTCCCGCGCCGAGCAGGCCTCACCGCGGCGCGGGTGCGATCCGGATTCTTTTCGCCGCACTGGGACAGATCAGCACCCCGACCCAGTGTGGAGCGCAAGGCTGACGCTGACAAGCAGCATTCCGGCGCGAATCCGTCACAGACGCGCGCGAATCTTCCCGTTACCGTCGTTCTCGTGGACGAGGCCCGTGCAGTGATCGAGCGTCTGGACCGCATCGACGTGCTCGAGCGCGGCGGAGCTCCCCCCGCCGCCGTGCTCGACGAGCTTCGCGGGCTTCTCCACGACGCCGAGGCGTGGGTGCGGATCGACGGCGACGAGCATGCCGAGGAGGTGGTGGCCAGATGTGGCGCGGCGCTTGCGCAGCCGGTCCCGTAGAGTCGTGCCGTGGGGATCGCGAACTGGGACGACGTTTCCGCGGACCCGGTCGCGAAGGGGCACATCGCGTGCACCTGGCGCCATCTCGGCGACGCGGCCGGAACACAACGCGTCGGCGTCAACCGCATCCAGGTCGAGCCGGGGAAGTGGTCCGGCCCAGTGCATGCGGAGCTCGATGCGGAAGAGATCTTCTTCGTGCTCGCCGGGTCCGGGATCTCGTTCCACAACGGAGGAGCGTACGAGGTGCGTGAGGGCGACTGCATCGTCCATCGCGCCGCCGACACGCACGGGCTACGTGCCGGCAACAACGGGATCGACGTGCTTGCGTTCGGCGAGCGGATGGACGCGCGCTACACGCACTTCCCGCGCGTGCACGTGATCGGGAATTACCCGGGCGTGACGCTCGACGTGACGTCGGGCCCGCGCGCGTGGGATCGCGAGATCGCGTTGGGCGAACCGGAGCTTCCGGAGCTTTCGCCGGGCGCGGAGCACATCGTCAATGCGCACACGATGGACGCCGACTACGAAGGGGACGCCGGCCGGTGGGTTCGGATGGCGAGCAAGGCCGGCGCGACGCGGACTGGTCTGAACTGGGGCCGACTCGCGCCGGGTCGTGCGGGTGCGCCGCCGCATTGCCACTCCGCAGAGGAGGAGATCTTCGTCGTCCTCGAGGGCAGCGGAACGCTCGAGCTCTGGCCGTCGCCGCAGGCCGCGCGGGCGGGTGGCGCATCCGAGCGCGAAGAGCATCCGCTCCGCGCCGGCGACGTCGTGTCGCGTCCGTCCGGAACGCGCATCGCTCACTACTTCCGCGCCGGCGACGAGGGAATGACGTCGCTCGCCTACGGCGAGCGGAATCACAACGACATCTGTTACTACCCGCGCTCGAACAAGATCTTCTGGCGCGGCGTCGGCGTGATCGCGCGGCTCGAAAACCTCGACTACGACGACGGCGAACCGGAGGACTGATCGTTTCCCGCCATTCGAGCGGCATCCGGTCGCTTCCGTCTCTTCTTCGCTGTCGAGTGCGACGCTTAAGTAATCCCGCGCACGGGAACCTGCCGAGACCGTGCGCAACAAATCGCGCGACAAATCGTCAAACGGTGAGCCAGAAGACTAGGAGTACCTTCTCGTGGCACGAATCCGTTGGATTCCTGCTACTTCTAGAAGCAGACGCCTGAGGCGTTCACCCATTCGCGTATCCAGCTTCCTCTCCCGTCGTCCGATACCACCCTCGATGGGGAGAGTTGTCCATGCGTTCGGCTCACGTCGTTTCCGAATCGCCGTCAACGCGTTTTTTGTCGTCGGCGCCCTTGTCGCTGCGGCTCTGACGGGCGTTCACTTCTTGCACTCGGGCTGGCCGCTCTCCCACGCGAACCCGTATCTGATCGGCGCGGCCGGACTGCTGTTCCTCGCCGCGTACGCCTTCAAGGCCTGGGGCTGGCAAAGGCTGTTCTCGCCAGAAGACCGACCGCAGGCGCTGACGCTCGCAGCTGCCGGTGGGGCGGCGTCGGTAGGTGGAGTCGCGCTGCCGGGACGGTTCGACGAGGCGATCCGGATCGCCGTCGTGCGGAGGCTTCCCGGAAAAACCGTCGGGTTCGGCGCGCTCGCGCTCACCTTGATCGTCGTCGGTTTGCTCGACTCAGCGGCGCTGGCCCCGATGGCGTCGATCGCAGCTGCTGCGTCGCACAGAGGCAGCGTGAAGGCCGGCTTCGCGCTCGTCGCCGCTGCCGGACTTGCCGCAGCCCTGCTCGTCTTCTTCCTTCCACGCCTTTCGCGCCTCGGTTGGGTTGCGCGGTTCAAGGTGGGGCGCTGGCTGCAGGAACATTGTGCGTGCCGTCGCACGGCGACCCAGGCATGGCTGCTGATCACCGTCTCGTGGGCGCTCCGCGCTGTCGCCGTCTTCATCCTCCTGCAGGCGCTGGCAGTCGGCGCGCAGTCGTTCCCGCTCGCGCTCGCGTTCCTCTGTGCATCGGCCGCCTCGGCGGCGCTGCCGATCGCACCGGCGGGCGCAGCGACGCAGGCCGGTGCAGGCGCCGCGATCCTGATCATCAGCGGCGTTCCGAAGGCGGACGCGGTCGCATTCGCGATCGCCGCACAGGCGATGGTGATCGTCTCCGGTGCCGCGGTGTGCGCGATTGCCGGAGCGTGGCACCTCGCCGCGCGGCTCCGGCGACGGACGGCACCGGCGCTCTGACGCGCCGTCCGATGCCGCTGCGAGCATCGGAACCCCTGGAGGACTCAGCTATCCTGGCCCGAAAGACCGGCTCATGGGTCTGTCCCGACTACTTCCGCGTCCCAATACACGCGCGTCGTCTAGCGAGGGGAATCAGCACGTGAACAGAGTGATCGCCTTCGCCAACCAGAAGGGCGGCGTGGCGAAGACGACGACGACGCTGAACCTCGGTGTCGCACTGAAGGAGCAGGGTTTCCGCGTTCTGCTGATCGATCTCGACCCGCAGGGCAACCTGACGATGAGCCAGGGCTGGAATCCCGACGACATCGAGCGCTCGATGTTCGACGTCCTCGTCCACCAGTTGCCGATCACGGAGATCATCCGCCCGTCGGAGGTCGACGTCGCCGTCTCCTCGATCGACCTCGCCGGCGCCGAGCTCGCGTTGTCGTCGATGATCGGCCGCGAGCGGGCGCTCGAGAAGGCTGTGAGGCCGATCAAGGAGAGCTACGACTACATCCTGATCGACACGCCGCCGTCGCTTGGCCTGCTGACGATCAACGCGCTCGTTGCGTCGGACGGTGTGATCGTGCCGGTTCAATGTGAGTACCTCTCGTTGCGCGGCCTCGCGCAGCTGCAGAACACGCTCGAGATGATCCGCGAGAACCTGAATCCAGACGTCGAGATCCAGGGAATCCTTCCGACCATGTACGACCGCCGCTTGCTGCACTCGCGCGAGGCGATCGACATCCTCCGCGAGAGCTTCGGCAGTCTCGTCTTCAACACGAGGATCCGCAAGACGATCCGCTACGCCGAGGCACCGGTCAAAGGCCAATCCGTGCTCGGCTACGACCCCACGGGTGAGGCGGCGGAGCTGTACCGCGACTTGGCGAAGGAGGTGCTCAATGGCGCGCAAGCGCGCGAGCATGCGTGAGGGCCCCCTCGCGGAGCTCTTCAAGGCAACCGAGGCGGCACAGCGACAGGCGGAGCAGCAGCCCGCGGAGGCCGAGGAGCCGCACGAGTCGACGGTCGAGCACGTTCCGACATGGGAGGACGAGGTCGACACGCCGGCGCCGCCGCGGCCGGACCCGATTCCCGAGCCGGGACCGCCCGAGCCGACGCCGCAGCCGCCTGCGCCCGATCCGACGCCGGAGCCCACGCCCCCGCCGCCGATCGCGCCGGAGCCGCCGGTGACCCGCTACGTCGAGACGCTGCCCGAGCCGGCGCCGCGGCTGCACCGCGCGCCGTCCGGAATGGCCGGTTCCTATCTCGCGAAAATCGTCGTCGTCGGCGTCGGCGGTGCGGGACTCAATGCCGTCAACAGGATGATCGACGCCGGCATCAACCAGGTCGACTTCATCGCCGTCAACACGGACCTGCAGCAGCTGCAAATGTCGGAGGCGGACCACAAGATCCACATCGGCCGAGACCTGACGAAGGGCCTCGGCTCCGGCGCCGAGCCCGCGATCGGTCGCCAGGCCGCGGAGGAGAGCTACGACCAGGTCAAGCAGGCGCTGCGCGGCGCGGACATGGTGTTCGTGACCGCAGGCGAAGGCGGCGGCACCGGCACCGGCGCTGCGCCGATCGTGGCGCAGATCGCGCGCTCGCTCGGTGCGCTGACGGTCGGGATCGTGACGCTTCCGTTCAGGTTCGAAGGCACGAAGCGTCGCGGCGCTGCGATGGCGGGAATCGACGAGCTCCGCACCGCGTGCGACACGACGATCGTGATTCCCAACGACCGTCTGCTCGAGGTCCTCGACAAGTCCACCTCGATGCTCGACGCGTTCAAGATCGCCGACGACGTCCTGCGTCAGGGCGTCCAGGGGATCTGCGACCTGATCACGCTCCCGGGGTTGATCAACCTGGACTTCGCCGACGTGCGGACGATCATGGAGAACAGCGGCGCGGCGTTGATGGGCATCGGCTTCTCGTCCGCGCCCGAGGGCCGTGCGCGCGAGGCGGCGGAGCGTGCGCTCCGCTCGCCGCTGATCGACACGGAGCTCGGTGCAGCGCGCGGGATCCTGCTGTCGATCGCGGGCGGCGACGACCTCTCGCTGATCGAGGTGAACGAAGCGGCCGAGGTGATCCGCCAGACCGCGACCGACGACACGCAGATCATCTTCGGCGCGACGATCGACGAGCGCCTGACCGGCCAGGTATGGGTGACGGTGATCGCGACCGGACTCGCGTCACCGAGCAGCCGGCCCGTCGCGCGGAGCAGCTTCGTCAGCTCGCTGACGTCGACGTCCGAGCAGCGCGACGAGCTCGAGCCGCCCGCGTTCCTGCGGA
This sequence comes from Actinomycetota bacterium, assembly GCA_005883995.1. Lineage (GTDB taxonomy): Bacteria > Actinomycetota > Thermoleophilia > Gaiellales > Gaiellaceae > 3-1-20CM-4-69-9. The sequence goes on from VAXB01000033.1 coordinate 57,511, forward strand.
ACTAGTTACTCAGGGCAGCGACACGACGAGCGAGAACGCGCCGGCGCCGGCAGTTCGCGTCACGCGGAGCGTCGCGGTGCGCGCGCCGCAGATCGTCTGCGTGTGCACGTTGATGCGCAGCCGCTCGCCGCTCGCCGCGCGAAGTGATGTCGCGAGCGTGCCGTCGTACGGTGTCGACACCTTGAACGTGCGCACGGAAGAGCCACGTCGCGCGAACGTCCCGCGCAGCGTGGTGGTGTGATTCGACGTCCACGGGCTCGTCACGTCCTCCTGCACGAGCTGGAGCGCACGCGTGTCGGGCTGGAGCGACTCGTCGACGACGAGCCAGGGCGTGATCGGGAGTCCGAGCCGTTGCTCGTTCAGTACGCGGTAGGTCTCCGCGAAGACCTCGCCCGGGTTGAACTTGTAGATGAGGGACGTCTCCGCGCCGGGGAAGAGCTCGTGCGCGCGGGTGCGGCGGCAGACGTTGATGTACGACGCCCAGCGCTTCGTGCCCCAGTCGACGGCAGGCCACGGCGGATTCGAGCGATGAGCGGCGATGTGGTGGCCGTACTCGTGCGCGATCACCGACTCCGCAGTGATGCCTGGCTGGTCCTCACCGGGGCCGATCAGCTGGTTTTCGCCGTAGCAGCCGAGGATGTCCTGGCCGCCGCAGAGCTGAGAGACCTGCGCCGGCGGCGCGAGGTAGATCGCGACCTGCGAGATCTCCGATCCGTGCAAGAGCGACGCGAGGAAGTTCGCCCAGCGCTGGCCGACCGCCTGGTCCTGCGGATAGCTGTCGGAGATGTAGATCGTCACGTGCTCGTTCGTCGAGGTCGTGTAGGTGCCGCCCCAGAAGCCGGCGGGCGAGATCGCGCGTCGAAGTTGTGCATCCGGGATCAACGCCGGGCCGTCGGCGATCTGGAGCGCGTTCGGCACGTCGAGGTTGCCCGCTGCGGCGGTGGACGCCGCGACTGCGGCGAGCATTGCCGTGAGGAGGGTCACGAATGCGGCGCGGAGGGCAAAGCGCGAGCGCCTCGCCCCCCGGCCCCACCTTGGAGGACCGAGCGAGGACGACGGAGGGGTTGTGCGGCGTCCGCCCGGTTTCATGCGAAGCATGGTGACGCGGATCGCTCAGAAAGACCTGGGATGCTGTTAAAGGTTTCGTTAACGCTGTCTAGGCTTGCGGGATGAGAGGAGCCGTCGCAGCAGGTCATCCGCTGACCGCCGAGGCGGGCGCGCGCGTGCTCGAACGGGGCGGCAATGCGGTCGACGCGGCGGTCGGAGCGGCGTTCGTCTCGTGGGTCGCCGAGGGAACGCTGACCGGCCCTGGCCGCGTGACGCGAACTGCCGGCGCCGGCGCGTTCTCGCTCGTCGTGTCGCTGCCCTGAGTAACTAGTTCCGCAGGAACGCGGGCGGCTCGAGCTCGTCGCGCTGCTCGGACGTCGACGTCAGCGAGCTGACGAAGCTGCTCCGCGCGACGGGCCGGCTGCTCGGTGACGCGAGTCCGGTCGCGATCACCGTCACCCATACCTGGCCGGTCAGACGCTCGTCGATCGTCGCGCCGAAGATGATCTGCGTGTCGTCGGTCGCGGTCTGGCGGATCACCTCGGCCGCTTCGTTCACCTCGATCAGCGAGAGGTCGTCGCCGCCCGCGATCGACAGCAGGATCCCGCGCGCTGCACCGAGCTCCGTGTCGATCAGCGGCGAGCGGAGCGCACGCTCCGCCGCCTCGCGCGCACGGCCCTCGGGCGCGGACGAGAAGCCGATGCCCATCAACGCCGCGCCGCTGTTCTCCATGATCGTCCGCACGTCGGCGAAGTCCAGGTTGATCAACCCCGGGAGCGTGATCAGGTCGCAGATCCCCTGGACACCCTGACGCAGGACGTCGTCGGCGATCTTGAACGCGTCGAGCATCGAGGTGGACTTGTCGAGGACCTCGAGCAGACGGTCGTTGGGAATCACGATCGTCGTGTCGCACGCGGTGCGGAGCTCGTCGATTCCCGCCATCGCAGCGCCGCGACGCTTCGTGCCTTCGAACCTGAACGGAAGCGTCACGATCCCGACCGTCAGCGCACCGAGCGAGCGCGCGATCTGCGCCACGATCGGCGCAGCGCCGGTGCCGGTGCCGCCGCCTTCGCCTGCGGTCACGAACACCATGTCCGCGCCGCGCAGCGCCTGCTTGACCTGGTCGTAGCTCTCCTCCGCGGCCTGGCGACCGATCGCGGGCTCGGCGACGGCGTGCTGCGCGACATGGACGCCGTCGACGTCGACTTCTCCGGCGGGTCGACCCAGGTGTTCCGGATCGGGCCGGCGTCGTGCGCTGTTCCAGGCGCTGCGCTCGGGCTCGAGCAAGCGCACCGTTCGTTCGGACGTCTCCCGTGGCCGGAGCTCGTCGCACCCGCAATCACGCTGGCGCGCGATGGCATCGAGCTCACGCGTGGGCAGGCATATCTGCACGCGATTCTCGACCTGATCCTGCGGCACTCGCCCGAGAGCCGCGACGTGTACGAGCGTGCAGGTGAGCGCCTCGTCGCAGGCGACCTGCTCGTCCAGCGCGACCTCGCGCGGACGCTCGAAGTGCTCGCCGAGCGCGGCGCGGCGGACATGTACCACGGCGACCTCGCGCGCGCGATCGTCGCGCACATCGAGGCGGGCGGGGGCTGCATCACCGAGCGCGACCTCGCCGACTACCGCGTCATCCGGCGTCGTCCGGTGCAGACGGACTTCCGCGGGATGGAGTTCCTGTCGAACCCGCCGCCGAGCGCGGGCGGGATCCTGATCGCCTACGGCCTCGGGCTGCTCGATGACCGGGGCGCGCCCGGAAGCGCGGAGGCGATCGATGCGCTCGCGCGGGTGATGCGCGAACAACTTCGGGCACGCGAGGACGGCTTCGACCGCGCGCTGCGCCACGGCGGTCTCGCGAAGCTCCTCGACGAGCGCGCGGTGATCGCGCGCGGAACGACGCACATCTCCGCCGTCGACGGCGACGGGAATGCCGTCGCGCTGACCGCGTCGACCGGCGCGGGCTCGGGCGTCGTCGTCCCGGGGACGGGAATCCATCTGAACAACATGCTCGGCGAGTTCGACCTCGCAAAGCCGCCGCGGTCGGGCGAAAGGCTGTCCTCGATGATGAGCCCGTCGGTCGTGCTGCGCGACGGCCGGCCTCGGCTCGTCGTCGGCAGCGCCGGCTCGTTGCGGCTGCGCGGCGCGGTGATGCAGATCGTTGTCAACGTCGTCCAGCACGGCCTCGGAGTCGTCGATGCGATCGACCGTCCGCGTGTCCATCTCGAGGGCGAGCATCTCCATTGCGAGGGCGGCCACGATCCCGCCCAGCTCGACCGCCTCGAGGAATTCGGCTGGGACGTGACGCGGTGGCGCCGCCGCAACCTCTACTTCGGCGGCGCAGCGGCGGTCGAGATGCGCGACGACGGCACCCTCGCGGCCGCGGGCGATCCCCGCCGCGGTGGGGCGGGAGTCGTCGTCGCATGAGCTACGTCGTCCGTCCCGCTGATCCGGCCGACGCGCAGGGGCTGTCGGTGCTCGGCGACGCCGTCGCCGCCGAGCCGGAGGGCTGGCTCGCGACGAACAACGGCTGGCGCACCGTGGGGGACGAGCGACGCTATCTGCGGGCGATCCGTCGCTACCCGCACGCGGGAGTCTTCGTCGCCGAGGCGGAGGATGGCTCGATCGTGGGCCGCCTGTCGCTCGCGCGCGACCAGCACCCCGCGAGCAGGCACGTCGCCGACCTCGGCCTGATGGTCGCGCAGTCGCACCGCCGGATGGGCATAGGGCGCGCGCTGCTCGCGGCCGCCGTGGAGTGGGCGCGGGCGAACGACGTGCGCAAGCTCGAGCTGCACGTGTTCCCGTACAACACGGCCGCGATCGCGCTCTACGAGGAATTCGGATTCGAGCACGAGGGCTACAGGAAGCAGCACTACCGCCGCGGCGACGAGTTCGTCGACGCGATCCTGATGGCCTACGACGTTACAGCGACGTAACTAGGTACACGCGCGCGCACCCCCACCCAGTCTGAGGGTGGGGCTGAACCACCCGCCACCCTCTGCGATCGACGGTACCGGACGGCGACGCGCGCGCCTGTGCCAATCCCGTGCCGATTTGCGCGGCCGGCGCCGTGCGCAGCTAGAACGTCCCGCGTTACGTCGCCTGCTCGACCTGACCCTCGCTCGCAGCGGTCAAGGGGAGGCCGCTCGCACGCACCCGCCGGCTCCATTCCTGGATCTCTTCCTCTGCGTGCGACAGCCGACGGTCGCGGTCGTCGAGTTGTGCCTGGCGCTCGGCGAGCTCCTGCTCGCGCGCGAGGATTCGCTGCAGGTCACGCTCGCGGTCCCGGAGCGCGCGATCGCGCTCGTCGAGCTGTGCAACCGCCGCCGACAACCAGTTGCCGCGCTCGTCGAGCTCCGCGGCTGTCCGTTCGAGCTCTGCGCGCTGCGCCAGCAAGGCTTGCTCACGCTCCTCGACCGTCTCGGCAATTTGCTCCGATGTCCGCAACTCGCGCGCGCGATGCGACAACTGCGTCTCCTGGACCGCGACGCGCGCTGCGCGCCGGTTCAGATGCTCTTCTGCCAGGCGCTGTCGCGCCGCGCGTTCGTCGAGGTCACGTTCGCGCGCAGACAACGCAGCCTCCCGTTCGTCGGCCGCGCGCAACAGCGGTTCGAGCGCCGAGGAATCGGAGTCCACTCTCTCGCGCCGGCGCTCCAGATCGTGGCCGAGCTCCTCGAGCGCAGCCGCGCGCCTATTCATCTGCGCGACGAGAACCTCGTTCATTCGCTCACGATCCTCCGCCTCGCCGAGCCGGAGCTCGAGCTGCGTCTCCATCGCCTCCAGGTCGGCGATCGCCTGCTCGCGCAGGGTGAGCGCGCTTTCGGCAGAGGCAAGCCACTCGCCGCGCTCGTCGAGCTCCGCCGCGAGCGCCGCGAGCGCGCGTTCACGTTCGTCGAGCGCGCGCTCGCGCTGTTCCACGCCGGACAGCCGCACCTCGACTGAACGGGCTGCGCGCTCGCGCTCGCCGATCGCGGCCTCAACCGCGCGCAGGCGCTCCTCGCGTGCGTGGAGCGCCGCCTCCGCTTCCTCGACCGACGCCGCTCGCTGGGCCAGGTCCGCGGACATCTGCTCGACCCGCGTCGCCCGCTCGTCGAGTTGCGCCGTGCGCCTGTTGACGGTCTCGTTCAGCCGGCGCTCCCGCTCCGTGAGCGCGCGCCATGCCTCCGCGATCTCGGGCTGCTGATCGGTCATGAGCCAATTTTCGCAGTTCCGGACGCTGCCCCTCTCGCGGTGATCCGATCGGCGCCCTCTTGAGACTCGTCACGAAGGCGGCACAGACACGTCACGTCGCCAACGCTTCAATCGAAGCATGCGACAGCCCACCGTTCGCCAGGTCTATGCGCTCGCCGAGGCGCTCTGCGAGCGGGTGGGGGAAACGTTCCCTGAGACGCGCGACGACGCGTCCGAGACGATCGAACGCCTCCGGATCGAGAACGGTCACCCCGCACCGCGACTGGAGGACGCCCCTCTGCGGCGGCGGCGATGGAGGCGGGGCGCGAGCCGCGTCGCCCAGGACCTCGCCGAGGAGATGGAGTGACCTCGGCAGACGCGCTCGCGGAGCTCCTCGACCTCGACGCGCACGACACGCCCATCTGCCTCGCGTGCTTGAGCGACGTCGTCTTCACGCTCGATAACCGGGACGTCGGGAAGATCAACGGCTCGATTACCACGATGGCGCCTCATCTCTGGGCGGAAGGTCTCGAGCAACCCGTGCGGCTCGCCTCGCGTCGAGCGCTCGAGAACGGGATCGTCGACGCGGCCCCCGCGCTCGGCGACGTCGATGCGAACGGGCCGCGTAGCCGGATCGTCCGTGGCGGTCGTGCTGTGGCTCGCGCTCCAGCTTCGCGAACACGCGCGGGGAGACCGGCTGAAGATGGGATTCCGCCCGTGGCCACCGGTGTAGCCGACGGCGTCGCGACGGTCCGGCGCGATGGCCCGCGAGCAACGGCCACGGGTACGTCGTCTGGGGCGCGCTCGTCGGCTTCATTCTCGTGATGGAGCTCCTCGCCGCCTTCACGCACGGCATCGGCTTCCCGACACTGTCGAAAACGGTCGGGGACCTCGAGCGCCGCCACCACTGGATCAAGGTCGTGATGCTCGGCGGCTTCGTCACGCTTACCGCGCGCGTCGTCTTCTACCCATGGCCGAACCGCAGGGTCGACGGCTGATGACGAACGCGACGATCGGCTACATCGTCTGGGGTGCGATCGGCGTCGTCGTCCTCGTGCCGGAACTGGTGGCGATTGTGGGCGGCCGCTTCGCGCCTTTCCCGGGGCTCGCGCGGACGGCGACGAACCTGGAGGCACGCGTGCCGTGGTTGGCCATGGTGTTCCTCGCGGGGCTCGCGATCCTCGCGGTGCACATCCTGCTGTATCCCTGGCCGGACTAGCGCTCGCCGAGAATCCGCGGCACCACAACCGAATAGTCCTCGTCGCCATCGCCTGCGTCGTCTGCGTCGACGAGCCACGAGCGCGCGGCCTCCGCGACGCGGAGATCTGCGTCGACCGCGTCGGCGATCAGATCGGCGTCCTTGCGTGCGAGTCGAAGCGCGAACCGGGGCGGGTACTCGCCGGCCTCGATCGCCGGCCGGCGCCTCTCGGCCTGCGCCGCGACCGGTGACACGCCGAGCACCGCGAACGCCGCGTCGCGCGAAAGGCCGAGCGCGTCCGCGAGCGCGACGGCCTCGCCGACGACGGCGATTGTGCCGAACAAGGTCGAGTTCGCGACGAGCTTCGCCGCCGCGCCGGCGCCGGATCCGCCGACCGGAATCACGTCGCCGAGCATCGACAGCAGCGGCGACCAACGCTCGACGAGCTCGGCAGCGCCTCCGGCGAAGATCTTGAGTGTCCCGGTCTCGGCCTCGCTGACGCTCCCGAGTACCGGCGCGTCGAGCATCGTCGGCACGCGCTGCGCGAGCCGCGCGACGGCCGCCGGGCCGACCGTCGACATCTCGATCAGCGCCGTGTCGCCGATCCCGGCAGCGACACCGTTGTCGCCTTCGGTGACCGCGCGCAGCGCTTCGGGGTTCGCGACCATCGTGATCACGACCTCGGCGCCGCGCGCCGCCTCGGCGGGTGTGTCGGCCACCGGCAGCCCGAGCTCCTCGGCCTTCGCGCGTGTGCGGTTCCAGACGATGACCTCGTTGCCCGCATCCGCGAGCCGTCGCGCCACTCGAGAGCCCATAGCTCCGAGGCCGATCACGGCGACGCGCGTCACGACGGCATCATCGCGCCTTGGGTCCAAAGAAAAGGGTCAGGCCGAGCCGGCCTGACCCTTTCCGTGACAATGCGGCGAGCCGCGCCTACGAGCGCTGGGCGATGCGCCTGACGAAGGGCCTCGGCTCCGGCGCCGAGCCCGCGATCGGTCGCCAGGCCGCGGAGGAGCGCGACGATGTCCTGGTCGTCCATCGCTTCGGCGACCGTGATCAGGCCGTCGTAGACGGCGATCTCGTGCGCCTCCGTCTCGACGACGGCGGAGAGGATCACGGCGTCGTTCAGACTCTCGTCGACCTTGCCGAGCATCGACTGGCCTTCCTTCTCGAGGCCCTCGATCGTCGGGCACGCCTGCTCGTCCGGCTCCTCGCCGAGCGCGCGGAAGACCTGCTCGAGGTTCCGGACGTGCGCCCTCGTCTCCTGCTGGTGCTTCTTCAGATCCTTCTGGAGCTGCCCGTCCTGGGCCTCCTCTTCGAGCTGCGGGAGCATCTCGAGGATCTTGTTTTCCATCTTGAGCGCCGCGCCGAGCTGGTGAACGTAGAGCTCGCGCGGGGTCTCGACGTTCTCGCCGAGAATGGCCATGGTCGGACCCCCTCTGGTCGGGTTTCTCCCGTTCGGCTACCCGCGCGAGGCCGAGGCAAACGTCCCGATGTCGCTCATTGCGGACGTCTTGCGCGCACCGTCGCCTGCTTCTTACGACCGGCGAAATCGGCCCGGTTGCAACTCGCGGAAGATCCGCGGCCGCTCGTGCGTCTTGCAACTACCAGGTCTGCTTCAAGGTCAAGGAGAAGGAGTGGGAGCCATGACGCGCAGCAGGATTCTCAAGACCACCGTTCTCGGCCTCGTGGTCGCCGCAGTCGCAGTCCCCGTCGCGCAGGCGCACCCGTGGATCGAAGTGGGCACGTCGACGTCGCCGCAGATCCACGCACTCGCGCTTCGCTCGCAGGGGATGAATCAGCTCTACGGCAAGTCGCAGGCGATCCGCGCACTGACGCTGCGCTCGGAGGCGCTCAACAAGGCGAACGGCCTCGGCACCTACCAAGGGACCGCGGCACTCCGCGTCCGCTCCCTGGCGCTGAACGAGCACTACGGCGTCGGCACCTCCATTGCGAGCTCGGGCAGCAGCTTCGACTGGAATCAGGGCATCGCCGGAGCGGCAGGCGTTTTCGCCATGGTGCTCGTCCTCGCCGCCGCGATCGTGATCACGCGCAGGCGGGGCGGGACGCCGCTCGGCGCCTAGCGATCAAGACTGACTCCGCGGTGGGGAAGCGGGCCCGCAAGGGCCCGCTTCGCGGTGGTCCCTACTCGGCCGGCGCGATGAGCGGTTCGGCCGGCAACATCCGCGTGGTCTCCGCCGTATGAGTGGCCACGCGGTCTTCCACCGCTTCGGTCGCCGCAGCCGCCGGCTGAGGTTTCCCGAAGTGGAAGCCTTGGGCGCCGTCGCAGCCGAGATCGCTGACGATCTCCTGCTGGGCGACGCGTTCGATTCCCTCGGCGACGAGGCGCAACCCGAGCGCCTTGCCGAGGCCGACGATGCCGCGCAGCAGCGCGAGCTCGTCTGGGCCCGAGTCGATCCGGGCCGTGAAGCTACGGTCGATCTTCACGATGTCGACCGGCAGCCGCTGCAGGTATGCAAGCGACGCGTAGCCGGTGCCGAAGTCGTCGAGCGCGAGCTTGACGCCGCGCGCCTTGAGTGCGTTCAACTGCAGCTCGACGCGCTCACCGGCCGCGACGAGCACGCTCTCGGTCAGCTCGAGGGTCAGCAGGTGGGGCGGCAATGCCGCGCGGTCGAGCGCGATCTCGACGTGCTCGACGAAATCGGGATGCTGGAGCTGCCGTGCGGAGACATTGACGGCGATCTCGACGTCGCGGCCGACGCGGTCGCGCAGACGCGCTGCGTATGCGCAAGCCTCGCGCAACACCCAGCGGCCGATCGGCACGATCAGGCCTGACTCCTCCGCAAGGGGGATGAAGTCGAGCGGCGCGACTTCGCCGAGCTCGGGATGCTGCCAGCGCAGGAGCGCCTCCATCCCGACGACATCGAACGGATCGAGACCGACGACTTCCTGGTAGGCGAGCGTGAACTGTTCCTCTTCGAGCGCGCGGCGCAGCTCGCCGATACGGCGAAACCGGTCGAGTGCCGCACGGTCGAGCTCGTCGTCGTAGAACGCGTAGTCGGAGCCGGACTCCGCCTTCGCGCGGTACATCGCTGCATCAGCCTGCTTCAGCAGCTCGACGCTGCAGTCGCCGATTGCGATCCCGATGCTCGGCCGCACGCAGAACTCGCGTCCCGCTACGTGGATCGGCGCGGTGATGCGCGCGAGCACACGCTCGGCGACTGCGGTCACCTCCGCCGGCTCGGACACGATCGGGAGCAGAACGGCAAACTCGTCGCCGCCGAGCCGCGCGACGGAGTCGCCGGCGCGCACGAGACCGGCGATGCGCTCGCCGAGCGTGCGCAGCACTTCGTCGCCCGCACTGTGCCCGTGCTGGTCGTTGATCCCCTTGAACTCGTCCAGGTCGATGTAGAGGAGCGCCGTCTGCTGGAGCGGGTCCTTGCGCAGGCCGACCGCGTGCTCCAGCTGTTCATGGAAGAACGCGCGGTTCGCGAGCCCCGTCAGCGAGTCGTAGAGCGCCTGCTTGCGGAGCTGCTCCTGTGCCTCGCGCTCGCTCGTGATGTCCAGCAGGTATCCCTGGAGGTAGAGCGGCTCGTTGTCGTCGCCGTAGACGATGACACCTTCATCACGGATCCAGACGACGTGGCCTCCGCGCGACAGAAGGCGGTACTCGACGCTGAGCGGCTCGTGCGTGCGGTGCGTTCGTGCATGCGCGGCGATGACGCGGTCGCGATCGTCAGGATGGAGCACCCGCACGAACAGACCGCCGTCGGTCTGCCACTCATCGACGGAGTAGCCGAGCAGCGGCTCGATCTGCTCGCTCGTGAAGATGTTGGAGCTCGACGCGTCGAGCGCGTCGACGTACACGACCAGCGGCAACTGCTCGACGAGCGTGCGGTACCGGCGCACGACCTCGCGCGGATCAGCGCCCCGAAGGTGCGCAGTTACATCGTGGGGGCCGCAGTCCACAAGGAGAGGATCGGGGAAAACAGCCGCCGAGGCGTCCCTCTTTCGAGGGAATGCGGAAGAGCCGCTTCGAGGGCGCTCTTCCGGGACATCGGGATAACGTCGCCTCGTGGACGCGCCGCAGACGTGGCACTACGGCCTGATCGCCGAGTACTGGGCGGAGTTCAACGACGACTTCCGTCCGCACGAGGTGCCGTATTTCCGCCGCTACGTCGAGAACGGCTGCGGCGCGGCGCTCGACGTCGCCTGCGGAACCGGGCGCCTGCTAATCCCGTATCTCCGCGCCGGTCTCGACGTCGACGGCTGCGACGTGTCGCCGGACATGGTTGCGCTCTGCCGCGATAAGGCGGAGCGCGAGGGTCTCCGGCCGACGCTGTGGGCGCAGCCGATGCACGAGCTCGACCCGCCGCGCGCGTACGCGACGATCTACGTCTGTGGCGCGTTCGGCCTGGGGAGCACGCGTGAGCAGGACGCCGAGGCCCTGCGCCGCTTCCACACGTTCCTCGAACCCGGTGGGACGCTGCTCATCGACATCGAGGTGCCGTACGCCGACTCGCGCAGCGACGGCTCCGAGTATGGGTTGCGTGCCCGCGTCGTCGCCGTCGACCCGCTCGAGCAACGGTTGACGTACGAGATGCACGCGCAGCGCTGGCGCGATGAGCTCGAGGCGGAGGAGACGCGCCGCATCGACATCAGGCTCTACTTCAAGGACGAGCTGCTGCTGATGCTCGTGGCAGCCGGGTTCAGCGAGGTGGACGTGCAAGGCGACCACAACGACAAGCCGGCGACCGCGGACGACGATTTCATCGTCTTCGTGGCGAAGAAGTAGCGTCCGCCCGTGATCTTCGACCGCGAGGTCGAGACCCTGCCGCGCGAGTCGTTGCGCGAGCTGCAGCTCGACCGACTCCGAGCACTCGTCGCCGTCGCGAAAGAGCGCGTCCCGCTCTACGGCGAGCGGCTCGCCGACGTGGAGCCGGGCGACCTCTCCTCGATCGACGACCTGCGACACCTTCCGTTCACCCGGAAGGACGATCTACGCGCCGCCTACCCATTCGGGATGCTCGCGGTCCCCCGCTCGCAGCTCGTCCGCGTCCATGCGTCGTCGGGAACGACTGGCAAGCTCACGGTCGTCGGCTATACGCGCGCGGACGTCGAGCTGTTTGCGCGCGTCAACGCCCGCTGCCTGGCGATGGCAGGCGCGGAGCGCGGAATGATGCTGCACAACGCCTACGGGTACGGGCTCTTCACCGGCGGCCTCGGCATCCACTACGGCGGCGAGCGGCTCGGGATGACCGTGATCCCTGTCTCGGGCGGGATGACGGAGCGCCAGTTGATGCTGATCGAGGACTTCCGCCCGGAGATGATCACGTGTACTCCGAGCTACGCGCTGACGCTCGCGCAGGCGTTCGCGGCCCGCGGCGTCGCGCCGAACGAGATCAGCCTCCGCTATGCCGTGCTCGGCGCAGAGCCGTGGACGGACGCGATGCGCGACGAGATCGACGCCGGCCTCGGCGTCGCCAGCTCGAACATCTTCGGCCTGTCGGAGGTGATCGGCCCCGGCGTCTCGTGCGAGTGCGTCGAGGAGCGGGCCGGATCGCACGTGAACGAGGATCACTTCCTCGCCGAAGTCGTCGATCCCGAGACGGGCGAGCCGCTGCCGGAAGGCGAGGACGGCGTGCTCGTCTTCACGACGTTGACGAAGGAGGCGCTCCCGCTCGTCCGCTACTGGACGGGCGACATCAGCTCGCTCTCGAGCGCGCCGTGCGCCTGCGGCCGGACGCTCCTGCGCATGGCGAGGATCAAGGGCCGCGCCGACGACATGCTGATCATCCGCGGCGTCAACGTGTACCCGACGCAGGTCGAGGCCGCGTTGTTGCAACTCCCCGAACTGACCCCGAACTACCGGATCCTCGTTGCGCGGAGCGGCACTCTCGACGAGGCCGAGGTGGAGGTCGAGGTGAGCGAGGTCTTCCTCCGCGAGGCGGGAACGGAGAGCCTGTCGGGCGACCTCGACCACGTCCGGGAGCTGCGCGAGCGCGCGGAGCGCCGCCTCCAGGGAAGCATCGGCTGCTCGCTCGCCGTCAGCCTCCGGGCGCCCGGGACGATGCCGCGCTCCGAGGGCGGGAAGCTCCAGCGCGTCGTCGATCGCCGAGCGCTGCGTTAAGCCGGTCGACAGCCCTCATGAATCGGCCGCTTTTGGCCGATTCCTTTCGTGCCATGAGCGCTTTGGAACAACCGCGCCGCCTGCTGGGCCTGCTCCTGATCCAGATGGGCGTGATCACGCAGGAGCAACTCGAGGAGGCACTGGGCATCCAGGTGATGACCGGTGGGCGCCTGGGGGAGATCCTGGTCGAGCGCGGCTACACATCGCGGCTCGCGATCCACGACGCGTTGGCCGAGCAGAGCGACCTCTTCCTCGAGCCCGAGAGCGGCTACGGGACGGGACTTCGCGCGAAGCTCGTCGGCCGCGAGGGTCGCGGGCGACTGGAGCCCGCGCAGGCCGCGCCGGTCGCCGCAGGGCTCGACAACGTTTTCGTCCTCCGGCCCGACAAGCAGGACGAAGAGATGCAGTCGGTCCTTCTGACGCTCGCCGAGCGTGAGCGCCTGCTCGCCGAAGCAGACGAACGGATGCGCGCACTCGCCGCCGAGGCCGAGGAGAGCCGGCTCGAGGCGCGCGATCGCGCCGCGGAGCTCGCGCAGGCACAGGCGACGCTCGAACGACTCGCCGCGCTCGAGACCGAGGTCGAGCAAGCGCGCGCCGCGCAGGCGACGGCAGCGGCGCGGGCGACCGAGCACGAGCGCCGGCGCGACGAGCTGCAGCGCGAGCTGGACGCCCGCGACGAGAAGATCGAGGCTCTTACCGCCGAGGTACACGACTCGCGCCCCGAGCTCGACCGCCTGCGGGCGGCGCTCAACGCTGCGAACGGGCGTGCGAACGAGCTTGCGCGAACGCTCGGCGAGCGCGACGTCCTTCTCGACGCGCGCGCGGGTGAAGTCGAAGAGTTGCGCGGCCAACTCGAGCGGTCACTTGCGCAACTCGAAGAGTCGCAGCGTGAGTTTGCCGCACGCGAGGAGTTCGCGGCCGGACGCGCCAATCAGGTGCAACAGTTGAACGCCGAGGTCGATCGGCTGACGCGCGAGCTGTCGAAGCACGCAAAGCGCCGAGACGACCAGGAAGACGAGCTGAACCGTCTCGAGGCAGCGCTTGTCAATCGGGTCGAAGCGGCAAGTGCGCGTGCCGCAGAGGCTGAACGTTTCGCCGCCGAGCTTCAGAGGTCGCAGGCGCTGACGCGAGAGCGCGAGCAGGAAGTGCAGCGCTTCCGGCAAGCCCTCGCCGAGCGAGACGAAGCCGCCGCGAGGCACGCAGCGGACGTCGAACGGCTGACGGCCGAGCACGACCGCGTCGTCGCCGAACGCGACGCAGCGGCCGAGACTCGAGCACGCGAAATCGACGCCCACGCAGCCGGAAAGGCGTCGGCGGAGCAGGGCGAGCGCGCGGCACACGAACAAGCTGAAGCCGCTGCAGCCGAGCTGGAGCGGATCCGCGCCCAGCTTGACCGTGTCAACGAAGCGAAGGCCGAAACCGACGAAGTGCTCGCCGCACATAAGGAGCTGCTGCTCGAACGCGAACAGCAACTCCGCGAGGCGGACACGCTGCGCGAAGCGCAGATCCAGCTCGAGCAGGACCTGGAGCGTGCTAACCGTGAGCGCGACGAAGCGCTCGCGGCGGCGAAGGAGCGCGACGAGCAGCTCCGGCAACTCGCCGAGGTCGAGCGAGCGCAGAACGAGAACGCAAGGACGAATTCCGCGGAGCTCGGGCAGCTCCGCGCGGACCTGAAGCGCCTCGAAGCCGAGCAAGTCGGGCGAGAGCGAAGCCAGCGCGACCTGGAGCGAGCATTCGAGCTCGCGGAGAAAGCGCGAAGCCGAGCCGAGTCAGCACTGGCCGAACGCGACGTACGCCTCCGCCATCTCGAACAAACAGACGAGGCGCATCGCCGAAGCGCGAAAGCCCGCGAAACGGTGCTGGAGCAAGCAGGCGCCGAAGCCGAGCGCCTGCGAAACGAAATGCAGCTCCTCCGCACGAGCCAGATCGAGTACGCCCAGCGAATAGCCGAGCTTCAGAGCGAGCTGGTCGTAGCGCGCAAGCGCCTCGGCTAAGCCAGCGGAACGGACAAACCAGGGGGGAGACCCTCCGGGTCTGACCCCTTTTAGGCGCCGCAACCCACACGGACGCGGTCGCGGGACCCGCGTCAGCTGGATTAGGCCGAGTGGCCCATAGACAGCAACTGCGGCCGAAGTTACAACAGACCTGGCCGTAATGGCCAGGTCGCGAAAAGGGGTTGATGATGATTCGGCGAGTTGTAATCACTGCTGCGCTGTTGCTGAGCATCGCTGCGGGCTCGGCTTCGGCTAAGCCAAGCGTTTCAAGCCTTCCAACGGTGACGGCCCAGAGTGCGATCCACCGGATCGCGTTTGCAGCGCCCTACTGCAGCACCGGGTACTACAAGAATGTGAATGGCATTTGCGTTCACCGCCCGTCGAGCAATCCGAGCGGTGCAACGGCAAGGTGTCGTGACGGCTCCTACAGCTACTCACGCCACGCCTCGGGAACATGCTCCCACCACGGCGGCGTCCTGCGCTGGATTCGCCACCCTTAGCGGTCATCGCGTCTGGCGATCGCTACGGCTAAGACGGCGAGACGCCGAAGAATCAAGGGTCAGACGCTCCGGGTCTGACCCTTTTCGCTGGCGCCGTCACTTGCACCGAGCCGCCGCACCTACGAGACTCCGCGCGGAAGCCGAGGGAGGGGTGATGACCAACAGACGCCTGCAACGAACCGCAGCGCTGGCCGCAGCCGTAGCCGCCGTCGCCCTGATCCCGTCTTCCGCGCGCACGGCCCCGCACGCCCCGCCGCTCATCATCGCGACCCCGCACGAGCTCCGCGTCGCAAGACCGGTCACGTCCTTGGCAGCCGACAACGGCCGAGCCGCGTTCACCTTCTGCAACCAACTAAACGCCGTCTGGCATCCCGGCGCCACCGGTGTTGTACGCCTCGGCCCGCTCAACCTCTGGTCGTGCCCGCCGCCGACCGGTGTGGAGACGATCCAGACCCTCGCGATCGCGAACGACCGCATCGCCTGGGCTCTCGACGAGAGCGGGAACCTCGTCGACAACTACACGTTCGTCACGACGCTCGCCCATCCACACACGCTCACGCTGGTCGCGAACCTCGCGCACTGCTGCCGCGGCGAGCCGGACGAGGAGCGTATGGGCTACGTCTACGGCGACAAGAACTTCCTCGCGTTCGGCACGCGCTACAAGTGCGGCGACAACGGGCCGGGGCCGTGCGGCCCCGGCGCGCCCGGCGGGTTCGTGAACTACTCGGCATGGAGGATCCGCCGGCCGCCGTTCAGCGCGCCGTGTGCTTACACGACAGGCCCGTGCGAGCAGATTGCATCGTCGAACGGCACGCTCGAGCCGCTCTCGGTCGATTCGGGGCGCATTGTTCTCCGGGACGGGAGTGGCACGCTCATCGTCCGCGCGCCGAGCGGCCTGCTCGTGCGCACGTTCCCGGCACTCGCCGGCCTGACACGCGGCGCCGAGCTGATGGGCAACCGACTGATCGTGCTGATCCCGGGGCACATCCTCGACCTCAGCCTCACAACGGGCCACCAGTTGCACAGCCGCCTGGTGCCGCACGTCCCGAGCGCGGGCGTCTGCGGGATCAGACCGTGTGCGCCGACCGCGCTGCGGATGGTCGACGCCTCGCGTGGCCTCGTCGCGTACACGCTCGCAGGGAAGCTCCATCTCTTGCGGCTGCGGGACGGCACGAACCGGGTTGTCGCGAGTGCGACCGACGCGCGCTTCGGCGACACCGGCCTCTTCTACACGCACACGGCGACCGGTCCGTATCCCGGGCGGATCCGGTTCGTGCCGTGGCAGAACCTGCCGGTCCGGCCGTAGCGCCGGCGTTGACTTCGGCAGGCGCGGGTGTTACGAACGCCGTGCCGTCAGCACGCCTTCGCGCGCGCATCCTGCGCGCCCGGACCTAGGAGGCCATATGCCGCAGAAGATCGAGATTGGCGTCGAGCCGTATGAAGTCGTGCTCGGCGAGCCGAAGCTCACCGTTCGTTCGCCCTCACCGCTTGACCCGGAGACCGCACGCGGAGCGATCACGCTCGCAAACGGATTCCGCGGGAATGTCATGCTCTCGCGCGACGGTCGCGCCGCGACGTTCGTCCCGGACGAGCCGCTGCCGGAGGGCGCGCACACGCTGACAGTCAGCGAGCTCGTCTCGAAGCGCGGCAAGCGGATCACCGAACGGGTCGAGATCCCGTTCACCGTCGCCGACTCGGCCGCAAGGGTGCGCTCGAGCGTGCGCGTCGAAAGCATCGTCCGCTTGCGCGTGAACCGCGTCGACACCGAGCGACTCCCGCTCGGCGAGCGCCCGGCCGGCAAGTACGTCGAGGTGATGAAGGCCGTCGACCGCAACACCGGAAAGCCAATCGCGCTCGCCTTTGACGAGCGCGGCAAGCAGGTCGACCACGACGCGCTGTTCGCGAAGCTCGAGCGCAACCGGAAAGCGACGTACGGCAAGCTGCATCCAGCGCTGCACGCGCAGGTCGAGCGCGGCGCCAACCGCCGGATTCCCGTGGCGATCTGGGTCGCCGTCGACGACGAGCCGCTCCCGGAGAAGCGCGAGAAGGGCCAAACGAAGCGCCGGCCGCCGAGCGAGAAAGAGCACGCGAAGCACATCGCCGAAATGGCCGACCGCGTTGGCGATCTGGCGCAGGACAACGGCGCGACCGAGATCCAGATCGACGACGCCGCGCCGGTCGTCTACGCCCGCATGACGCCGGCTGGGATCGACAAGCTGCAGCGGCGCAAGGAGGTCGCAGGGATGTTCCTGCACGAGACGGAGGGAATCCTCGACCTGAAGGACTCGATGGCGATCGCGCAGTCCGACAAGGTGCAGTCGAACCTCAGCTTCACCGGCAAGGACGTCAACGTCGCCGTCTACGAGGATGGCCCCGACGACACGACGAACCTCGTGATCACCGCGCAGTTCCTGACGAATCCGACGACGACGCAGCACGCACGCCACACGCACGGGATCATCAAGAACAAGGAAGCGAACAAACCGCACGGGCACGCGAAGGACTGCAACCTCCACTCGGCGAACAGCATGGATCTCGCCGCGATCAAGTGGGCAGCACAGACGCGCGGTTGCACGGTGATCAGCCAGAGCTTCCACCGCGATTCCGAGCAGACAGACGACAGCCTGTCGTTCGACGACAAGTACAAGGACTGGCTCGTGCTCCACTGGCCGTACCCGACGATCCTGCAGGCAGCGGGCAACGGCGGCAGCACGGAGTTCGTGAACCACAAGGGCTACAACAGCCTCACGGTCGCGAACCACGACGACACCGCGGCGGCGCTCGCGAGCGACTCCGTGTTCCGGAACCCGAGCTCCGGTCACCACGACCGAGAGCTGCCCGAGATCGCTGCGAACGGCATGGGAGTGACGTGCGTCGGACTGACGCTGAGCGGGACGAGCATGGCCGCACCGGCCGCCGCAGGCGTGACCGCGCTGATGCAGCAGGCGAGCCCGACGCTGAAGTCGTGGCCGGAGGGTTGTCGCGCGATCCTGTTCGCGGCCGCGAGCAAGAACATCACCGGCAACACGTGGTGGGCGGACCGCAGCGCCGGCGTGGATGCATCCGACGGCTCGGGCGCGGTGGATGCACTCGAAGGCGTGCGGATCGCGCAGAACCGGCGCCTTCCCGGAGCCGCGGCGTCGAGCCGCGGCTGGGACGTCGGCACGCTCCGATCGTCCGACATCGGCGCGAACGGCGAGACGACGTTCTCGTACAAGGTGGTCGTGCCGCAGTTCTTCTTCGGCTCGCGCGTCAAGGTCGCGCTCGCGTGGGACAGCCTGGCGGCGATCGTGGACATCCTCGGGATCCAGATCTCGCTCGACCAGCTGAAGCTCGATCTCGATCTGAAGGTGTACGACAGCCGAGGCAACCTCGTCGGCTACAGCGGCTCGTGGGACAACAGTTACGAGATCGCCGAGTTCCCGGCGA
>VAXB01000179.1 GCA_005883995.1 Actinomycetota bacterium
TCGACGTCGGCGTCACGCCGGCGATCGTCGCGGCAATCGCTCGTGCCGTCGAGACGCGGGGACGACGCGCGGCAGTCGGCGCGCGCGATCCCTCGTCGACCGCGTTTCGGAACTGCTGGACGAGCTCCCCGGCCGCGACGCGGATGCGCTCGGCCGCCTCCTCGCCGCGCTCGAGCGACCGCTGGGCGGCACGCCTCCGCGGCGTCCGCCCCGCCCGCGGCGGCCGCCGCCGCCGAAAAGGGCGTGACCGGCTGTCGTGCTCTTGCCCGACGCGCACGACCCTGCTTCGCCAGCACCTACGCTTCGCCGATGCGCGACGTTGTCGGGCCCGGGGTCGAGATCCGACGTCCTCAGTCGGACGAGCCGGAGCGTCTGCGCGAGATCATGATCGCGTCGAAGGCGCATTGGGGCTATGACCGCGACTGGGTCGTCGCCTGGGTCGCGCGCGACTTCAGCGGCGATGCGCTCGCGCGCAACGAGACGTTCGTCGCCGACGCCGCGGGAACGGCGGTCGGCTGGGCGATGCTCGTTCCGCGCGGGGAAGTCGGTTGGCTCGAAGACATGTGGATCGAGCCTGCGTGGATCGGAAGGGGGATCGGGACTCAGCTGTTCGAGCGCGTCGCGGCGCGTGCGCGCGAGCTCGGCGCGCGTCGGCTCGAGTGGGAGGCAGAGCCGAACGCGACCGGATTCTACGAGCGGATGGGCGGGCGGCACATCCGCGACAGCGAGACGAACGAGTGGGGTCGCACCCTGTCGATCATGGGCTGCGACCTCGGCGAGCGATGAGTTCCGACGCTCGCAGGCGTCTCTTTCTTCGACGACGACGAAGGAGGCTGACATGGGCAAGCTGGTCGTAACGGAATTCATCACGCTCGACGGCGTGATCGAGGACCCGGGCGGGTCGGAGAAGACAGAGCTCGGCGGCTGGGCATTCCAGTTCGAGCGCGGGGACGAGGGCGAGAGGTTCAAGCTCGACGAGCTGACTGCGAGTGACGCGCAGCTGCTCGGACGTGTCACCTACGACGGCTTCGCAGCAGCGTGGCCCGCAATGGAGGAGACGACCGGCGATTTCGGCAAGAAGATGAACGCGATGCCGAAGTACGTCGTTTCGAAGACCCTCCAGAGCGCGGAGTGGAACAACACGACCGTGCTCCGCGGCGATCTGGCCGACGAGGTCGCGCCGCTGAAAGAGCAATACGCGGGCGACATCCTCGTCGCCGGCAGCGCGCAGCTCGTGCAGTCGCTCCTCGCAGCCGACCTGGTCGACGAGCTCCATCTGATGGTCTTCCCTGTCTTCCTCGGCCGGGGCAAGCGCCTGTTCGCGGACGAGACGGGCTCGCAGCGGTTCACGCTCGCCGACGTTCGGCAGACGGCGGAGGTCGCGATCCTGACGTTGAGGCGCGAAGGCGGATGACGTCTGCGGACGCGCTAGGCGCGCCAGCGCCTCGCCGCGACGGCGGCCAGCTCGTCCGGACGGGCCGGAGGCGCCGAGCAGACGGCCGTGACGAGGCGGCGATCGGCGTCGCGCAGCAGCGCGACCTCGTGCCGCACCGAGTCGAGCTCGCCGGATTTCGCGGCGACGGCGACGCCCGGTAGCGCGTACGGGAGGAATGACTCGGCGTCGGCTGCGACGGTGAGGGCCGCGACGAGGTCGCCGGCGAACGGCTCTTCGAGGAGACGGTAGAGCCCGAACGCGAGGTCCACCGCCGTCGTCTCGTTCTCCGGGCCCGCCCGCATCATCAGACGACGGACGGCGGTGTGCCGGAGGCCCAGACGCGCGATCTCGTCGGCGACGGCGTCGAGTCCCACGCGCTCCAGCAGGACGTTCGTGCTCGCGTTGTCGCTGACGGCAAGCATCAGGAACGCGTGGTCCGTCAGCGTCAGCGGCGCTCGCAGGTGTTCGGCGACGCCCGAGCCGCCGGCGGGTGCGACCGCCGCGGAGTCGCCCGGGTCGAGCTTCGATCTCCGGAACGCCGAGTAGACGAAGAGCTTGATCGTGGACGCCGCAGGGACGACTACGTCGCCACGCTCGTGCTCGATCTCGCCGACCGCCGGATCGACGGCGGCCCAGGCGATCACGCTGCGTTCTCTCCCGCTCCGGCGGCGACCTCCGGCGGCGTCGGCCCTGCGAGGATTCCGGCAGCGAGCTCCGCTTCGCCGGCGCTCGGCTCGGCGACCGGCTCCGGCATCTCCCGGATCGAGCGGACGGACGAGAGCAGGACCGGCAGGAACGTGAAGCACGACCCGATCGCGCCGACCCAGAGCGCGGCACGCAGGCTGAACGCGGTCGCGAGCGCGCCTCCGGCGAGCTGGCCGAGCGGCAACGTCCCCCAGACGATCCAGCGCATCGACGCGTTCATCCGCCCCTGCAGCCGTTGGGGCGTGATCGCCTGGCGCAGGCTCACCTGCGTGATGTTGTAGGTCACCTGTGAGTACCCGCCGATCAGCGAGCCGGCGACGAGAACGGGCACGGCGAAGCTCGTGGGCGCGAGCACGTACTGCAAGGACGCCAACGGAAAGAGCAGCGCGGGGAAGACGATCGCCCGACCCACGCCGAGCGCGCGTTGGACTCGGCTCGCGACCACCGCACCCACGACCGATCCAACGCCGAACATCGCGAAGACGAAGCCGACGGTGAACGACGACAGGTGCAGCGTCCGCACGAGGTAGAGCAACGCGATCGTGAACGAGATGCTGCCGAAGAAGTTCGAGCTCCCCGTGCAGGCGGCGATCGGGCGCAGGTACGGGTGGCGGACGACATACGCGAGCCCTTCCTTGAGCTCGGGCAGCATCTTCGACTTAACCGCGCCCTCTGCGCGTGCGGGCAGCTTCTCCGCAGCGCGGATGGGGATCATGAACGCTGTCGAGATCGCGAAGCTGATCGCGTCGAGGACGATCGCGTACGGCGCGGTCAGCGCGCTGATCAACGCGCCGGCGATGCTCGGCCCGGCGACGGTTGCCGTCGACGCCGTCATCTGCAGCTTCGAGTTGCCGTCGACGAGGGCGTCACGCTCCACGAGGGACGGGAGATACGACTGGTACGCCACGTCGAAGAACACCGTGAAGATCCCGACGAGGAACTGGATCACGAGCAGATGCCACATCCGCAGCTCGTGCATCGCCCACAGGATCGGGATCAGCGCGAGCAGCACCGCACGGGCCGCGTCGCCGACGATCAGGATCGGCCGTCGGCGCAGCCGGTCGACCCACACGCCGGCCGGGAGCGCGAACAGGATGAACGGGAGAAAGCCGAGCATCCCGAGCACGGCGAACTCGAGCGGCTTCGCGTGCAGCTCGACCGCCGCCAGCCACGGGATCGCGAGGGCGGAGATCTGCGAGCCGAGCTCGCTGATCGACTGGCCGGTCCACAGCTTGAGGAAATCGCGGTGACTCCAGAGGCCGCCGCGCGGTCTACGCATCGACGCTCCTGCGAAACAGCGCGGCGGTGACGACATACGACTCCCCGTCGTCGGTCTGCGCAGCCAGGACAGCCTCGGTCAGTTTCTCGAGGCGCCGCTCGATCCGCCGCGCTGCGACCGGCGAAAGCCGCACGCGGAGGACGCCGAACGACGCGCGTCCCGTTCCGGGCGGCGCCGCCTCGAGCTCGTCCGCAGCACGGCGGAGCGCTGCGGCCGCAAGGAGCCCCGATGTCTCCGGCGCTTCTTCGGAGCGGATCAGGAACAGCCACGCGACGCGGCCGTAGAACTTCTCGGTGAGCGCGCGCACCTTGCGCGTGCGCACGACGTGGATCAGCCCCGCGCGCTCGAGCACCTTCAGATGGTGGCCGACCGTTCCCTTCGGCAACCGGAGCTCGTCTGCGAGCTCCTGCGTCGAGCGGGCGCGCTCCCGCAGGAGGGCCACGAGCGTCGCTCGCAGGTTGTCGGCGAGCGCACGGAGCTGATCCGGCCGGTCGACCACGAGCACCTCGTCGGCGTCGTAATCGCGCGGCGGAGCGGCGTGCTCGATAGTCGACATATCCAGACCATACGGGATATGCCGACCATTCGCAATGCTTGCCTTGCGCCGGCCTTCTGCCGACGCGCACGGCCACTCACTGCGCCGGCGGAACGGCGAGCTCCGACCACACGGTCGCCGCACCGGCCGGTGCCGGACACGTCGGCTCGCGCTGGGCGACGCTCGCAACGACGCAGACGTCCGTGAACGCATGGCCGACGACGACCGACAGCCGCCGGTCGAAAGCGCCTCCACCGTCGGGCGCGAGCGACCATTCGGCGAGCGTTCGCGGCGGCTGGGCGGGCGCGATCCCGTAGACGCGTAGCGTCATCGAGCGCGCCGGCGTGATCGGCAGGTTCCGCGCGCGGAGCCGGATGCCGAGGCGCGGTGCGCGGACGAACGTCTCCCAATCGACGGCGAGCTGTGGGCGTTCGGCCGGCCGCGGGATGTGCACTCGGACGCAGCCGGTCGTGTTGCCGCGCCCGTAGCAGGCCTTCGGCTCGTCGCCGACCCAGGCACGCGCGCCGAGGTCGTCGAAATCGCCCGGCGGAAGGACGAGGTCGACCGTCTGCGACACGTCTCCCGAACCGTCGGGCCCGAGTGACGCGCCGTAGAGCGGCTGTCCCGGGATCCACGATGGCGGACCGCCGATTTCGTCTCGGCGCAACAGTTGCTCGACCTCGACCACGATGTGGTCCTTCGCCCGCAGGCCGGTGCCGCGCACGGCGACGGCGACCGTTGCCCCGTGCGGCGTGACGGTGATGCTCGGCTCCGTGCGGTCGCTCCACGTGCGGATGCCGGCATAGACGCCGAACGTCAGCGACGCGCCGAGCGCGGCCAGCCCCGCGAGCAGCACGCGCCGCTCCGCGCGCGAGCCTGTGGGGAGCGCGAACGCGGCGACCCCACCGAGGAACACGGCGAGCGCTGCGTCGCCGAACGCGCCGAACGCGGCGAACGGGTGGTTCCGCGCCATCCGCCCGACGAGGTCGCCGGTGATCGCCAGCGCCGTGAAGACGGCTCCGACAGCGGGAAGCGCCGCCAGGAGCAGGCGCGCCGCACCCTTCGCTTCCTTCCCGACCGTCGGGAATCTCATCGGCGCCACCTCCTCCGCCCGACGCTACGGCGGCGTCGTTACGAAACCGTGACGGATTCGCGAGGGTCGTGAAAAGGGCACGTCAGGCCGGCGTTGAGCTCGGCGCGTAGGGAGAATGTTCCGGCCAGCTCCGAGGAGGTCGAGGTAGCGGTTGCGCACCACGTGCTCGGTTCGCCTGAGACAGTACGGCGGTGCAGCGCGAGGCCCTCGGCGGAACGCTCGTCCTCGGCGGCGGGTTTGCCGGCGGCTACGTCGCGCGGCAGCTCGGCCGTCACGGCGCGACGATCGTCAGCCCCGAGAACTTCATGCTCTACACGCCGATCCTGCCCGAAGCGGCGTCCGGGACGCTGGAGCCGCGACACGTCGTCGTGCCGCTGCGAATGATGTGCCCACACGCAGAATTCGTGCTCGGCCGCGCCATCGCGCTCGACCTCGAGCACAACCGCGTGAGCGTCGAAACGGAGTCGGACCTGCTCTCCATCGGCTATCGCAACCTCGTCGTCGCGCTCGGAGCAATCTCACGGACGCTGCCGATCCCGGGGCTCGGCGAGCACGGCCTCGGGTTCAAGTCGCTCGCCGACGCCATCTACCTCCGCAACCACGTCCTCCGGCGACTGGAAGCCGCGTCCGAGGCGGCGACCGACGCGGAACGGCGCCGCGAGCTGACGTTCGTCTTCGTCGGCGCCGGCTATGCGGGGGTCGAAGCGCTCGCCGAGTTGTCCGATCTCGTGCGCGACGCGATGCGCTACTACCCGTTGCTCCGCGCGACCCCACAGCGGTGGGTGCTCGTCGACGCAGCGGAGAAGATCCTGCCGGAGATCCCGCAACGCCTCGGCGAGTACGCGGCGGCGCAGCTACAGAGCCGGGGCGTCGAGATCTACACGAGCACGACCCTCGAAGGCGCGGAAGCACACGCGGTCACGCTTTCCGGCGACAACCGAATCCTCACGAGCACACTCGTGTGGACGGCCGGGGTGCGAGCCCACCCACGCCTCGCACAGCTCGGCCTACCGGTCGACGAGCGCGGACGGATCCGCGTCGACCAAACGCTGCGCGTCGAGGGACGGGACAACGTGTGGGGGCTCGGCGACGGCGCGCGCGTCCCGAACACCGCGACACCGGGGCAGTTCGACCCCCCGACCTGCCAGCATGCGCTTCGCCAGGCGCGTCGGCTGGCGAAGAACCTCAGCAGCGGCGCTTCGCGTCCGTACCGTTACCGGATGCTCGGCCAGGTGGCGACGCTCGGCCGGTACAAGGGAATTGCAGACGTGATGGGCCTGCGCTTCCGCGGCTTCCCCGGCTGGTTCGTGACGCGGACGTACGGAACGCTCGGCCACCCACAGCGGCTGGCGGACGAGGGTTAGGCTGGCCGCGGGTTTCGCGCCGATGGGCCGAGCAAAGGAGGACGAGATGGCAGGAACGGACGTTGCGCAGCGCTCGGACCCGCTGTCGGAGAGCGAGCTCGAGCTGATCGACGCGTACTGGCGCGCGGCGAACTACCTGTCCGTGGGTCAGATCTACCTGCTCGACAACCCGCTCCTGCGCGAGCCGCTGCGCGCCGAGCACGTGAAGCCACGGCTGCTCGGACACTGGGGGACGACGCCGGGCCTCAACCTGATCTACGTCCACTTGAACCGCGCCATCCGGCAGCGCGACCTCGACGTCATCTACATCACGGGTCCCGGCCATGGTGGGCCTGGGATCGTCGCCAATACGTATCTCGAAGGAACGTACAGCGAGCTCTACGCCCACATCGGCCGTGACGAGGAAGGGCTGCGCCGCCTGTTCCGCCAGTTCTCGTTCCCCGGCGGGATCCCGAGCCACGCCGCGCCCGAGACCCCGGGTTCGATCCACGAGGGCGGCGAGCTCGGCTACTCGTTGATGCACGCGTACGGCGCCGTGTTCGACAATCCCGATCTCCTGGCGGCGTGCGTCATCGGCGACGGCGAGGCGGAGACGGGCGCGCTCGCGACCAGTTGGCACTCGAACAAGTTCCTCGACGCGGCGACCGACGGCGCGGTGCTGCCGATCCTGCACTTGAACGGCTACAAGATCGCGAATCCGACAGTGCTCGCGCGCATCCCGGAGCCCGAGCTGGTGGCGATGCTCGAGGGCTGCGGGTACGCACCGATGATCGTCGCCGGAGACGATCCGGCCGTGGTGCACCGCGACTTCGCCGCAGCGCTCGACAGCGCGCTCGACCGCATCGCAGAGATCCAGCGCGCTGCCCGCGAGGACGGCGTCGTCGACCGGGCCCAGTGGCCGATGATCGTGCTTCGCACGCCGAAGGGCTGGACGGGCCCCAGGGAGGTCGACGGCCTCCAGGTGGAGGGAACGTGGCGGGCGCACCAGGTGCCGCTCGCCGACACGCGCCAGAACGGCGCGCACCGCCGCGAGCTCGAAGCCTGGATGCGGAGCTACCGGCCCGACGAGCTGTTCGACGACAAGGGGACGCTGATCGAGGAGCTGCAGGCGCTCGCGCCGGCGGGCGACCGGCGGATGGGCGCGAACCCTCACGCCAACGGCGGGCTCCTCCTGCGCGACCTGCAGCTACCCGACTTCCGCGACTACGCGGTCGACGTCGTGAATCCCGGCACGACCACGAGCGAGGCGACGCGCGTCCTCGGCGGATTCTTGCGCGACGTGATCGACTGCAACCCGCGCAACTTCCGGATCTTCGGCCCCGACGAGACCGCGTCGAACCGGCTCGGGGACGTGTTCGCCGTGACGGACCGCCAGTGGGACGCGGTCACGCTCCCGACCGACGCGGATCTCGCTCCGAGCGGACGCGTCGTCGAGGTGCTCTCGGAGCACCTCTGCCAGGGCTGGCTCGAGGGTTATCTGCTGACCGGCAGGCACGGCCTCTTCAACTGCTACGAGGCGTTCATCCACATCGTCGATTCGATGTTCAACCAGCACGCGAAGTGGTTGAAGGTGACGCGGAACATCCCCTGGCGGCAGCCGATCGCGTCGCTCAACTACCTGCTCAGCTCACATGTGTGGCGGCAGGACCACAACGGGTTCTCGCATCAGGATCCCGGCTTCATCGACCACGTCGTCAACAAGAGCGCGGGGATCATCCGCGTCTACCTTCCGCCCGATGCGAACTGCCTGCTGTCGGTCGCCGATCACTGTCTGCGCAGCCGGCACTACGTCAACGTCGTCGTCGCGGGGAAGCAGCCCGCGCTGGACTACCTCACGATGGAGGACGCGATCATCCACTGCACGCACGGCGCCGGAATCTGGAGCTGGGCGTCGAACGACGACGGCGCCGTGCCGGACGTCGTCCTCGCGTGTGCAGGCGACGTCCCGACGCTCGAGACCGTTGCCGCGGCGGCGCTGCTCCGCGAGCACCTGCCGGAACTGAAGGTACGCGTGGTGAACGTCGTCGACCTGATGCGGCTCGAGCCGGAGCAGGAACATCCGCACGGGATGTCGGATCCCGAGTTCGACTCGCTCTTCACGACGAACCGCCCGGTGATCTTCGCGTACCACGGCTATCCGTGGCTGATCCACCGGCTGACGTACCGGCGGACGAATCACGACAACATCCATGTGCG
This sequence comes from Actinomycetota bacterium, assembly GCA_005883995.1. Taxonomy (GTDB): domain Bacteria; phylum Actinomycetota; class Thermoleophilia; order Gaiellales; family Gaiellaceae; genus 3-1-20CM-4-69-9. The sequence goes on from VAXB01000179.1 coordinate 8,608, forward strand.
CGGGTACAAGGAAGAGGGCACGACGACGACGCCATTCGACATGGTCATGCTCAACGATCTCGACCGGTACCACCTCGTGATCGACGTGATCGATCGCGTTCCCGGCCTCGCGAACAGCGCAGGCGCCGTGCGTCAGGAGATGTCAGACCGGCGTCTGCGCGCGCGCGCATGGACGCGTCAGGAGGGGGAGGACCACCCCGACGTGCGCGACTGGACCTGGCCCGGCTGAACCGCGTCCTCGTCGTCAACGCGGGCTCGACGAGCCTGAAGCTCTCGGTTGTCGACGCCGCGGACGAGTCGCGGACTGTCGAGTCGCTCGCCGCGCTGCCTCCGGGCGTCGACGCGGTCGCGCACCGCGTCGTCCACGGTGGCGCGACGTTCCGCGATCCGGTGCTGATCGACGCCTCCGTCGAGGACGAGCTGTGCCGGCTCGTCGAGCTCGCGCCGCTGCACAACGCGCCGGCGATCGCCGGAATCGACGATGCGCGCGCCGCGCTACCCGAGGTTCCGCATGTCGCGGTCTTCGACACGGCATTTCACGCGACGATCCCGGACGAAGCCGCGACGTATGCGCTGCCGCGGACGTTCCGTGAGGAGTGGGGGATCCGCAGGTACGGATTTCACGGCCTGTCGGTCCGCTGGGCTGCCGAGCGGGTGCCGGTGGAGCGCCTCGTCGTCTGCCACCTTGGCGGCGGTTGCTCGGTGACCGCCGTCCTCCACGGCCGGTCGGTCGATACCACGATGGGGTTCACGCCGCTGGAAGGCGTGCCGATGGCGACGCGCGCGGGCTCGATCGATCCGGGTGCGCTGTTCCAGCTCGTCCGTCACGGCGTCTCGACCGACGCGCTGGAGCACGCACTCGAAAACGAGTCGGGGCTCGCGGGACTATCGGGTGGCTCCGGCGACGTCCGTGAGCTCGAACGGAGCGACGACCATTCCGCACGGCTCGCATTGGACGTCTACACGTATCGCATCGCCGGCGCCGTGGCCGCGATGGCCGTGCCGGTCGGCGGCCTCGACGCGCTCGTTTTTACCGCGGGGGTCGGGGAGCACTCGGCATCCGTTCGCGCGCGCATCTGCGCGCGGCTCGCGCATCTCGGTGTCGAGCTGGACGGAGCTGCGAACGCCAATGCGGAACCGGACATCGAGATCGGCTCACGGGATTCACGCGTCCGCGTCCACATGATCCGCGCGCGAGAAGACGTCGTCGCGGCCCGCGCGGCGCGGGAGTTACTCGACCCCCGCTGATTGCCAGCGGCGCCGGCGCGGATCTCCGGTCAGACGCGCGACCAGAGCGGGCGTCCCTCGACGCGGTCGAGCTCCACGTCGACGGGAACTGCATCCATCCGCAGCTCGTCCGGAAGCGCCTCCGCCAGACCAAGGTGCTCCGCGAGGAACGGCGCGAGATGGCGCCCGACGATCTTCGCCGGCGGCCACCAGAGCGGCTCGGTATCGATCGTCGAGCCCGCGCCGGTAACGTCGGCCCGGAGAAAGCGGGGAACGAAACCGGTGAGCAGGAGGCCGCGGAGGACGGGACGGAATTCTTCGGGCCGGACGTCCACGCCCGCGTCGGCGGCGATTGCGCTCGCGGCGGCGTCCGCCTGCTGGGTCGCGATGCCGCCCTGCTTGAGCGGGAACTGCGTGACGTCGCCGGCCGCGTAGACGTCGTTCACGCCGAGGACCCAGCCGTATTCGTCGGTGGGCAGGAAACCGCTCGAATCCTGCGGGAGGCCGGGGATTCGCGGGCCTTCGAGCCGGGGCAGCGAGACCACGGCATCCGTGGCGATCCACCGCTCCGGTACGACGCGTAGCTTCCCATCCCGCCATTCGACCGGCGTGACCGAGTGCTCGAAGGCGATGCCGCGCAGGTCGAGCAGCTCGGCGAGCGCGGTGCTCGCCGTCGGACCGAAGATCGCGAGCGGATGGTCCTCAGGAGTGACGACGGCGACGCTGCCGTTCGTGACGTGATCGGTGAGGTGCATCGCCGTCATCAGGGCAAGCTCGTACAAGGGGAGCGGCCACGTCGTTCCCGACGGAACTGCGAACGTCAGCGATCGAACGTCCCCGGTCGTCGCGCGCGCCAGGAGCGCCGCGAGCGCCGCACCGTCCTGCGCTCCGCGAAACGTCAGCGCGCCGTCGACGGCGTCTCGCGGCACAGCGCCGACCGTGAGCAGCAGCGCGTCGTAGCCGACGCGCGTGCCGTCGTCGAGCCGCACCGTCTTTTCATCCGCGTCGACTGCCGCAAGCGACGCCGGGCGGAGCCGGGCGCCGGCCGCCTCTGCAAGCGCGTGGAGCGGGAAGCGCTTCACCTCTCCCTTCTCGAACGGCTCGCTCACCGCGAGCGGTCGATAGGTGAACTCCACTTCGGGGGCAACGATCTCGACCGAGACGTCATCGCGCGCGATTGCCTGGAGCGCGAGCGCGGCCTCGAGGCCGGCGACGCCGCCGCCTGCGATCACGACGTGGAAGCGGGAACGGCTCATGCCCGGATCGTCCCACTGCGCGGGTGTGTGGCCATCCGGAGAAACCCCGGATTCGGCCCGCGGCGAATCCCCCTGCCGAAAAACAGCGCTTCCGTGAGAGTCTCTCCGAGATGGGTCGGACCGACGAGGCGATCGAGCCCCGGCACGTCGCGGACGTCGTTCTCCGCGACGGCTCGACGATGCGCCTGCGCCCGCCGCTGTCGGAAGACGAGGCGGACATCCTCTCGTTCTTCCGGGACCTCTCCGACCGCAGCCTGACGCAGCGGTTCCACGGCCACCCCACGGTCGACGAGCGTCTCGTGCTCCCGGTGCTCGACCCGGACTGGAACGAGCGCGGCGCGTTGATCGGGATGCACGGGTCGCGGGTGGTCGCACTTGCCGGCTACGTGCGCCTGCGCGACCCGCGCATCGCGGACGTCGCGTTCGCGGTGGCCGACGAGTTCCAGCGGCGCGGGATCGCGACGCGGCTGCTCGAGCAACTCGCGCTCGCGGCCGCGTCCGCCGGGATCGAGGAGTTCGTCGCGGATGTGATGACGTCGAACTCCGCGATGCTGCGCGTCTTCGCCGATGCCGGTTTCGAAGCCACGCGCACCAGTGCGGCGGGGGAGACGGAGGTGCGGCTGCGGCTCGCTCCGACGGAGACGTTCCAGATCTCCGCCGACGAGCGCGACCACCGCGCAGTCGCGGCGTCGCTGCGTCCGTTCTTCGCGCCCGCGACCGTCGCCGTCGTCGGCGCCTCGACGCGCCGCGGCACGATCGGCGGCGAGCTCTTCCGCAACGTGCTCCGCGGAGACTTCGCGGGCGCAGCCTTCCCTGTCAACCGCACGGCAGAGCCCGTTGCCGGCGTGCAGGCGTACACCACCGTCGCCGACATTCCCGTCGCGATCGATCTTGCGATCATCTGCGTCCCCGGGCCAGCGGTTTTCGCCGCGGCCGACGAGGCGCTCGAAGCCGGCGTCCGCTCGATCTGCGTCATCTCCGCAGGCTTCGCCGAAGTCGGCGCGGAGGGGCGCGAACGCCAGGCGCAGCTGCTCGCGCTCGTCCGTGCGCACGGCGCGCGCCTGCTCGGGCCGAACTGCCTGGGGATCGCGGTCGCGCGCCCGCGCCTGAACGCCACGTTCGGCCCACGCGCGCTTCCGCCCGGCAACGTCGGAGTGTCCTCGCAGAGCGGGGCGCTCGGTCTCGCGCTGCTCGAACGGGCAGGTGCGCGAGGGATCGGCCTCTCGTCGTTCGTCTCGATCGGCAACAAGGCCGACGTCTCGTCGAACGACCTGCTCGAGTACTGGGAGGACGACCCCGATACGGAGGTCGTCGTGCTCTACCTCGAGTCGTTCGGGAATCCGAGGAAGTTCGCGCGCGTCGCGCAGCGGGTCGCGCGGACGAAGCCGATCATCGCGATGAAGGCGGGCCGGACAGCCTCTGGAGCACGCGCCGCGTCGTCCCACACCGCCGCCCTCGCAGGCTCGGAAGCGGCGGTGGACGCGTTGTTCCACCAGGCGGGCGTCCTGCGCGTCGAGACGCTCGGCGAGTTGCTGGATGCGACCGCGCTGCTCGCCGGCCAGCCGTTGCCGCGAGGCCGTAACGTGGCCGTGCTCACGAATGCCGGCGGCCTCGGGATCCTCTGCGCCGACGCCTGCGAAGCGGCGGGGCTCGAATTGGCGCCGCTCGCCGCGGAAACCGAGGAGGCGCTGCGGCCCTTGCTTCCCGTCGAGGCGAGCGTGGCAAATCCGATCGACATGCTCGGTTCCGCGACGGCGGAGACCTACGAACGCGCACTTCCCGTCGTCCTTGCGGATCCGGGAATCGATGCGATGATCGCGCTCTTCGTCCCGCCCGTCGTCGCCGGCGCGGAGGAGGTCGCGGCCGCGATCGCGCGGGCGGTCGAAACCGTCGCCGCGTGCGACAAACCGGTACTCGCGTCGGTGATCAGCGCCGACGGCACGCCCGCGTCGCTCGCGCGCTCGAGCGTGACGCCGTTCTCCTACCCGGAGTCGGCCGCCCGGGCACTCGGGCGCGTCGCGCAGCGCGCG
>VAXB01000180.1 GCA_005883995.1 Actinomycetota bacterium
GTTCCGGCAGGTGACCGGAATCGTCCCGAGCCGCACGCCGTCGCGGATCATCTCGGCGTACTCATCCGAGGCGGTGGGCGTCCGGGCGACGTCGGTGACGCGCAGCTGGAGCAGCTCGTCCCGGTCGTAGCCTAGGAGGCGGCAGACGTAGCGGTTGGCCGCGATGTAGCGCATCTCTTCGTCGGCGACGAGCACGCCGACCGGTCCGTCCTCGAGTGCCTCGCCGAGGAGGCCCATCTGGATCAGGCTGTCGGGGGACTTCACGACTTCGGGGAAGGTATCGCTTCCGTAAGATCGCTCAATGCCGTCCGAGGTCGTCGACCTGTTCACCGAGCTCGCCGCACTGCCGAGCCCGCCCGGCGAGGAGCGTGCCGTCGCCGACGCGGTCACGCGCTATCTGCGCGACCTCGGCCTCGATGTGGACGAGGACGGCGCCGGCGCGCAGGTCGGCTCGACGATCGGCAACCTCTACTGCCGCCTCGACCCGACCGCTGGTGGGGCGGGCACGCCCGTCTTCCTTTGCGCGCACCTCGACACAGTTCCGCCGACGGGGCCGATCAAACCGGTGATCGACGACGGGTTCGTGCGGAACGACGGCGGCACGATCCTCGGTGCCGACAACAAGTCGGCGGTCGCCGCGATGCTCGAGGCGACGAGGCGGGTGCTCGCCGAGAATCGGCCCCACGCGGGCCTCGAGCTCCTGTTCACGCCGAAGGAGGAGGTCGGCCTCCTCGGGGCGGGTGCGTTCGACCACGACCGTTTCCGAGCGGACATCGGCTACGTCTACGACCAGGCAGCGGCGATCGGGGAGGTCATCCTCGGCGCGCCGTACTCGCATTCGATGGAGGTGCGGTTCCACGGCCGGGCGGCGCACGCAGGCATGTATCCGGAGGAGGGACGGTCTGCCATCGCGGCCGCGGCCCGGGCGATCGCCGACCTGCGCCTCGGGCGGCTGGATGACGAGACGACTGCCAACGTCGGCGTCATCAACGGCGGGACAGCGGGGAACATCGTCCCCGAGTGGTGCACCTTTCTCGCGGAAGCGCGCGCGCACGACGAGCGCAAGCTCGGTGAGGTCGTGCAGGAAATGCTCGACGCGATCGCATTCGCGGGCGGCCTCGAGGACTGCGAGGTGGAGACCGAAGTGCACAAGAGCTACCGCGGCTACCGGTTCAAGCGGGACGACGACGTCGTCCGGATCGCGCACACGGCACTCGAACGCTCCGGCTTCACGCCGACGTACGCCCTCAGCGGCGGCGGCGCCGACGCGAACGTGTTCAACGAACGCGGCCTGCGCTGTCTCAATCTTGCGAACGGGATGCAGGACATCCACACGCCCGATGAGCGGATCGCCGTCGACGACCTCGACCGAATGGTCGACGTGACTCTCGCGCTGCTCGACGTCGCGCGCGAGCATGCCGCTTAGTCTCCGGCGCGGTACCGTCACCGCCGTCGTCGAGCGGCGTGAAGGCCTCGCGCGACTCGAGGTCGACGGCGAGGCGTGCGTCGCGTATCCGGTGGTGACCGGCCCGGTCGCGCTCGGCGACGACGTCGTCGTCAACGTGCAGGCGCGCGCGCTCGGTCTTGGTTCCGGCGGGTTCGACGTGCTGTACGCAAACCTGACACGCGGCCTCGAGTTGCCGGGCGAGGACGGCGCCCACGTGATGAAGCTGCCGTACACGCCGTTGCAGTTTGCACTCCCGCACGTCGAGGAAACGGCGACCGCGGGAGCCGCGCGGCTCGGGGGTATGCCGGTCGTCGCGTGCTCGCTCCACAGTCAGGTCGCGCCGGTGTGCGCCGGGCTCGCCGGGCGGCGCGTGGTCTACGTCCAGCTTCCGGGCGGAGCGCTCCCGGTCGCGTTGTCGGACGCTCTGCGGCTGCTGCGTGAGCGCGGGCTGATCGAACGAACCGCAGCCGCCGGTGCGTGCTTCGGCGCCGACGTCGAGACGGTGTCGGTCTACTCGGCCCTCGCGTACGCGAAAGAGGCCGGTGCCGACGCCGTCGTCTGCGCGATCGGGCCGGGCGTCGTCGGCACGGGCACGCCGCTCGGGCACGGCGGCACGGCGGCCGCCGACGCGGTTGCCGCGGCGGCGGCGCTGGGCGGTGCGCCGATCCTCGCCGTGCGTGTCTCGGAGCGCGACGAGCGACCGCGGCAAAGGGGCGTCTCCCATCACGCCGAGACCGTCCTCTCCCTGTGGGGCGAGCGCTGCCGCGCTGCGTGGCCGGTCGGCTGCCCGATCGATCCGCCAGACGTCGGCCGGCTCGATCCGGTCGACGTGGACGACTGGCGCGAGGCGTGCGCCGGTCTCCCGCTCGAGTCGATGGGGCGCGGCGCCGACGACGATCCCTGGTTCTTCGCCGCGGCGTTCGCCGCCGGCCGGCTCGCCCGCAGCCTCACCTGATGGAGAGGCGGCGGCTCGGGCCCGTGGTCGGCCTCGGAACGTGGAACACGTTCGGCGGCGACGCCGGCGAGGCGACGGCTGTCGTCGATGCCGCGCTTGACGCCGGCTACGGCCTCGTCGACTCGTCGCCGATGTACCGGGGCGCCGAGGCGTCGTTGGCGGCGGCGTTGGCCCGGCGACGCGACGAGGCCGAGGTGGCGACGAAGATCTGGACGTCATCGGTCGACGAGGGTCACGAGCAGTTTCGGCGCCAGATCAAATGGTTCGGGCATGTCGAGATCGAGCAGGTGCACAACCTCGTCGGGTGGCGGGAGCATCTGGCGTGGCTGGAGGCCGAGCGGGCCGACGGCCGCATCGGCAAGCTCGGCGTCACGCACTACGCGGCGAGCGCTTTCGACGAGCTCGCCGTGGCACTTCGGACGGGTCGATTCGAGACACTGCAGCTTCCGCTGAATCCACACGAGCGGGAGTGCGAGCGCGACCTGCTGCCACTCGCGGCGGAGCTCGGGATCGCGGTCATCGTGATGCGGCCGCTCGGCGAGGGCGCCCTCGTCCGCCGATCGCCACCTCGGGCGGAGCTCGATCGTCTCGGCGTCGAATCGTGGCCGGAGGCGCTGTTGAAGTGGGCGCTATCGGACGAGCGTGTCGACGTCGTGATTCCTGCGACTCGCAACCCGGCGCACGCGCGCGCGAACGCCCGCGCCGGCGAACCGCCGTGGTTCGGGAATGAGGAACGCCGTCTCGTGGAAAAGCTGGCAGCGTGACCGAACCGAGCAACGCAAGAACGGCGTACGAGGGGAAGCAATTCGACGTTGTCGTCGAGGAATGGGACGGACGCGCGCGCGAGATCGTCAGCCACCCGGGCTCGACCGCGATCGTCGCGGTCGATCGAGCTGGCTTCGTCATGCTCGTCCGCCAGTTGCGCGAGCCGGCGCGCAAGCGGCTGCTCGAGCTACCGGCGGGGACGCTGGAGGAGGGCGAGCGGCCCCTCGAAAGCGCGAAGCGCGAGCTCGCCGAGGAAGTCGGCCTTCACGGCGGCCGGTGGCGCGAGCTCGGCGCGTTCTTCACGACCCCCGGCTTCTGCAACGAGCGGATGCACCTCTTCCTCGCCGAGGATGTCGAGCAGGGCGAGGCGAGCCCCGAGGAGGACGAGGACGTGCAAGTCGTCCGTTGGCGCGTCGACGAAATCGAGCAGCATTTGCCCGAGCTCGAAGACGCGAAGACGATCGCCGGGCTGCTCCTGTACCTCCGCACCCGCACCTGACCACCGAGGCCATGTCCGCGCACCCCCACCCGGTTCGAGGGTGGGGAACAGCCCGCCACCCTCGCGGTTCACGCTACCGAGGTTCGGCGCGCGTGTCTGCGCCGGAAGTGCGCCGATTGCCGGGCGGAAACGCGGGGCCGAACGGATAGGGTTCGCGCGCCGTGCGGATCGGTGTCGCAAAAGAGATCAAGGCGGACGAGTACCGCGTCGCGCTGACGCCTGCGGGCGCGCGCGAGCTCGTCCAGCACGGGCACGAGGTCCTGATCGAACGAGATGCGGGCGTCGGCAGTGCCTTTCCTGACAACGCGTACGAGGCGGCTGGGGCGAGGATCGGTGACGTCGGCGAGGTCTGGGGCGAAGCGGAGCTCCTGCTGAAGGTGAAGGAGCCGATCGAGGCCGAGTACGAACGCCTGCGGGAAGGCCTCGTCCTGTTCACGTACCTGCACATCGCCGCCGACGAGCCGCTGACACGCGCGCTCGTCGAGAGCGGGATCACCGCGGTCGCGTACGAGACTGTCGAGACCGACGGCGGCGCGCTGCCGCTGCTGGCGCCGATGAGCGAGATCGCCGGGCGGCTCGCGGCGCAGGCCGGCGCGTATTTCCTCGAGAAGCCACTCGGCGGCCGCGGTCTTCTGCTCGGGGGTGTGCCGGGTGTCGCGCCCGGCCGAGTTCTGATCATCGGCGGCGGGATCGTCGGCTACAACGCCGCCGTGATCGCACTCGGGCTCGGCGCGAGCGTCACGATCCTCGACCGCTCGATCGACCGGATGCGCCACTTGGAAGAGGTCTTCTCGGGGCGGCTGAGCCTCGTGATGTCTTCGAGCCTTCAGATCGAAGAGTCGGTGCAGGAGGCGGACGTCGTGATCGGCGCTGTGCTCATCCCCGGCGCGCGTGCGCCGAAGCTCGTGACGCGCGAGATGGTGAAAGCGATGAAGGACGGATCGGTGCTCGCCGACGTCGCGATCGACCAGGGCGGATGCACGGAAACGTCGCGGCCGACGACACACAGCGACCCCGTCTACACCGTCGACGGCGTCACGCACTACTGCGTCGCGAACATGCCCGGCGCAGTACCGATCACGTCGACGAACGCACTGACGAACGCAACGCTGCCCTACGTCGAGGCAATCGCCGACAACGGGCTTCGCGAAGCGGTCGCACGCGACCGCGCGCTCGCACGTGGCGTCAACGTCCTCGACGGCCGGGTGACGTACGAAGCGGTCGCCGAGGCGCACAACCTCGACTATTCGCCGCTCGACGACGTGCTGCCGTTGTCCGCCGTCTAGGTCTTCTTCGCGGGCGAGATCTTCACGACCAGCCACGTCATGCCCGCGGCAAGGGCGATCACAAAGGCGATGAACACCGCCAAGCCGATCAGTCCGAGGAGATTCGCCACGACCAACCTAGAATAGCCGCATGCCGCGGGCGTGCGTGATCGTGCTCGATGCCGTCGGCGCCGGCGCTCTTCCCGACGCGGGGGACTACGGCGACGAAGGTTCGAACACGCTCGGGAACGTGGCGCGCACGGTCGGCGGCCTCGACCTGCCGAATCTGGAGGCGCTGGGCAAGGACACGACGACGGGCCACTGGGAGCTGATGGGCATCGTCACCGCTCAGGCCTTCCCGACCTATCCGCACGGCTTCCCGCACGACGTGATCGACCCGTTCATGCATCGAACTGGGCGCGGCGTGCTCGGCAACAAACCGGCTTCGGGCACCGAGATCATCCAGGAACTCGGCGAGGAGCATCAGCGGACCGGGAAGTGGATCGTCTACACCTCCGCCGATTCCGTGTTCCAGATCGCCGCGCACGAGGAGACGATTCCGTTGCAGGAGCTGTACGACGCATGCCGGGCCGCGCGCGAGATCCTGACCGGGAAGCATGCGGTCGGACGCGTGATCGCGCGTCCGTTCGTCGGTGAGCCCGGTAATTACGAGCGCACGTCGAACCGCCACGATTTCTCACTCGAGCCCAGGCGGCCGAACTACCTGTCGCTGATCCGCGACGCGGGTGCGGAAGTGCACGGCGTCGGCAAGATCTCCGACATCTTCGCCGGCCAGGACATCGACCATTCGCACCCGACGAAATCGAACGTCGACGGAATCACGCAGACGGAGGGTTTGCTCCGCGCGGTCGACGACGCGCTCATCTTCACGAACCTCGTCGAGACCGACATGCTGTGGGGGCATCGCAACGACCCGATCAACTTCCACCGCTGCCTGCAGGACTTCGACCGGCGGCTCCCCGATCTGCTCGACGCGTTGAAGCCCGACGACCTGCTGATCCTGACGTCGGACCACGGCTGCGATCCGACGACGCCGTCGACCGACCACTCGCGCGAGCACGCGCTCCTGCTCGCCTACGTCGAGGGCAAGAACGCCAGCGGACGGGTCCACGCCGGTGAGTTCGCAGATGTCGGCGCGACCGTGAACGGCTGGCTCGGCGGCAAGGCGCCGTCACGAGGAATTCCCGGTCAGCCGATCGTCGATCGCTGAGGCGTGGTCCACGCCGCCGAGCTGATCCAGCGTAAGCGCGACGGCCGCGAGCTTGCTGCAGACGAGCTCCGTGACCTCGTCCTCGAGTATGTCGGCGGCACCGTCCCGGATTACCAGATGGCGGCCTTCTGCATGGCCGTCTACTTCCGCGGACTGTCGTCAGCCGAGACCTTCGCGCTGACCGAGGCGATGATCAGGAGCGGTGCGACGATCGACCTGCACGCAGCGCTCGGCCGCACGGTCGTCGACAAGCACTCGACAGGGGGTGTCGGCGACAAGACGTCGCTCGCCGTCGGCCCGATCGTCGCGGCGTGCGGTGTGCCCTTCGGGAAGATGAGCGGTCGCGGCCTCGGGCACACCGGCGGCACGCTCGACAAGCTCGAATCGATTCCGGGATTCCGCGTCGAGCTTGCGACGGACGACTTCGTCGCGCAGGTGCGCGACGTCGGCCTCGCGATCATCGGCCAGTCCGCCGACCTCGTTCCCGCTGACAAGCTGCTCTACGCGCTCCGCGACGTGACGGCGACGGTCGAAAACGTCTCGTTGATCGCGTCCAGCATCATGTCGAAGAAGATTGCCGCCGGCGCAGACGCGATCGTGCTCGACGTCAAGGTCGGAGACGGCGCGTTCATGAAGACGATCGACGCGGCACGCGAGCTCGCGCACGAGATGCTCGCCCTCGGTGAACGAGCGGGTCGGCGCGTCGTCTGCGTCCTCACCGATATGGATCAGCCGCTCGGTCACGCGGTCGGGAACGCCGTCGAGATCCGGGAGGTAATTGAGACGCTCCGTGGGTTCGGTCCCGCCGACTTCACGGAGCTCGTCGTCGAGGCGTCAGCCCATCTCCTCGTTCTTTCGGATCTCGGGGTGGGGGACGCAGACGCTCGTGCGCTGGCGCAGGCGTCGATCGCCGACGGCGGCGCGTTCGCGATGTACGAGCGCTGGATCCGCGCGCAGGGCGGAGATCCCCGCGCGGACGCGCTCCCGGTCGCGGCCGTCGTTCGCACGATCACCGCGCCCGAGGAGGGCCACGTGCAGGCGCTCGGCGCGATTGCGATCGGCAACGCGGCGCTCCAGCTCGGCGCCGGGCGCGCGACGAAGGAGGACGCGATCGACCATGCGGTCGGCGTCCGCTGCCTGAAGAAGCGGGGCGACTACGTCCGCCACGGCGAACCGCTCGCGGAGGTGCATGCACGCGATCCGGCATCGGCCGAACGTGCGGGCGGTGACGTCCTCGGGGCGTACACGATCGGCGCGAACGCTCCGCACGCACGGCCGATCGTGCTCGAGACGATCGGCTGACGCGCCCGGTTACGCTGGCGTCGTGCCGGAGCTACCCGAGGTCGAAACGGTGCGCGCAGAGCTCGAGCCTTCGCTCGTCGGGCGCACGTTCGAGCACGTCGAGATCCACGATCCACGGTTGACGCGTCCCCTCGATCCGGCGTCGGTCGCCGCGCAACTCGAGGGGGAACGCGTCCGGTTCGTCGACCGCCGCGGCAAGTATCTGATCGTCAGGTTCGAGTCCGGTTGTTCTCTCCTGATCCACCTCCGAATGACGGGGAGCCTGCGACACGCTGCTGCGGGTGAGCTCGGCGACGATCCGCATCGACGCGCCGTTGTCAGATTAGACGACGGATCGGACGTCGCTTACCGGGATGTCCGCCGCTTCGGGACCTGGCTCGTTGCACGAGACGACGACCTCGACGCCTACCTGGACGACCGGCTCGGACGCGAGCCGCTCGAGCGCGCGTTCACGCCGGCGCGGCTCAGCGACGAGATCCGTGGCCGCCGCGCGCCGATCAAGGCGGCGCTGCTCGACCAGAGGACGCTTGCCGGGATGGGCAACATCTATGTCGACGAGGCGCTCTGGCGTGCGCGGATTCATCCCCTTCGTCCCGCCGGCGACCTCACGGCGGACGAGGTTGCAGAGCTGACGCGAGCGGTCAAGGCGTCCCTTCGCGCCGGGATTGCGCGCCAGGGCGCGACGCTCCGGGACTACGCCACGCCGAATGGACAGCGCGGTCGGATGCAAACGGCCTTCAACGTCTACGGCAGAGGCGGCGAACCGTGCGAGCGCTTTGGAACTCCGACCGACAAGATTCGCGTCGCCGGCCGCGGGACGTGGTACTGCCCCCGATGCCAGCGGCTGAAGTGAAGGCGGGCTCTCAGGCGGCGAGCTGCTCGTCGAGCCGGCCGTCGCGGTCGAGCCGCCACAGCTCGGTGTAGCCGCCGATCGGCCGGCCGTCGATCAGGATCTGCGGAACCGTCCAGCCGCCGGTCAGATCGTGGAGCTTTTGGCGGAATGCCGGGTCGTCGTCGAGCGAGATCTCCTCGAACTCGAAGCCCCGATCCCGGAGGAGCGCCTTTGCGCGAACGCAGTAGCCACACCAGCGTGTCGTGTACATCTCGATCCTTGCCACGTGAATGAAACGGGGAAGCGGCGGAACGGGTTCCGCCCACCCGCCTCACTAGACTGAAAACGCCATGGCTGGACGCACATACAGCACGGAGGCAGTGGTTCTCCGGTCGTTTCGCCTTGGCGAGGCCGACCGCGTCCTCCACCTCTACACGCTCGACCGCGGCCGGATCGGTGCGATCGCGAAGGGGATCAGAAAGACGAAATCGAGGTTCGGCGCGCGGCTCGAGCCGCTCTCCCACGTCACCCTCATGCTCCATCAGGGCTCGGGCGAGTTGCAGACCGTGACCGGAGTGGACCTCGTCGCCTCTCATCGGGAGTCGCGGGAGGACCAGTACCGCCTCGCTGTCGGTCTCGTCGGGGCCGAGGCGATGCTGAGGCTGTTCAGCGAGCAGGAGCGGAACGAGCGTGCGTTCCAGGCGCTGACGAGGTTCCTCGAGCTGCTCGACGCGCTGCCGGCCCGCGCTTTGCGGCCCGCGCTCGATCCACTCGTGCTGTCGTTCCAGCTCAAGCTGCTGTGGCTGTCGGGCTATCTCCCGCATCTGACGAGCTGTGCTGACTGTGGTTCCACCGAGGGGACACTCGTCGGTTATTCGGCGCGCGCGGGCGGCGCCGTTTGCCGTGGCTGCGCCGATGGCGCGCTCGCGCTCTCGACGATGGGGATTTCAGGGATCGAGTCGATGCTGGCTCGACCGCTCGCAGACGCAGGTATCGGGATCTCCGACCGCTCGGCGCGTGACGCGCTGGCGGTGATCACCGCGGCGTACGAGTACTTCGGCAGCTTCCGGCTGCGCGCGCTGCGAAGCGCGTAGCGCCTACCAGGTACACGCGCGCGCATCCCCACCCGGGTGGGGACCGCCGCCCGCCACCCGCTGACATCGACGATACCGGGAAGACTGCGACGCGTCTGTTCCAATTGTGCGACGGATTCGCGCGCTGCCCCGCAGACGCGCGGAGCCGACGTGGACGCCGCGTGGCCGCCGCCCCGGCGCGACGTCGTCCCGTGGTGCGTCCCAGGCGGCGTCCCGGCGGAATGCGAGCGACTCGGCCGATCCGCAGCGCCTGCGAGGATGCCCCGGTGCAGCGAGCGCTCGACGCCAATCTCATGCTCGACGACGATCCGGGTCGCGTCGATGTCGACGCCGTGCACGACTTTCTCGCCAACGAGTCGTACTGGGCGAAAGGGCGACCACGCGACGTCGTCGCCCGGCTCGTCGCCGACGCTGCGCGCGTCGTCGGGCTCTACGACGGGTCGAGCCAGGTCGGCTTCGCCCGCGCGCACACGGACGGGGTGACGCTCGTCTATCTCGCCGACGTCTACGTCCTCGGCGGTTACCGGGGCCGTGGGCTCGGGATCGAGCTGGTTCGCGAGATGGTCGAGAACGGGCCGTTCGCGAACCTGCCCTGGGTGCTCCACACGCGCGACGCGCACAACCTGTACCGGCAGTTCGGTTTCCGCGATCCATCCGAGCGACTGATGGAGCGTCCGCGGGCGTGAAAGCCATCGCGATTGCCGCGCTCGTGCTCGCCCTCACCGCCTGCGGTGGGAGCTCGCGGCTCTCGCAGGCCGAGCTCGCGAAGCGTGCCGGCAAGATCTGCGTCGACCAGGCCCGGACGATCGCCCAGATCCCGCGCGGCCCGGCAACGGCGACGAACGCAACCGGCTACCTCGGCGCGGTCCTCTCGGTCGTGGAGGACGGCGTCAAGCGCTTCCATGCGTTGAAGCCGCCGACCGACGTGGCGCCGACCTACAGTCGCTTCCTCGCCGAGCTCGACCGGAATGCCGACATCCTGCGCACGCTTCGCGCCGCAGCGGCGGCGCGCACGCGCGCGCAGTACGAGGCCGGCCTGAGCGACCTTCATCGGTCGCGTGTGCGGATCAACGCGTTGGAGCGCCAGCTCGGGTTCACCGGCTGCACCGGCGTCGGCTAGTTGTAGTTCCTAAGCAGGTTGTTCATCCGGGCCTCCCTGGAGGCTGGGGGTGTCGAAGCCACCAGCTCCAGAGGAGGACACCGGATGAAGCTTCACGCTAATCATCGGACCTGTCCGAGTAGTCGCCGTCTGATGTGCCGGCGGGTCTTGGAGGAGGGATGGACGCTGCGGCAGGCGGCCGAGGCGGCTGGCTGCAGCATCCGTACCGCGGCGAAGTGGCTGTCACGCTATCGCGCCGGCGATCGGCAGCTGCTCGACCGTTCCTCGCGGCCGCGGCGATCGCCGACGCGGGTGCCGCAGCAGCGGCTTCTCGCGATCGAGCGGTTACGCCGGGTGCGGATGACGGCGGCCGAGATCGCCGAGGTGCTCGATCTGCCACTGTCGACGGTCTCGCTCTGGCTGAAGCGGATCGGGCTTGGCAAGCGCTCCCGGCTCGACCCGCTCGAGCCACCCAACCGGTACGAGCGCCGCCATCCAGGCGAGCTCATCCACATCGACATCAAGAAGCTCGGGCGCATCTCAGCGCTCGGCGCGGGACATCGCGTGACCGGCGTGCGCAGCAGCGAGCACGCCCGCACGCGCGGCGGACGCAAGGTCCACCTCACCGGCTACGAATACCTCCACGTCGTCATCGACGACTACTCCCGGCTCGCCTACGCAGAAGTCCTCGACGATCTGACCGCCGCGTGCGCGGTCGCTTTCCTCAGACGCGCCGTCGCTTGGTACGCAGCTCGTGGTGTCACGGTCAAAGCCGTGATGACCGATAACGGCGCCTGCTTCATCGCCCACGACTACCAGCGAGCAGTCCGCGCCCTCGGCCTCAAGCAGCTCCGGATCAGACCCGGCCGGCCGCGCACGAACGGGAAGGCCGAGCGGCTCATCCAAACGCTGCTCAACGAATGGGCCTACGCGCGCATCTACGGCAGCTCGACGGAGCGAACCGCAACCCTTCCCCTCTACCTCGATCGATACAACTACCGACGACCCCACGGCAGCCTCAGTCACCAGCCGCCAGCGTCGCGGCTGAACAACGTCCTTGGGAACTACAACTAGTCGCGTGCCAGGCGCTCCAGCGCC